>JASHRW010000376.1 GCA_030037065.1 Xanthobacteraceae bacterium
GAGCATGGCGCGAGCGTCGCGCCGGGGTCTGGCGCGCATCTGCAGGGTTGATTCGTCCGGCATGGTGAATGCACCGTATCCGTCCTCGCCAATCGACAAGCCGGCGGGTTACCGGAATCCCAGCAGGACCTCATGTCGGCAAGGAACTTCCCCGTATGAAATCGCACGAATTGCCGAACTGGCGGCATTTGCTCAAACTTTAGGTAAATTATTTTTAGTTCCAATTTTTATCAAATTGCTCGAAAATTTGCGGCGTATTCTGCTCGATTATGGGCAAAAACAATCCAATACAGCGAACGCGGCTTTCAGCGCAGCCTGCTAGCTTGCGTCCTACTACGGCGATACGAGCCGTGGGGGACTTGGGACTCATGTTCTTCCTGATGCGAATGGCGTTCTGGCTCAGCATCGTGCTGATCCTGCTGCCTACCGGCGCGCAGCGCGGACCCTCGACCAGCGACGTTGATGCTGCGGACGCACTCTCCGCGGCGTCCGCCACCGTCCACGATCTCAAGGGTTTCTGCGCGCGCGAACCCAACGCTTGCACGGTCGGCTCGGAACTCGCCACGGTGCTTGGCCACAGGGCACAAGCCGGCGCCAAGATGCTTTACGATTTCTTGACCGAGGCCACGGCGCCGCACACGACAGGTTCGCTCGCCGCAAACAGCGGGAAATCCTCGCCCCGGGAATCTCCGTTGCAGGGGGCATCGCAGAACACCCTCACCCCCGCGGATCTCGATCCGCCCTGGCGCGGGCCGCCGGCACGCACAGCGGACGCGCATTCGGCATAACCTCGCCGCAAGCGTCCGTGGGGCACCCCGAACCGCCACGCCCGCAGTGATGCCAGCGGAAGCATCGACCCCGCCCGGCCGCCATCCTATATAAGAGCTGACGCGGGACAGCCAAATGATGGCCGATATTCATGAGATCATCGACAATTTCTCGGTCCTCGACGACTGGGACGATCGCTATCGCTATCTGATCGAGCTGGGCAGGGAGCTGCCACCGCTTGCGCCTTCAGCGCATACCGACGTCAATAAGGTGCAGGGATGCGCGAGTCAGGTCTGGCTCGAAACCGACGTGCGTCCGAATGGCGCGGATGGGCCCGTGCTCACCTTTGCTGGCGACAGCGACGCCCATATCGTGCGCGGATTGATCGCCGTCCTATTTGCGACGTTTTCGGGAAAAGCCGCGAAAGACATTCTTTCAGTGGACGCACTCGCGCTATTCGAGAAAATGGGGTTACGCGAGCATCTCACGCCGCAACGTTCAAACGGTTTCCGGGCGATGGTCGAGCGCATCCGCTCCGAGGCGCGCGCGGCACTCGCTGGTGCCGCTGCCTGAGCTGCGTACGCCGAAGCCGAGAGCGAGAGCACTGCAGAGCAGACAACGAAGCCGAGCTATTTGCGGCGGCGGCGCTGCTGGCCTAACCCCATCTGCTTTGCAAGCTGCGAGCGGGCGGCCGCATAATTTGGCGCCACCATCGGGTAATCGGCAGGCAGACCCCATTTTTCTCGATATTGCTCCGGAGTCATGTTGTATTGAGTTCGCAGGTGACGCTTGAGCGACTTGAATTTCTTCCCATCCTCCAGACAGACGATGTAATCGGAGCTGATCGAGCGCTTAACTGGCACGGCCGGCTTCACGGGTTCCGATGTCGCCGTCATTTGTCCGCCAGACACACGCTTAAGCGCAGCGTGCACTTGCCCGATCAGACTCGCTATTTCCGCGCTCGGCATCGAGTTGTTACCGACATAGGCGGAGACAATTTGCGCGGTCAGCTCGATGTAGGCGCTTTCGCCCGGATTGTCGGCCATGGGACCTGATCTCTGCGCCGATCGCCTGCTAAGGCGGCGACGGCCTAATCAAACGTCTCACCGCAAAGGAAACGCGACTGGATTCTATACTACACAGGGTGAGAAAAGGCAATAAAACCAATGTGTAGTTGGACGAGATCCTACTCAAAACTGTACGCTATACAGAATAGCAGGGTTCGATAACGACAATTACCCGAGCGCAAATGGTCAGCCGTTCTGTTCGATGTGATTGCGCAATTCGGTGATGGAACCGAAGCGCAGCGTACCGCCGGGCAACTGCGCCTCAATCGAACCGTCCGAATAGAGCGTATAGGCCATACCCTCGACCACACCGGACTTTAGGATCGAGACAGCTGCCGGCGGCGGCCGTGATGCTGCTGCAGGCTTGGATGGCTGGGCTGGTTCGCTTGCCGGCTCAGTTTGTTGCGATGCTGGCACCGGCGGAGGCGTCGCCGGGGCAGGCGGTGCCGCCTTAGCTTCCGACACGGCCCGTTGCGCCTTGGGCCAAAGGGAATCGAAAATCGAGCCTTTCGCTTGCGTTTGCACCCGCCGCACCGGCCGACCGCTCCCTGCCACCTGCGGCGCGGCAGCACCATTGCCGCGTGCCGCAACGCCATGATGGACTCCGCGATTGTCTTCGTCGGAGCGGATCGACCCATTTGGCGACAACGCCGCATCGTCCTGCTCCACCACCGGCGTCTCTTCCGTCGCCCCCGACGCTGAGTGACGAAAAACTTCGAGCGTTGCACCCTCAGCGGTCGCCGGTTGCGGGGGCGGCACAGGTTTGGCGGGGAAAGGAACGCGGGCTTGTTCACTTGGCGGCGCGGTCGTGACGCCAACACCGGCTGTTTCCCCTGGCCGCATTGGACGAGGCACCGGCCGTGCCATAAGCGCGCGCTCGACGCGCAAGAGTGCGCGCACGACGAAAGCAAGTCCGATAAGAATAGCTCCGCCAATGACCGCAATCGTGCCTGGCGTCACGTTGCTCGCGTCGAAGGTGTGTTGTTGAATAGACACACCGGACGCGACCAGGGCCAATCCTGCCGCGGCAATGACAGAACCTAGCACCAGCAAAAGCGCGAACATACGCCGGTCCCCTGCCTTTCCGCACAAACTCGCGGCGGCCACTTTTTCGCGCCATTTTGGCCGCCATCTGCAGGCGGCGCAAGCTTTAATCGTAAAATGGCTTGGCGAGCGCGCGCAGGTATGGGACTTCCACCTTCCCGCTCGGTCAGCATTATGAGGGGCCGAGCGGTTTGGGGTAATTGCTTGCAAAGTCTAGGAAATCCGTGGGCGGACGCAGCGTCAAACAAGCCCCTTGGGCGCTCGATCTGTCGCGTCGGGGTGGGTCGCGCCGGCCGGGCACTGGAGGGTAGGCGTTGCCGAGCGCCAAGCATTGGGCCTATTTTGAGGAACTACTCTCACCTGTCGGCGGTTTCACCGCCAAAACCCCGCTCCGTCCGGCTTCACATTGAGGAGTAGACCAAATGGCATTCACGCTGCCCGAACTTCCCTATCCCTATGATGCGCTGGCCCCCCACATGTCGCGCGAGACGCTTGAGTTTCACCACGACAAACACCATCAGGCTTACGTGACTACCGGCAATAATCTCGCTAAGGGCACCGAATGGGAGAACAAACCAGTTGAAGAGGTCTTGAAGGGGACTTATGGCAAGAATCCCGGCCTGTTCAACAATTCAGCGCAGCATTACAATCACATCCATTTCTGGAAATGGATGAAGAAGGGCGGCGGCGGCGAAAAGCTTCCCGGCAAATTGGAAAAGCAGTTGACCTCCGATGTGGGGCCCTTGGCCAAGGTCAAGGAGGAATTCGCCCAGGCCGGTGCCACTCAGTTCGGTTCGGGGTGGTGCTGGCTCGCCATTAAAGACGGCAAAATCGTCGTCATGAAGACACCGAATGGTGAAAATCCCTTGGTCCACGGCGCCAAGCCGATCCTGGGTTGCGACGTGTGGGAGCATTCGTATTATATCGATTACCGCAACCGGCGACCGGACTACCTCAAGGCGTTTCTCGATCATCTGGTCAATTGGGATTACGTCGCGGAAATGTACGAAGCGGCCCTGAAATAGCCCCTGGCTGCGACGGCGGGACCATCGGTCCCGCCGCTTTTACATTCGGCGCCGGACGATCCGCCGATTTGACACATTGCACTCGCTACGAATGGCGGTCATGTGTTCGAGGCGCTATGCGCCGAGCCTTGCGGCAATACACAGTTTAAGACCAGGCCGACCGTGGTCCAAGCCGTCGTCCAATCCAACGCCAAACCAATCGCGCTACGAGCGCGGCCCCTCGATATCAGCCGGTCGATGGATGCTCTGGCGATCGCGCTGCTTTTGGCGGTCGGGGCAATAGCCGCTGCGACATTCCGCGATTACGGCTTGGGGTGGGACGACTATACACAATCCCAGTACGGTCACTTGCTGGTATCGCTCTATTCGTCCGGCTTCGCCGACAAACGGGCGCTGTCGTTCGTCAATCTGTATATGTACGGCGGCGGGTCCGATATCCTGTCGACGCTTGCGGCAAAGATTCTCCCGTTCGGCCTGTTTGAAACGCGCCGGCTGATCGGGGCGGTCATCGGTCTCATCGGCCTGTTCGTCACTTGGCGATTGACGCGGCGCCTTGGCGGACCGCGCGCCGGACTGATCGCGCTGATCCTTCTTGCCGCCTGTCCACTTTACTACGGGCATATGTTCATCAACTGCAAAGACGGCCCGTTCGCGACGACGATGATGATTGCGCTCCTTGGGATCGTGCGCGCGTTCGAGGAATATCCGCGCGCGAGCCCGGCAACGATCTCACTGTGCGGCATCGGGATCGGCCTCGCCATCGGCACGCGCGTTCTGGGCGGTTTCGCGGTTTTGGAGGCGTTGCTGCCGCTGTTGTTCATTTTCGCCGTGAGATCGCGTGCGCGCGGCCTCGCCCCGGCGGCTGGCGAATGCGGAAATTTCCTCGTTCCGTTCATTCCAGGCGCAATCCTCGCCCTTCTCGTCATGGGGCTGGTTTGGCCGTGGAGCGTGACCGCACCGCTCAACATCTTCCGGGCAGTCGCATACTTCTCGCATAACTTCGAAAAGCCATGGCGGGAACTATTCAATGGTCAATTGACCCTGATAACCCAAATGCCGCGCAGTTATGTGCCCACACTGTTTGCACTCAAGCTGCCGGAACTGATGCTCGGCCTTGGCATCTGCGGACTCGTCGGCGCGTGTGCCGCGGCTTGCCGTCGGGACAATACCGGTCTCGGACGACGCGCCGCCTTATTCGCGATCGTACTCGCCGCGGCGCTGCCAATTCTCCTCACGATCATCTTACAACCCTATATCTACAACGGCGTCCGCCAGCTCCTGTTTGTCGTGCCGCCGTTCGCCGTGCTTGGCGGCCTTGCCGCAGCTTGGATCGGCCGCCGCCTCGATCGACGCGGTCGGACTGCGGTAGCTGCGGGCGCGATTGTTTTTGTCGCCGGCATCGCCTCCCCGGCGGCCGACATGGTGCGACTGCATCCCTACGAGTACACGCACTTCAATCACATTGCCGGCGGCGTTCAGGGCGCACGGCCGCGCTACATGATTGATTATTGGGCTCTCTCGTTAACCCAGGCAGCGCGGAAGCTGGGCAATTTTATCTCCACACGAGGCGCGGTACCGCAGGATGGAACTTGGAAACTCGCGGTCTGCGGCTCGTGGCCGCCGATCAGCGTCGCGCTCGGTTCTGAAGTCGTCAGGGTCCCCGGCACCAAGGATGCCGACTTTGCGATCATGTTGGGTGAGGCGTATTGCGCGAAGATCGATGCGCCGATCATCATCCAAATTGTGCGCGATGATCTTGTTTATGCAACCGTCTACGATCTGCGCGGACTTTCGATTTCGACGCCACTTACAGTGTTTGCCGCCGGTCACCGGCCAACGCACCGAGCGAAGCCCCAATAAAGTTCGCGCGCCCGCCGATAGAACGGGCCCGGCTGCAGCATGCGGTCGTCAATTCGCGTAATCGGCGATACCTTACTGTAATTGCCCGTGGAGAAAATCTCGTCGGCCGACTGAAAATCGCAATACTGCAGCGTCTTCTCGACCACATGAGCGCCACTCTCGCGCAGCAGCGCGATCACCCGTGCCCGCGTGATGCCGGAGAGGAAGGTCCCGTTCGCAACAGGCGTGAAGATGATCCCGTCCTTCGCCATGAAAATATTCGCGGTGGCGAGCTCGGCGATATTGCCGAGAGCGTCGCATGACAGACAATTGTCGAAACCGCGCGAGCGTGCCTCGATCAGCGCGCGCGCGTTGTTCGGATAAAGGCACCCCGCCTTGGCTTCGACCAACGCGCTGTCGCGTGTCGGACGTCGATACGGAGAAAGGGTAATAGCCGTGCCGGTTGGCTTTGGCAGCGGTGCGACATATAGCGTGAGGCACCAGCGTGTCGTCTCCGGGTCAGGCCGCACTGCACCTCCGGCGGCGTCCTCGGCCCAGTACATCGGCCGGATATAAAGTTCGGCATCGTGTTCGAAGCGCTTGAGGCCTTCGCGAGCGAGCGCTACCCAGGTCTCCGTCGGCACTACCGGCTTCAGGCACATGACCTTTGCAGACTCGTTGACCCGCGCGCAATGCAGTTCAAGGTCGGGCATGACTCCTTCAAAGGCGCGCGCGCCGTCGAAGACGGAAGTGCCGAGCCATGCAGCGTGCGTACGTGGGCCCATGATCGGCACGTTGCCGTCGTGCCAGTCGTCTTCGAAGAACGTTGCCGTCTTCGACCAGGCAATGGGTTTGCTCATCGAGGCACCCTTACGGGACTTGATCGTCTTTTTGGCACATCTTCCTCACCAAACTTACGAATGCGAGGATCGAGAAAATGATTAACGTTAAGGCTCAAGCCTATGTGTTCGATGCCTACGGCACTCTGTTCGACGTCCATGCGGCAATCGCGCGGCACCGCGCCGAGGCCGGCCCTGAAGCAGGGCGTTTCTCGGAAATCTGGCGAGGAAAACAGCTCGAATACAGTTGGACCATGACGTTGGCCGGCCAGTATGTCGATTTCTGGACGCTGACCGAGCGTGCGCTGGATTATGCTTTTGCCTGCGTGCCATCCGTCGACCGCGCATTGCGGTCAAGATTGCTCGAAGCCTACCTGAAGCTCGATCCTTTTCCCGACGCGCCGAACGCGCTCACCGAGCTGAAATCGCGAGGCTTGCGGCTAGCCATACTTTCCAACGGCTCACCGCGGATGCTCGATGCCGCCGTGCGGGGATCCGGCATGGGCGGCCTACTCGATGCGGTATTCTCCGTTGACGTGGTGCGTGCCTATAAACCACGGCCGGAAGTCTATGCGCTCGTCACCGATAGCTTAAATATTGCCGCGCCGGAGGTCGTGTTCGTCTCTTCGAACCGTTGGGACATCATGGGGGCGGCGACGTTCGGCTTCCGCCCCATCTGGGTCAATCGCGCCGGCATGCCCGACGAGTACACAGACCAGCGACCGGCGCAGGTCGTGGCCGATCTCTCGGCGCTGCCGTCACTCACGCTTTGAGCCAGTCCCGCCGTCACACGCGGCCATTGGCCCGACTCGCGTCAATACGGCGGCGACAAGTTAGATTCGCTGCGCCTGAGCTTCCCTTGCCTCCGGATGCTGCAGCGCAGCGGCAACCTGCTGCTTGGTCAGCCGCGTGCCGTCGTCGCCTTCGATCAGCAAAGTCACTCGGCCGCTCTCGTTGACATGCCGCGCCCAGCTCATGGCCTCGTCGAGCAGATTGAACTCCTTGAAAAGATGCTGATCTTTCTCCAGCGGAGAAATGGACTCCGAACCGCGTGGTCCCGAATAAACCCGATACGTCATCAATCGAACCTCCTTTGGCAAGCAAATAGCTTAACGCGGAACCGGCTGGAGCTGTTTCATCGCTGCATCAGCGGCGCGTTGACGCGCACAAAAATCCGTCGTTTGGCTTGCGCCAAGCAGGAAAAAGCGAGGGAGGAGCTCGTGCGCACATTTTTGCGACTTATACTCGGCATGCCAATTTTGTTGGCACTCCTAGCCTGCTCTGCTTACGCTCAAGGCGGCGTCGTATATGTGGCTACCTACATCGAGCTGATGCCGAACGCATTGGGCTCCGGGGCCGTACTGCTCAAGCGCTACCGCAATGCAAGTCGCAAGGAGGCAGGCAATTTGCGGGTCGACGTGCTCGCCGAAATCGCCCGTGACAACCGTTTCGTGATCATTTCAGTTTGGAGCGACAAGGCAGCATTCGATGCCCACGTGCAATCCGCCGCCGGCATGCAATTCCGCGAAAAATTCAAGGCAATCGAAGACGCTCCTGCCGACGAGCGCGCGAATCGCCAGCTTTATCTCAACCGAGGCGCCAATGATCACCGCTCTGGCACGATCTATGTGGTGACCCACGTTGACGTCATTCCTCCCGGTACTGACACCTGCATGGCGGCGCTTAGGACGATGAGCGCCGATACCGCCAAGGATGCCGGAAACATCAGTTATTATAACGCGTTGCAGCAGCTTGACCACGCAAACCACTTCACCGTTGTCGAGGAATGGACCAGCAGAAAAGCGACCACCAACCACGCCATGGCGGCGCACACGCGTGCCTTTCGTGACAAGCTCAAGCCGATTGCCGGCGCGCTCTGTGACGAGCGTTTTTACATGGCGCTCGAATAAATACTTCCGCTCAGCTCAAGGGCGCGAGAGGCTCGCTGCATTCCTTGAAATGGGCGGCCTGACACGCCCGATAAAGGGCGGGGCAGGCCTTGGCCGCAGCGAGCGCCGCATCGATAGTCCTAACCCGATCACCGGCCGCTCGCGATTGCCCGTCATAGGTGAGGATCGCATCGTAGCGCTCCAGTCCACGCTCGGTGCGGAGAAAATTCTCGGCAGCGTTGAAATAAATCGTCGCTACGTTGATCGCTTCATTGAGCTTCTTGGTGAACTCGGCGTTGGCGTGCGGATCGGGTTTGACCACGCGGGCGTGCACCGCAGCGTCGGTGTAGAGCGCATTGAGTTTGAAATAGATTCCGCCGCATTGGGCGAGTGCCAGCCAATATGGCCGGCCATTGAAGGGGGCTGGAGCGGCGACGATGCTGTCTCGTTTGTCGGCGGAAACGGGTGGCGCATGCTCAACCTCGCGCGGCGCGCGTCGACGGTAGCGTTGCGCGTCGGCGCTCGTCGCTACGATGAGCGCGATCGCAATGAGCGCGCATCTGGCAATAATTCCCGGCATGGCGCGATTATAAACGGGCTATTGCGGCAGATTCAAAACCGCTCGACCCAAGGCCGCAGCTCGATCTCCCATGCCCAGGCGCTGCGGTCTTGCCGCAGCAGGTCGAGATAGGTCCGTGCGATGGCGTCCGGATCAAGCGTGCTGTCGGGTCGGTCCGGCGGGTCGGTCCGGCGCGCGCTGCGAATGCCGCCGTCGATCACCACGTGGACCACATGGATACCCTGCGGCGAAAGCTCGCGCGCCATGCTTTGCGCCAAGCCGCGCAGCGCGAATTTACCCATCGCGAACGGGGCGGACTGCGCGTACCCTTTGACGCTGGCAGACGCGCCGGTGAAGATGATGGCGCCCTGGCTGCTCGGCAGCATCCGCTTGGTGGCCTCTTGCGCCACCAGAAAGCCGCCAAACGCGCTCACGGTCAGCGTCTTGGCGACGTCGTCCGGATTGAGTTCGACGAATGGTCCGCGCGTGCGGTAGCTCGCGTTGTAGACGACGACATCAGGCGCCCCGAGCGAGGCCTCGACGTCGGCAAAGAGCTTGGCCACCTCGGTTCGGTTTGTCGCATCGCACGCAAAAGCCTTACCACCGATTTCCTTGGCGAGGCTCGCAAGTTCGCCACCCCGACGCGCCGCGAGGGCGATGCGCAAGCCCGCCTTGCTAAAGGTCCGTGCCACTGAAGCAGACAACCCCGCTCCAACTCCGACGATAAGCGCTGTTCGATAGATTGACTCGGTCATTGGACCTCCACGCCATTGTTGCAATGCCTGACGCTATGAGCAGGCCGGCTCCTGCCCGCGTCAAGCGCCCAATTGAGGATACTGCGGCAATCTAGGAAACCGGCACGGCTTGATCGTTCACTACAACCTCCCACTTGCGGAACCGGGGCAACGACGGACATGCAACGCTTCCTGATCGGGCTCGGACTTTTGATTTTGGCGGTCGGCATCGCCTGGCCGATTCTGTCGCGGACCGGTTTCGGCCGCCTGCCCGGAGACATCGTGTTTCACCGCGACGGCACGACATTCTACTTCCCGCTAGTCACCTGCATTATCGCCAGCATCGTGCTCAGCGCGCTGCTCTGGCTCTTCAATCGTTGACCAGCGAGTGGCCGCGCAATTTTCGTTTAGTCGATCACCGCGATCGCGTTGATCTCGACGAGGCAACGCGGGTCGGTGGCGAGCCGTATCACCTGCACCGTGGTCGTCGCCGGCTTGGCATCGCGAAAATATTCGGCCCAGACGTGGTTGAGCGAGTCCTGGTCGGACAGATCGGTGACGAAACGGTCGGCGGTGACCACGTCGCCGAAGGTTGCGCCGACCGCTTCAAGGCCGCGCTTGAGATTCTCCAATGCCGCCCTCGCCTGCCCCGCCATGTCGCGCGGCATCCTGTCGAATTCTTCGGGCCGATGCGGATGGTGATGATAGACCGGCGCCGCGGTGACGCCGGCGAGATAGACGGTCGTCCCTCCCCTGACCTTGATCGCCGGTGCATACGGCATCCACATGTCCGGCGCGTCCGGCCAATGAATGTGTTCGATGGTCTTGGGCATGCTTCGCTTCCTTCGGCTTGCTTGCGTTCGCTAATTATCGTATATACATTAATTCGAGATGGCAATCACTTACGATCCGGCAAAGCGTGAGCGCACGTTGCGGGAACGTGGCTTGGATTTCAAAGACGCCGTCGAAGTGTTCGCCGGCAGGAATTACCGTCGGCGGGATGATCGACGTGACTACGGCGAGATCCGCATTATCACAGTCGGTTTCCTGCGTAACCGGATGGTGATCGTGGTGTGGACGCCACGCGACGGTGACCGGCACATCATTTCAATGAGGAAGGCCAATGAGCGGGAAAAAGCGCGCTACGCTCCCTATATCGAAACCTATTGGCAGCAATCTGAAGAAAGTGGATAAGTATGTCCTCGGTCCCAAGGACTATGAGGAAATCCCCGAATTAACCGACGAAT
The DNA here is from genome assembly GCA_030037065.1 of Xanthobacteraceae bacterium. Taxonomy (GTDB): domain Bacteria; phylum Pseudomonadota; class Alphaproteobacteria; order Rhizobiales; family Xanthobacteraceae; genus BOG-931. The sequence continues at coordinate 11,012 of JASHRW010000376.1, forward strand.
GGTTCCGCAGTGCGGATTTGTATGAGGGCGATAAGCTTATACGCCGTGGTCGCCCAAGTTCGCCAAATCGGAAGCAGCCGGTGAGCCTGCGGCTGGACCCCGATGTGCTGACCCACTTTCGCCGCAGCGGCCGCGGCTGGCAGAGCCGTATCAACGCAGCGCTGCGCAAGGCGGCGAAGCTGCCGGAGAAGAAGCGGAGGAAAGCATGATGAAACGGTCAGCCCGAAGGCGCCCCATCGCGAACCCGCATCCAGGCGACATATTGCTGGATGAATTTCTCAAGCCGATGGGTCATCATTCGCTGCTTCGTTGGTGAGGCTTTTTATGCGTTCCCTCATTGCTCGTGAACTTGGAAATTTCGAATTAAGTCGCTCTTCAAGCTGGCGTAAAAATTGAAATGCCCTATCCTTCTTTTCCATATTGGCCCTTCACATTCGAAACACCCCGAATCTCGTCTCCGAGATGGGCGCGTTGAGCGCCGCGGAAAAGCATAGCGCCAGCACGCGGCGGGTCTCGGCGGGCGTGATGATGCCGTCGTCCCACAGGCGGGCGGTCGAGTAATAAGGACTGCTCTCCTCCTCGTATTGCTCGCGGATCGGCTGCTTGAATTCCTCTTCCTCGACCTCGGACCACTTTTTCCCTCCGGCTTCGATGTTGTCACGGCGCACGGCGGCGAGCACGCTGGCTGCCTGCTCGCCACCCATCACCGAGATGCGTGCGTTCGGCCAGGTAAAGAGAAAACGCGGGCCATAGGCACGGCCGCACATGCCGTAATTGCCGGCGCCGTAGGAGCCGCCGACGATTACGGTGATCTTCGGCACCTGAGCGCAGGCCACCGCCGTGACCATCTTGGCCCCGTCCTTGGCAATGCCGCCGGCTTCATAGTCGCGGCCCACCATGAACCCAACAATATTTTGCAGGAACAAGAGCGG
>JASHRW010000377.1 GCA_030037065.1 Xanthobacteraceae bacterium
ATGGCGCTCGACGACGCGCGGCAATCCGGGGCGCGCGCCTTGTTCGGCGAGAAATACGGCGACGAAGTCCGCGTGGTGGCGATGGGCCAAAATCCTTCGACATCCGGCGGCGGCAACACCATGGGCTGGTCGGTCGAATTGTGCGGTGGCACCCATGTGAACCGCACCGGTGACATCGGTCTGGTTTCGGTGGTGGCCGAAGCGGGAGTTGCCTCCGGCGTGCGGCGCATCGAGGCATTCACCGGCACGCGCGCGCGCAAGGATGGACGCGAATATCGCGAGATGGTGAAAGCAGCCGCTGCAGCCCTGCGCACCAATCCCAACGAATTCATGGATCGATTGAACGCGCTGCTGGACGATCGCAGACGCCTCGATCGCAATCTCGCAGAGACGAAAAAGAAGCTCGCCATGGGCGGCGCCGGCGCCGCCACGGGCGATGGCGCTGACGGCATGCGCACAGTCGGCAACGTGAAGCTGATGGCGCGCGCTGTCGAGGGAATTGAGCTGAAAGACCTGCGCAGCCTCGCCGACGAGGGCAAGAAAAAGGTCGGCTCCGGCGTCGTCGCCATTGTCGGCGTGACCGGCGACGGCAAGGCCGGCATCGTCGTCGGCGTCACCAACGATCTTGTCGGCCGCTTCAACGCCGTCGATTTGGTGCGCAAGGGCGCCGAGGCGTTGGGCGGCAAAGGCGGCGGCGGCCGACCCGACATGGCGCAGGCCGGCGGTCCCGACGGCTCGCAAGCGGATGCGGCGCTCAAAGCGATCGAGGCGGCGCTGGGCGGGTGAGTGCTGCAGTCTATAGCTCGACAATCATTCCATCTTCGGCGGTCTCGAAGGCAAGCTCGCCGCGCCGTGCCAGCATGTCGGTGCTCATGTGGGTGAGCACCAGCCGCTTCGGCCGGATCAGATTGAGCCGCCGTTCGAGCGACGACAGCACCATGTGGGTCTTGACCGGCTTGTCGCGCATATACGCCTCGCAGATGAACAAGTCGGCCTCGCGCCCGATGTTGACGAGCGTGTCGGTCCACTCGCTGTCGCCGGAAAAGCCGATGACCTTGCCTTCCGCCTCGAAGCGAAATCCGAGGCAGGGTCCGGCGCGGTCGTCATGCAGCACGTGATGAGGCGTCACCTGAACGGCGCCCACGGCGTTGCGCCGACCGATCTCGAGTTCGCGGAGCGTCAGGGGAAAGCGCATCTGCAGCGATTTCGTGCCCGGAAAGGCAGCCTCCATCAGCTCCGGATAGCGCGCTTTCAGCCCCGGCGGCCCAGCTATGGTCAGTGGCCGCTCGCGCTTGAGAACGTGGGTCGCTTCGAGAATGAAGAACGGCACGCCGCCGACGTGGTCGGCGTGGAAATGCGAGATGAAGATCACATCGATAGTGTTGCGGTCGATCGCGAGCTTGTTGAGCGAGACCAGCGACGTCGCCCCGCAATCGACCAGCGCATTGATGCCCTGTCCCACGAGATGAAAGCAGGTGTTGAACCGTCCGCCCGAGCCGAACGCGTCGCCGCATCCGACGAATTGCAGGTGCATGGGTGATCCTCCCGCCGCCGCTCAAGGCAAGCAGCAGATTTTCTAGGCAGGCTGGCGCGCGAAGGAAAGCATAAAGGAGTGGCTCCGTTCGCGAGCGGCCAGTAAGGTCAGGCCCTTGTTGTGTCACGATTATTTTACCTTTGCGCGATTTGTAGCGCAGTTGTAGGCTCCGGCCGCATGATGCACGGCGCTGCGCCATGATCGCACCACAAAATGGCGCATGCTGTGACCGGGTCCGGCAGGTTCAAGGGCGAGAGGGGACGGTCGGGTGCAGCTTCGGTCGCATTGTTCCGGCGTGGTGACGGCGCTGATTCTCGCCGTTGCGCTATCCGGCTGCGCCAATCCTGATGTGCTTGATTCCAACGAGCACTGGTTTTCGCATCCATTCGATTGGAGTGGCCGCAACGGCGGCTACACCTATTCAGAACTCAAAGACTCGCAAGATCGGCAAGGGCCGGTAACTGCGGCCGATTTGGTCGACGCCAACGGCGCCTGTCCGGCCGCAATGGCCGCGCCAGCGCCGGCTGGGGGTCCGGGAGCTATGCCGGTCAGCCCCGCGCCGCCGTCCCTCCTGAGCGATGGTATCGCGCTTGGCATGACCGAATGTGACGTGGTTCATCGGGCCGGTACGCCTTCTTCGGTCCGGCTAGGCACGAATGCCAACGGGGATCGCACCGCGGTCTTGACCTACGACAGTGGACCGCGGCCGGGCATCTATCGTTTCGAACGCGGTCGCCTCATGGACATGGACCGCGTCGCAACGGCCGCGAACGCGAGCGAGCCGAAAGTCGAAAAGAGAGTGGTCAAGAAGAAGAAGAGCGAGCCGGCCGCGACCGAGCGAATATCGACGGAATAGCGCCGAGAAAGCCGGCACGGATTCCGTCTCGGCATCAATCGGCTCCGGGTGAACCTAAACCACGTGGTGCCTATGAAATGGCATCGCCCAGATAGCGGCCTCGCCCGCCTCGCGGTCGAGGCCGTTATTTTTGAGGAGTGGGTAACGGCTAATAGCAGAGATTGACCCAACGGAGCCGCGGGCCCCACGGCGTGTAAACCCAGCGCCGCACCATGCAGCCGCCGTATACGACAGGGCCGGCATAGATGTGGATGCCGGGACGATAGAAGCCGCCCCAATGGCCGCCCCAGTGGCCCCAATGGCCGCCCGCCCAATGAGCGGATGCGGCCGTGGGCACCAGCGCGGCGCCGCCGAGAGCGGCGCCGGTCGCCAATGTGAGGAGCATTTTTCGCAGCATTGCTGATCTCCTTCGGTTGAAGAGTAAGGGCACGCCCTTGATGTGTGTCGATCAGCTCGGCGAAGAGGTTCACGCGCGCCGTCCTTAAAGTTCGCCCTGAGCCGGCACAGATGGGTGGGGATTAACGTGGGTTAATCAAATTCAAAGCGTGCCGCTCGCGCGGTTCGTCGCGCGGCGATGGCGTGGCTTATTCGCTTGTCGGCCGCGCGAGCGAGCGTTATAAGCCCGCGCGGTTTGGGGACCGCGTCGTAATTCCAAGAAGGACGAATTGATGGCGATCGAGCGCACGTTTTCAATCATCAAGCCCGATGCCACGGCGCGCAATCTGACCGGTGCCATCAACGCTACGATCGAAAAATCCGGCCTGCGCATTGTGGCGCAGAGGCGCCTGCGCATGACGCGGGAGCAAGCCGAGACGTTCTACGCGATTCATCGCCAGCGGCCGTTCTTCGGCGAGCTTGTGGCGACCATGACTTCGGGGCCGGTCGTCGTGCAGGTGCTCGAAGGCGAGAACGCGATTGCCGCTTATCGCGATCTCATGGGCGCGACCGATCCGGCCAAGGCGGCAGTGGGGACGATACGCAAGCTCTACGCCAAGTCGATCGGCGAGAATTCCGTGCACGGCTCGGATGCGGCGGCCACCGCGGAAACGGAAATCGCGCAGTTCTTCTCCGGTAACGACATCGTCGGCTGACGCCCGAAGCGGGACAAGCTCCTCTCGCTCCGTCATTCCGTTTTCGCTTAATGTGGAGAGTTCGCGTCTGGCGACGGTCGTGTGCCGACATGCCAAGCGATTCCTGAGGCGATATGCAGTACGCGGGCATCGGCGAACTGGCGCACGCGACGTTCTGGGGCGCGGCGCTGGAGATCGCGGTCGTCGATCTGCTGCTCTCGGGCGACAATACCGTAATCATCGCCATGGCCTGCCGCGGATTGCCGCAACAGCAGCGCAAATGGGGTCTTATCATCGGCGCTGGCGTATCGGTGGCGCTGCTTGTTGTTTTTGCCGGCGTGCTGTCGCGGCTGATGCGGCTGCCGTATTTCAAACTCGTCGGCGGATTGGCGCTCCTCTACATCGCCGCCAGACTGCTCGTGACCGAACAGCGAGAAGAAAACGACATCGAAGCTTCCCCGCAGCTCTGGCGCGCGGTGTGGATCGTTCTCCTGGCCGACCTGATCATGAGCTTCGATAATATTCTCGCGGTCGTGCAGATCGCGCGGGGCGACTTGGTGTTACTCGCCATCGGGCTCGCCATCTCCATTCCGATCGTGATCGGCGGTGCGGCGCTGGTGACACGATTGCTCGACCGGTTCCCGGTGCTCATTTGGGCCGGCTCGGCGCTGCTGGGCTGGGTTGCCGGGCAGACGATCATCGGCGACGGCGCAATCGCCGATGTTATTGCCCGCACCGGCGGACCGGCCGGCGGCCTCGAATGGTTTGCCAGCGGCGCGGGGGCGCTGCTCGCTATTGCGCTCGGCGGATGTTGGCGGCGCTGGCGGTCCGCGATTTCGGGAACGTCGCGACGCGGCGGTTCGATATGATAAAAGATTTGTTGATGCCGGTGCGTACGTTTCGCCGGCAACAAGCGACGTCATCCGGCAAATAATTTGAATTCCACAGCCGTCACCAAAGTCGATTGCAGGCTCATTGCAGCCATGCTTGCGCCGTATTCGTCGGGTTTGCTTGAATGACAATCGGATTTTGGCCATTTGGCTGGTGCTATCTTGTTGACACGATCGCTTCGGACCTCCCCAAAATCTGAGTTGTGGCGCGGATCGCAGCGGTCAGTCAGGCGTTGCGGCCGGCGTCGTCGCTGACATACGGACCGACCTAGGAGACGGACGATGCAAAAGGGCACCGTCAAGTGGTTCAATCCAACGAAAGGATACGGGTTCATCAAGCCCGCGTCCGGCGACAAGGATGTGTTCGTTCACATCTCCGCGGTCGAGCGCGCGGGCCTGCGTACGCTCAACGAGGGCCAGACTATCGAGTACGAACTGGTCACCAACCGCGGCAGGACCTCGGCGGAAAATCTGAAAGTCGCGTGAGCCGATAACGTTCGAATGTTTCTCGTAGCCCCTGGATTTGCATCTGGGGGTTTTGTTTTCCTTTGCTCCCGGCGCGATGAGACGCTGATCGAGAAAATTGCTCTGGCGTCGGCCTGGCCTGTGGCTATTTTCCCCTGTGGCTATTTTTCGGCGTCCGCTATGCCCTCCGCTCGCGTTCACTCGCTGCGGCGCACCGCAGGTCCGTTATGTGCCAAAACCGGAAGTCGCGGCTTTATCTACGAAGCGCTCGACCAATGGCTTAGTGCCAATTGAATTTGTAGACGAGCGCAGTCGTGAACGTCTGCACCGTCGGACGGAAAGTGATGACGGCCGAGAGACTCGGCGGGGGCGGGAAGGCGAAGATGGTCGTATCCCTCACATCCGCCGTGTCGAAGTAGGAGTAGCGATATTCGCTGCGCAGGAACCAACCCGGCGGTAAAACCGGCGATAATGCGAATTCGGTGCCACCGCCGAAGAACCAGCCGTTCGTCGTGAAGGACGGCGTCGAATAGCCCGTGAAAGATGGATTCGTGCCGGCGCTAAAGCGGGTCCCCGTTGCTCCCCCATTCACATAGGAAAGCATTTGCGGCGTCCAGACCAGGCCGATGCGCGCGCCGGCGGCCCATGTCGAAGTTTCCTTTGTATCGTCGAAGCCACCCAGAGACAGATCCTGGATATTCCCCTTGAGGTTTGAGAAATCCCAATCGGCAAGCAATCCGGCGACAATTTGCGGGTTCCACGACCCCACGCTCAAACCGCCAAACTGATAATCGAACCCGCCACCGACGGTGCCGAGATAGCCCTGGCCGCCGTTCGGCCACGTGGTGCAAGCCGGTGTTCCCGCAACTGCACAAATTCCACCAGGTGGAGCAGCAATCATTGATTCATCGGCTGACCACATGCCGTAGCCGCCGCCGGCGTCAAGATAGAATCCGCTCCAGCTAGAATTCGGCGCAGCCGTGTGCGGAGCCTTGTACGCGATTGGCGGCGTTGCCGCGCTGGCGGTCGGCGTCTCGGCTCCCGTCCAATCGAACTTGTAGACCAGCGACGTTGTCAGCGTCTGCACGCTCGGTTCGAATTTAATGATATTTGTCCCGGTCAAGCCGACAAAGGGTTCTGTAACATTTCTGGCAGCGTAAGAGGAATAACGATATTCGCTGCGCAGGAACCAGCCCGGCGGCAGGAGCGGGCTCAGAGTCGTTTCCGTACCGGCGCCGAAAAACCAGCCGGTGGTCGTGAATGCCAAGGTCGAGCCAAAGGGGACCCCGTTGGGGGCAACCATACTCGCGCCGCCAAAACGGGTCCCGGTCACTCCGCCGTTTACGTAGGACAGCGTGCCCGGCCTCCAGGCTAAGCCGATCCGACCCCCAGCCGCCCAGGCTGAAGTCTCCTTGATTAGCCCACCCAGGTCTATACCATTATCCTGAATGCTGCCCTTGAGGCCTTCGAAATCATAGTCGCCGAGGACGCCGACGACGACTTGCGGATTCCAATTTCCTAGATTGAGGCCACCCAGCTGGTAGTCAAAGCCGCCGCCCATCGTGCCCAGGTAGCCCTCGCCGCCCAAAATCTGCGTGGGGCAGGCCGTGGCCGTCGGGCAAGCAAATACGAGTGTCGTGTCAAACGCCGTGTCACTGGCGTTCCAGATACCGTAGCCGCCGCCAGCATTGAGATAAAATCCGGTCCAGCTATAGGCCGGTGCGGGCGCGGGCGGCGGTGCTTTAGTCGCGATGTCGGCTGCCACAGCAGGCGTCCCGATCAGCGCAGCAATGAAAGCAATTGCAATCCCGGTGTTCTTCATCGGAACCCCCGAAAAATTGTACAGATTATTACACTCGCTACCTCCCAGTGCTGTTACCGCAATGCCACAGTGAATAGGAATCTGCTGATTTCAAAGGTGGAGGCGACGACCCGGTTTCGAGCGCCACCCTGTTACGGAGAGCACGGGATCGGAGCGTGAATGATTGGCCGGTTACGTGATTGATCGCCAATCTTGCTTTCGTCGGCGGCCGGGAAAAAGTTGCTGTGCATCACAGCAAAGTCGACCCCATCGATGTCGGCTCCGGATCAGGAGCGTCATTTTTGACATGTCCGCTGCCATGTCGCCTATTACCAACCTCGGACGTCGCGCATGCCCCGCAGCCGGTCGCCTGGAGCCGTTCTCTTCCGCCAATGCCCTGGTTGGAAAAGGCGACGTGCTGCCCCTGCGCCATCGCGATGAAGGTCGTGCCGACCCTGTTGAGTTCACTCTTGCCAACCCGGTGGAGCCTCGTCACCGGCCGAAACGAACGCTGCCCGGCCTTCCGCCACCAGGCGCAATGCTTGCGGATAAAGGCGGTGCTCGACCTCCAGCACCCGCGCGGCGAGGCTCTCCTCGGTATCGCCTTTGAGCACAGGCACCGAGTCTTGCGCCACGATCGGGCCGGAATCCATTTCCGGCACGACAAAATGCACGGTCGCGCCATGCCGT
>JASHRW010000378.1 GCA_030037065.1 Xanthobacteraceae bacterium
ACCCAGGCCGGGCTTGCCAAGGTTAAGCTGCGCGGATGCGCCAAGATCGAAGCGCTCTTTATCTTTACCGTCGCGGCGTACAACCTGATCCGTATTCCTAAATTGTTGGCAGCTGCCGCATGACGCCCGTGCCACCAATAACCTCAAATCACGAGATCACGACGCGAACCCTACCAATCCACTAAACTCGCGACTTCTTCAGCAGCCCGCTAGAGCTTTGGGACGACTGACCGACGTGACATGCAAGACAAAAGACGAATCCCAATGAGAACGAGCCAAGCCAAATCCGAACGCCCCCATCTCCAGCTGATCGAGAAAACGCCATTTGATCTTGGCGCGCGGCTACGCACGCTGCGTCGATCCAGAAATTGGACGCTCGCGGTAATGGCCAACAAGACCGGGCTGGCGCGTTCCACGCTGTCCAAGATCGAAAACGGGCAGATGTCGCCGACCTTCGATCTCTTGCAGAAGCTCGCCGCCGGCGTAGAGACCGATGTCAGTTCGCTGGTAGCGAGTCCAAACGCGCTTCCGCCGCTCGGACGCCGAAGTATCACGCGGGCCGGACAAGGCAGTCTTTACGAGACCGCTAACTATCGGCATGCGTTTCTGTGTGTCGAGCTCACGCATAAAAAATTCACGGCCCTACGCACCAAGGTCACCGCGCGGTCCTTCTCGGAGTTTCCGGAATGGGTACGCCACCCGGGGGAAGACTTCGTCTTTGTTCTTGACGGCGAGGTCGAGTTCTTTTCGGAGCTTTACCAGCCCACGCGTCTGTTAAAAGGCGACTCCACGCATTTTGACAGCATGATGGGGCACGCTTTTATTTCCGTCAGCCCAGACGACGCCGAAATCCTTTGGGTCACGGCGAGCTGAATTTTGTCTTCGCGCTACGTCAGTGCCAGTATAAACCGACTGTCGGCGCCAACGACCATCTGCTTGAACTTATAAGTATATTTTAGACTGAAAAGGATATGATAGACATCCGGTCGGAATGGGTAACGTTGAACGCGAATTGTCCGGCCTAAATTTAGACCAGAAGGTCGGGCACCATGCCGAGGCACAAAAGGCCTGCTCGCAGCTCTAAGGTCAGCACCAAGCTACTTTCGGCGAAAATCCGCCGCGCTCGAGAGCGGAAATTGATTGAGCGCCGCCGACGGCACTCGACAGAAATGCCATTGTGGGCGCGGCCCGGCTATTTGATACGACGCTTACATCAAATTCATTATGCAATTTTTTTTGAGGAATGCGCAAAGTTCGACATTACGCCGGTGCAATACGGGCTTTTGACAGTAGTATCGGTCAATCCAGACATTGATCAGAATTCACTAGCGCAAGAGCTTGGCCTGGACCGCACAAATGCCGCCGATGTCGTGGCGCGGCTTGCTGCACGCGGTCTGTTGAAGCGATGCCGGAGCAGCCAAGACAGACGCATGGTGCTAGCGAGATTGACGACAGCGGGCGAGAATGTCAGGCAAAACATGTATGGAGCGATGAAGCGCGCCCAAGATCGCCTGCTGCAACCGCTTGCTTCCGCAAAGCGTAAAGCGTTTATCGACACTTTGTTGCTATTAATAGAGAGTAGCAATCACCTTGCGCGTACCGTTTACAAGCCTGGCCAACGTGCTTCCGTGGTGCGTGCTGCGCCGCATTAAAACGCATCTGCCTGCAATTTTGGTTGCGCGCTTTGAAAGGCGTCCAATTCCATGCACCGCTCAAATATACCCTTGAGTATTTTGTATTGATCTATCGAACATCCAAAGCGTTGTGCGTTGAACACTTGCGGTACTAAACAAACATCCGCCATTGTGATTTGCTCGCCGCAGCAATAGGTCGCGTGCCGTCCGACAGAGCTGAGGTAATCCTCCAATCCGCTAAAGCCCACCGCGATCCAGTGCGCGTACCACGCCTGCACTGCGTCATCGTCGGCCGCAAATTGGATTCGCAGATGTTTGAGAACCCGCACGTTGTTTAGCGGGTGCATTTCGCAACCGATGATCTGCGACACGGCTCGCACATACGCGCGCGCGTTTATCTCCTTTGGAATAAGCGGCGGCTCGGGATAGGCTTCATCCAAATACTCGATAATTGACATTGATTGGATATAGGACCGTCCGCCGTCGACCAGGAGCGGCAACAATCCTTGCGGATTAAGAACGCGATACGCAGCATCTTGATGTTCCATCCGCGGCAAACTTACGAAATGCGATTCGTAGTCGAGGCCCTTGTATCTCAGTGCTATTCGCAGTCGAAACGAAGTCGACGAGCGGAAAAATGTGTAGAGATATCGAGACAAGACGATCAACCGCTTGCCTTGGAAAGAATCTCATCGGGAGTTGATGAGACCACCTCCACGTATTTCGGTACGAATGATCCACCCTCAATGTACTTGATGAATTCCGGCTTAATCTCGTTGGCGAGGATTTTGCGAATTTTCGCGTGCTCCTCAATGTCCGCCCACTCGGCGATCAGGAAGAACCGTTGTGGGTCTTCGGTGTCTCGGCAGAGCACGCCATCCTTTATTTGCGCAGATGATTTGTGCATTGGGTTCTCGTCCGAGTAATCGAATTTCTCGAACAGCCGCACGAATTCGTTCTCGAATCCTGCCTTCACTCTAAAGTCGTAGATGTGAAGAAAATTTCCCTTTGTGGCGATCGGCACCTGAGCCATATGCGTACTCCCATCGCGTTGCTTTAGCAGATATGATAGTATACTGATGAATTTGCCGTTGCAATGTCCTTTGAGTGGATCGGCCTCGATCGGCGTCAGGAGTTTCAAAAGTGTTCAAGCACGATGTCTGTTTTATGCCTGCATTTGAATTGGCGCGCAGGATTCGAGCTGGTGAAATTTCGTCAAGCGAGGCAGTTGGACAGGTGCTTGATCGTATAGACGCCACTCAGCCTACTTTAAACGCGTATATTACCGTCGATCATGCTGGGGCGGTGCAAGCTGCGCGTCACGCCGACACCTTGGTCCGAGCTGGCGAGCAGATCGGCCCGCTCCACGGCGTGCCGATTTCAGTAAAGGACATTATCAACACGGCAGGTTTGCGGACCACCTGGGGCTCCCGGCTTATGAGGGACAACGTACCTAAAACAGACGCCGTTGCAGTTGACAGACTTAAAAAGGCTGGAGCCATTATTGTAGGTAAGACAACGACTTCAGAATTTGCCCACAAGCTTCTCACCGACGCCCCTCTCTTCGGCATTACGCGCAATCCATGGAATCCGGACCTTACGCCGGGCGGTTCGAGCGGCGGTTCAGCGGTAGCGGTAGCCGCGGGCATGGGACCGCTCTCGCTGGCGACAGATGCCGGCGCGAGCACCCGCCTACCCGCGGCTTGTACTGGAATAGTGGGATTGAAGCCGACGTTGGGGCTGGTTCCACATAACCAGGTTCCCGATGGCTTCAACAATTTTGTTCACCTCGGAATAATGGCGCGCTCGATAGCCGACGTCGCGCTCATGCTCGACGTCGTTGCGGGCGAGCATTCCGACGACCCCCATTCCATTGGAGTGCCGGCACCAAAAGCCTTGGATTCGGTCGCGGCCATGGCCGGGGGCGGCGTCAAGTTAGCTGGCCTCAAGCTTGCCTGGTTCGCTCGAATGGGAAACGAACTGATAGACGACAGCGTCAGATTGCTGTGCGAAGAAGCCGTTGCCGTCTTCCGTGAGCTTGGATGCGTCGTTGAGCCAATCAACACGATGATCGAAAATGCCGAACCGACGTGGCGCGTTCTTCAGCAAGCCAACTGGGCGGCTCGATTCTATACACGCCTCGACGAGGTCCAAACGCAAATTGACCCAAGCTTTGCGGAAGGTATTCGCATCGGGGGCCAGTATACTGGCCAGCAATTGCTACAAGCGATCTATAAGCGCACGCACTATTTCCGCTTGGTGCAAGATTGGTTTCGCGATTACGATTTCGTTCTAACACCAACCGCCAGCCGGCTTCCGCTAGCCGCCACGCATCGCGCACTCGATCCAATCGAAATTAATGGAAGGGACGCCGGGGATATGCGCCTGAGTTGGGTGCCGTATTTAAATCTATTTGATCTTACTGGCCACCCGGCGATAAGCGTGCCGTGCGGATTTACCGATCAGAACCTTCCGGTTGGTCTACAGATAGTCGGTGCTTGGTACGATGACGCGAAATTACTGCAAGCGGCTGCCGCCTTTGAAGCGGCACGACCCTGGTCGTACCGAAAACCGTCGACGTGACCAAATAGTCGCCGTCGACCGCCCACGCGCTTCAGCTATGACGTCATGCGGCCTTGCTCACCTTCCACGTTCGAGCGAGTTCCTCGCTCGTCGCCACCTTGCCAAAATATGTCTGTATGTTGAACACACCCGACTCGAATTCAGCGCGCGTGGGCGCGCCGGTGCAGTCCGATACGAGAACAATATGATAGCCTTTAATGTAACCGTGGCGCGCCGTGGTTTCGACGCAAACGTTAGTCGTGAATCCCGTCATCAGCAGAGTCTTAATACCACGACCCTGTAGCAGCAGGTGGAGATCGGTGTCCTCAAATGCATCATATTGCCATTTTGTGATGACCCGTTCGCCTGCCTTTGGTTTTGTCATTCCGTCATACCAATCAATTCCCTTCCCATCTTCGCGAATAAGCCAAATGTCTTGGCCGCTGCCCCAGAGAGCCTTTTGATTTGGATGCATTTTGTCATCCGTGAAGATTTCGCGCACCCAGATTACCGGCACGCCCGTCTTACGGCACGTCTCTATAAACGCGTTTAGGCGCGGGACGGCTTCCTTAATCTCCTTCATGTCAAAGCCAAACTTTTGAGCCATTGCGCCCCGCTCGGAGCAAAAATCATGTTGCGGGTCAATGATAATGAGAGCCGAATGGCTCGGGTCCGCGACTTGATCCAACGTTTTCAGCAGTCCCTCCATAGAACGCTCCTTTGTTGCGAGCCTGTCCGCAATGGAAAATGGCTTGCACGGCTGGCGCACCGCCTTCCAAGGCTGAGCGTCCCCCTAAGCCGATTTAAATTTGATACCATTTCACAATTGGTGTCAATCGATTATTATAGGAAACTTATCCCCCGAGGCTATTGCAACTATTGCAGCTATGTTTACGGCACTTGATCGTTTCCTAACGGAAATATATCTACATTGACTGATTGGCCGAGTGCAGGCAGCTGTCTCTCGATCGAGCCTTTAGGTCGAAGAGTATTGCGCATGAGCGGCCATCGAAAGGCAGTCCGCGTTGCAAAATCAATGATGATTAGAGAGAAAGCGGAGCGGGCCCCTTCGGCGTGGGGCGTCGATGCGCGGGTACCTCGCGCCACGTCCGTATTTTTGCAAACCTTACTCGGCGACGCCCACTGCTTAGCTCGGTCCAACGACCACCGCCAAAGAAAGCCCGCGAAAATGAATTCGCGCGCGAGCGCTCGGCTAGGTTCCCCGCGCTGTGCTCGGTTCCGTCTCACGCGTGAGGAAGTGCTGAAAGTGCTGTCAAGCAGCCCCCGCGCCCAAGTTTTTGTAAGCCCTACGCGGCGGAGCCTATCGCCTAGCTCGGCGTGCCGCCAACCGCCAAAAAGAAATCGTCTGCGACCGCGCGGCCCAGTTCGCTGCGCCGCGCTCAGCTGCGCCTCGCGCGCGTGGAAGTGTTGAAAGTGCGATCACGTCCCCGCGAACCGCAACCGGGTGAAGGCATCGGTGCTCGTGTTCTTCGAAAGGAGGATGCGCGGCACCTACGTGGTCGCGGTCAGTTCGTCGGCGATATTCGGATACGCGGCATGCGTGACGTCGCATTTCTTCGCAGTCCGGTCGCGCATGCGACTATTCGGGAGCGAAAGAAGCCGGCGGGCTTGGAAGATTCCGTTTTTTTCAATGAGGATATGACGGGCGTTTTACCGATCACGACACGTTCATCAATCCCGGGTTACAAGGTGTCCGACTATCCGGCAATTGCGGCTGACCGCGTGCGCTTCGTCGGTGAGATCGTCGCAATGTGCGTGGCGGCCAATCGCGCCAGGGCCGAAGATATCTGCGATATCGTCGAGGTCCAGTATCAAGAACTCGATCCAATCGTGAATTGCGCAGCCGGTCGAGCGCCGGGGGTTGCGCCGCTTCACGAAGGGTGGGCGGATAATCTGTTTTTGCGGACGTCGTTCGATCAGAACATGGACGAAGTTATCGCCAAGGCAACTGTGGCGGTCGAACTGGAACTTTCAACGTCGCGCCAAGTCATGCATCCCATGGAAGGGAAGGGCGTCCTGGCGTGGTGGGATTATCGGGCCGGGCAATTGGTCGTGCACAGCTCCACACAGGTGCCTCATATGATCCGCATCGGATTGGCGGAATGTCTCGGCATTCCGCAAGCAATTATTCGTGTTGCTGCCCCGGATGTGGGTGGAGGCTTTGGCTACAAATGCATGCTGACGCCGGAAGAAGTCGCCGTCGCGTGGCTTGCCTATACAAAACAGAGCGCATTTCGCTGGATTGAAGACCGCCGCGAACATCTCACGGCCGGAGCGAATGCCCGTCAACACGAATACAAGCTCAAGGCCTATGCAGACGAACGCGGAAAGCTTCTCGGGCTCGAGGCGGATGTCGCCGTCGATTGCGGCGCGTATTCCGTATGGCCGTTCTCCGCTTGTCTCGAAGCGGCTCAGGCCGGCGGCAATCTCCCTGGCCCCTACGATCTTCAAGCGTATCGCTGCCGGACCGTCTCGGTCGCGACCAATAAACCGCCCTTTGCTCCCTATCGCGGCGTCGCTCGCCCGGGCGTATGCTTTGCGATCGAATTGACTATCGACGCAATCGCAAAAGCCGTTGGCCGCGAGGCCTGGGAGGTTCGCCTCGAGAACCTCGTTGTCGCGTCGGCAATGCCTTACACCAACGTCACGAAGAAATTCTATGACAGCGGCGACTATCCGGCCTCGCTTCTCGAAGTGAAACGGATGATCGACTTCGACCGTATCCGGCGCGAGCCGCGACGGGACGCCAGAGGGCGATATCTGGGCGTAGGCTTTGCGACTTATACCGAGCAGTCCGCGCACGGCACCAAGGTTTTCGCGCAGTGGGGCCTTCCGCTCGTTCCAGGTTTTGATCAGGCCCACGTCAAGCTGACGCCCGACGGAGCGCTTGAGGTCAAAGCGGGCATTCACACGATAGGCCAGGGACTAGAGACCACTCTGGCTCAAATCGCCCATGAACAAACACGCATACCTCTGAAAGACATTCGCGTCACGCTGGGAGATACAGCAAATACGCCGTTCTCGACGGGAGCGTATGCCTCGCGCGGCATGGTAATGAGCGGCGGCGCGGTATCGGTTGCGGCCGAGATCGTTGCAGGCAGAATCAAGGCGATTGCAGCGCATCTGCTGCAGGCCCGCCGTGACGCTATCAGGTTTCGTGATGGCCGCATATTCGCCGGCGAAGCAAGCGTTTCTTATGAGGATGTCGGCAGGGCTTGGTACATGCGGCCCGATCAACTTCCCGACGAGGTCGATAGGGGTGGCTTGGAGGCCACTGGCGCTTACAAGCCGCAAATCGATACGGGGGTCTTTTCTTATGCGAGCCATGCGGCCTATGTCGCGGTCGATTCCGAAACCGGGCTAGTCGAGATCCTCGATTACGTTATTTGCGAAGATTGCGGCACATTGGTCAATCCGATGATCGTTGATGGTCAGACGATCGGCGGCGCAGCCCAAGGTGTCGGGACGGCTCTGTTCGAGGAGAGCCCATACGATGAGAACGGCCAACCTCTTGCCTCGACACTGATCGATTATCTTTTGCCGGGGCCGACCGAGTTGCCGCGTTTCCGCATTACACACATGGAGACACCATCTCCTTACTCCGTGCACGGCATTAAGGGCGTTGGCGAAGGCGGTGCGATTGCTCCCTCCGCGGCGCTCGTCAATGCAATCAACGATGCGCTCACGCCTCTGAACGCCACCATCCGTCAAATCCCTGCTTCACCAGAGCGAATATTGGCGGCCATCGCAGCTGCACGTTCAGCCTTGGATAACGCAGCATGAAGCCGGCCCCGTTTGATTATGTGCGGCCGCGTGACCTGCAGGAAGCGCTCGCGTTGCTTGCAGACGAAAACGCAAACGCGAAGGTCTTTGCCGGCGGTCAGTCGCTGGGACCGATGTTGAACCTGCGGTTGGCTCGGCCCAGCAAGCTCGTCGATATTCGGCACATCCCGGATCTGCGCGTGGTCCGCGCCGACAGCAGATCCTGGTGGATCGGAGCGACGTTCACGCATGCCGAGATCGAAGATGGCGTGGCCGACGATTTTTCTTGCGGTCTTTTGCCATTCGTGGCTCGCGGCATCGCGTATCGCGCGGTTCGAAACCGCGGTACCGTCGGCGGTAGCCTTGCCCACGCTGATCCAGCCGCCGACTGGCTCTCGACCATGGCTGCCGTCGGCGCAACGATCGTGCTCCGCGGACAGGCAGGAGAGCGCCGTGTCCCAGCTCAGCAGTTTCTGCTTGGAGCGTTTACCTCCGAAGTCGGCTCAGCCGAGATTCTGACCGCGATTGAACTTCCACGGCTCTCGGCCATGGCCCGCTGGGGTTACTACAAAGTCTGCCGCAAGACCGGCGAGTTCGCGAAAGCGATCGGAGTGACCATCCAAGATCCTCAAATCGGCTTGTTTCGTATTCTCGCGGGTTCGACCGAGGGGCGCCCGCTCATGCTCGCGCGTAGCGCAGAGATACTAGCGAACCGCGGTCCGGATCGCGCCGCTCGGGAGGTGCGAGATGAAATCGATGCAGCTCTTTCGCACGTCGAGCCCGGTCGTCGACAGCAACTTGTTGTCGCTGTGCGGCGCAGCTTGCAGAAGATATCGCTTTTGGAAGCCGCTTGAAGTGCCGATGCTGAGGATCAGTTTAACCGTCAATGGGCGAGTCGTGACAACAACGGTCGAGCCGCGTACGCAATTGAGCGAGTTGCTGCGCGAAGAGCTCAATTTGACCGGTACTCATCTCGGATGTGAACAGGGTGTGTGTGGCGCGTGTACCGTGGTAGGCGATGGCAAAATACAACGCTCCTGCATCAGCTACGCGGGCGACTGCGACGGCAGCTCTGTCACAACCATCGAAGGGTTTGATGACGATCCGCTCATGGAGCAGTTGCGCGAAGCGTTTTCGCGCCATCACGGACTGCAATGTGGTTTTTGCACGCCCGGAATGTTGATCACGGCGCGGGATATCATCCTTCGGCTTGGGGAAACCAACGCCACGCGTATCCGCGAGGAACTGTCCGGCAACCTGTGCCGCTGTACCGGCTATGTTGGTATCGTGGAAGCCATCGAAGAGGTCAGTAAAGGAAAAGCCGCGCTAGGTCCCCAAATCCCGGTTTCCGGAACCGGGGCGCTCGCTGTTGCTAGGCCGATTGAAGCTGCCCGGCTAGTCGAGTCCGTTAAGAGCTCTTCCTGCGTGTCAAGCCGCTCCGGAGCCGCTGCACCAACGGCCGCAATGGGTGCCCGTAAAGGCTGGTCGTCGATCGAACAATCTCTGACCATCGGCTTTCAGCCCGAAATCGTTTGGAATCATCTTTCCGATATCCGTCAAGTCGCTTCGTGTCTGCCGGGAGCAGAGATTACCGAACTTGAAGGGGACCGCGTTCAAGGCCGGATGAATGTCGCCCTTGGGCCGATGAGAGTCGCGTTCAATGGCAATGGTAAAGTGTTGCTCGATGCGGAGAAACGCGTTGGTCGTCTGAGTGGTGGCGGCCGAGACGCCGGCTCCGGGTCGACTGCAGAGGGTGAGATGGAATGGCGCGTTCTTCCGGGAGAGGTGTCGAACAGCGTGATCCAGGTGAACCTCTCCTGGCGCCTTAGCGGACGCCTCGCCCAATTTAACCGAGCCGGTCTCGTTCAGGGCGTCATCGAGCGCCTTGCTTCAATCTTCGTTTCCAATCTTGAGACGTCCCTCAAGGGCGAAGCTCTTAGCAAACAATCAATCAAGCCAATAGGCATATGGTCCCTTGTTTGGGGGGTCTTCAAAGCACGCTTTGCGCGGCGGCGTCGGACGAATACCTAGGAGGAACATGTCGGCCCAATTCACCGCAGCACGGAGCGGCTGGGGAGCGGCACGGCCAATCCTCATCTGACCGGGAACCCAGATTCGGCTCCTTTTGCCGCAAGGCGAGGGTGGCCGAGGCAGGCCGCGACTGCCGCGCTCGCCATCGCCTTCCGGCGGCCGATCCCGAGGTGCGGATCGGCGTTCCCGCGAAGTGGATTCGTTTTTCTTTTCGCCGCTGCCGCGCAATTGAGAAACCCGGG
>JASHRW010000379.1 GCA_030037065.1 Xanthobacteraceae bacterium
TCGACCAGCTTAAGCGCCAAAGCGGCATTCTGCTCGACCAGGAGGATCGACAACCCCTCCTGCTTGAGTTTGGCGATCGCCTCCCATAGGCCTTGGATGATAATCGGCGCCAATCCCTCCGACGGCTCGTCCATGATCAGGCAATCGGGATTGGTCATCAGCCCGCGGCCGATGGCGAGCATTTGCTGCTCGCCGCCGGACAGTGTCTTGGCGCGCTGCCCTCTGCGCTCGCGCAGGCGCGGGAACAGCGCAAAGACACGTTCGAGACTCCAGCCGTGCCGCTCCGGACTGTGTTCGGCGACCATCAGATTGTCCTCGACGGATAGCGTTGGAAAAACGCGCCGGCCCTGCGGCACCAGGCCCACGCCGCTGCGGATGATGGCGAACGAAGAATTGCCGGTAATGTCGGCGCCCTTGAAATAAATCCTGCCGCGCCGCGGCGGCACGAAGCCGACGATCGAATTGACCAGAGTTGTCTTGCCAACTCCGTTACGACCGAGGAGACCGAGAATCTGGCCATGTTCGAGGCTGAGCGACAGTCCCTGCAAGACATAGGCGTCGCCATAATAGGTGTGGATGTCCTGGACGTCGAGAATGGCCATACACAATCAGCCGACGCTCAGCCGGTCCCCAGATAGATCTCCTGCACCTTGGCGCTGGAGCGGATGCGTTCGGCCGATCCGCTCTCCAACACTTCGCCGAAATGCAGAACCGATATGTCGCTGGCGACATCGAAGACGATGTCCATGTCGTGCTCGATCAGAAGGAGCGCCATTTTCGGATCGAGTTTTTGCAGGAATCGCGCCATCTCCGCCGATTCGCCGGACGACAGTCCCGCGGCCGGCTCGTCGAGCAGCAGAATATCGGGATCGCTGGCGATGCCGACGACGATCTCGAGCTGGCGCTGCTCGCCGTGGGAAAGATAGCGCACCTCGGTGTCCTTGCGATCGAGAAAGGCGGCGCGCTCCAACAGCCCGTGCGCCTTGTCGTAGGCGTCGCGATAGGACGACAGCGGCCGCCACATCACAAATTTCGACGCAGCGCGCCCCTTGATGGCGAGCAGCACGTTGTCGAGCACCGTAAGCCCGGGAAAAAGACTGGTGACCTGAAACGTGCGCGCCATGCCGAGCGCGGTGCGCCGATGGCTCGGCCATGACGTGATGTCGCGGCCGTACATCAGCACCTGGCCGGAACTCGCCGGGAATATTCCGCTGATGAGATTGAACAGCGTGGTCTTGCCGGCACCGTTCGGACCGATGATGGCCTTGCGGTCACCGGACATGATTCTCAGCGACACGCCGTGAACGGCGCGAAGCCCGCCGAAGGTCTTCGACAGGCCCCTCAGCTCGAGCACCGGCTCCGCACCGTTGGTTCGCGACTTTTCACTCACGCGCTGACCTACGACTCCGCCTTGCCCTGCCCGATGGAAGGCAAAGCGCCGGCTCTATTCGCAGTACTTGCAGGGCGGAAAGTCGCGGCTATAGACCGGCTGCTTGAGGAACGCATCCTTGCCGTAGGTCCAGAACTGACCGACATGCGGGTAGGTCTTGATGACCACATCCCACAGCTCCGGCTTCGGATAACCGAACAGCTTCGTCTTCTCGACCTTCTTGATGTAGATATTCTGCACCACGTTGCGCTCCTCGTCGAAGCTGAGCGGCCCGCGCACCGCGTCGACGTGGAGCGCCGCCATCTTGCCGATGAACGGCAGGGCGCCGGGCCACTTGCCGCCGGTCTCCTTCATCACGTCGTCGATCATCATCGCCGTCGTGTAGTTGCTCTCCGAGAAATACGACGGCACCTTGCCGTACTTGGCGCGATAAGCCTTCACGAACGCCTCGTTCGCCGGCGTCTGCAGCGCGGCGCTATACTGCTCCGCCGAGACGTCGCCGATCACCTCGTCGCCCATGAACGGCAGCGAAGCCTCGTCGTAGCTCACGCTGCCGCCAAGGATCGGCTTGGTGTAGCCGGAATTGCGCAACTGCTTGGGGAATTGCAGCGTCATCGGCCCGACCATCAGCGAGAAAACCGCGTCGGCGTCGGACTTGATGGTCGGAATATAGGGCCCGAAATCCTTGGTGCCGATCGGCGGCCAGATTTTCTGGATGATCTTTCCGCCGCAACCCTCGAAGGTCTGCTGGAAGCCGCCGACCGATTCGTAGCCGAACGCATAGTCGGCGGCGATGGCGGCGACCTTCTTGTATCCCTGATCGCAGGCCCATTGGCCGAACGGATGCATGGGCTGCGAACTGGTCCAACTGGTGCGGATGAAATACGGATATTTGCCGATCTGCCGTTGGGTGAGATCGTCGGCCGCCGTCACCGAGGAGATATAGACGGTTTTCAGTTCGGTCGACACCGGCGCCAGCGCGTAGCCCTCGGTGGCGAGCACGCCGCCGACAATCATCTGCACATGGTTTTCGAGAATGAGCTTGCGCGCCTTGGTCACGGCGAGATCCGGCTTGCCTTGACTGTCCTCGATAATGGGAACGACCTTGATCCCGGCAAAGGTGCTGTTGGTCTGATCGAGGTACATTTTGAAGCCGTTGGTCATGTCGGCGCCGACCTGGGCGAAGATACCGGTCACCGGCGCGATGATGCCGATGCGCAGTTCCTGCTGGGCCAGGGCCGGCGCCGGCCGTAGCGCCAACGCGGCACCGGCCGCGAGCAGCAATAGCCCGGCTCGCCTTTGCAACGTTCTGGTCATGGCTTTCACTCCCTCTGTTTGATTTGTTTTCTGCGTTTGATGCCGTCCTAGCCTGCCCCGCGCGCTGGCGAAGAAGCCGTGGAAGCCGTCGCCAATGCGTCGGCGCCGACCGCCGGCCGCGCCGCGCGCCATTGACGAAGCCGCTGCGGAATGCTCATCAGGCCGCCTGGCAGATAAAGAATGACGAGCACATAGATTCCGCCGAGCGCGTACTGCCACCAATGCACCAGCGTGCTGAGATATTCGCGCACGAAGAAGACGATCCCGGCGCCGATCACACCGCCGACCAGGGTGCCCGCTCCGCCCAACACGGCCATCAGCAACGCGTCGACCGACGTGGTCAGCACCACATCGTCGGTCGAGACGATGCCCGCGGTGTGCACCCACAGCACGCCGGAAAGTCCGCCGAAGGCGCCGGCGATGACGAACGCGAGATATTTATGCAGCCAGGTATTGTAACCTAAGATTTTCATGCGCAGTTCGCGCTCGCGGATGCCGACCAGGCTGCGGCCGAACGGCGACCGTACCAGCGTGTGCATGACCAGAAGCGAAATCGCAAACAGCGCGAACACCAGATAGAAAAACGTCACCTCGTGGGAAAAGTCTATGCCAAAGAACTTAGGCCGCTGCGACAGGTTGATACCGTTGTCGCCGCCGGTAAGCGAATTCCACCGGTAGGCAAGCCCCCACACGCATTGCCCGAGCGCCAGCGTTATCATCAAAAAATAGACGCCGTTGGCGCGGATCGCGAGCAATCCGAAAATGGCCGCGAGCGCCGCGCCGCCGAGCATGGCGAGCGCCACCACCAGCCAGAAATCGTCGCCCAGCCCGATATGATAACGCGTCCCCAGGATTGCGGTGAGATAGGCGCCGATGCCGAGATAAGCAGCCTGCCCAAGCGAGGGCAGGCCGGTGAAGCCGAGCAACAGGTCGACGCTCATCACCAAGATGGAAAAGGCGAGCGCCCGCGTCGTCAGCAGCATGACGAAGGAATTGGTGTGCGGAATGATGAGGGCGACCGCGGCAAGCGCGGCGACGACAGCGAGCACCTTACTCTGCGCGCGG
>JASHRW010000380.1 GCA_030037065.1 Xanthobacteraceae bacterium
CCCCCGGCAGTGCCGCACACTCGGTATGCGGCTTCCGCCGGGCTTTCCGCCGCGATTTCGCTTTGTGCCGATTTCGAATGAGACTAGATATTTGGGTGTAGGAACCGCGGTCGTGCGCCAGGGGAATCGCATTTGGAAAAAAGCACGCTTGCAGACGGGTCCATCGAGCGTTGTGCGTCCAACGCCGGTGCTGACCGTTCTCGCTTCGATTCTGCTCTGTTCCCGATCCGATTCCTCGGCTCGGTGTCGACGAGCACGTGCGAAGTCTTTCTCAACGGTGGATGCGACCCGATAATTTCCATATGCGATAGCCCTGGGTCGTGCGCTGCCGCGGCTTGTGCTAAATATAGCGGTTGCTGGTCCCTCAGGCGGCGGCTGAGTTCCCGCAGTGATCCTGCTAAAAGGAATAAAATCGGCCGATCATGGGCGTAACACGAGGATAGTGAAAGAGATGGCGGAAAAATTCGTCGCAAAGCTTGCGGAGTTCGAGGACGGCGATCGCCGGATCGTCTTTGTCGGCGACAACGAGATCGGCGTGTTCAAGCACGAGGGCGAATTCTACGCCTACAGCAATTTCTGCCTGCATCAAGGCGGCCCGGCCTGCGAAGGTCTGACCATCGCCAAAGTCGAGGAGCGGCTGCGTCCCGACAAGACCTCGATGGGCCTCTACTTCTCCGAAAACGAGATGCACTTCGTCTGCCCCTGGCACGGCATGGAATACGATATGAAGACCGGCGAGTGCGTGGCCGACCGTAAGATGAAGCTGAAAAAATATAAAACTTTACAGAAGGGAGATGATCTTTATGTCGTCGCCTAGGCGCGCGGCAAAGGCACTCACAAAGGCGGCGGCTAAGACTGCCGCCAAGACCGCGCGCCGTCCGGCTACGGCGCGTCCGGTGGACAAGCTGGAGGTCGAGCTGGTGGACGGCGCCTCTGCCGACGCCAAGCGGCTTGCCGCCGTGCTGGAGCGCAGCATCGTCGACGGCAAGCTTGACCTGGTCAGTACCGAAGCGCTGCAGAAACTGATGGCCGCCGTGTGCCGGGTCTACACCGCGCGTCTTGAGGCCGGCGACCAGATAATGCCGGTGCCGAAGAACTCGATTTCCGCCACCGATGTGATGGTCACGGCGAGCGGATTGTTGAAAGCCGCCGATCTCGCCGTTTTCGAGCTCGGCATGTGGCAAAGCTGGACGGGAAGGTAAGTTAGTCATTGCGAGGAGCGAAGCGACGAAGCAATCCAGGTTTTTGCGGGAGTACTGAAAGGACTCTGGATTGCTTCGCTTCGCTCGCAATGACGACGGGAAAACGAGATTAGGAACGGAGAAACGCCATGGATCTCATCGCTGATCGCGGTCGCCGCGTAACGATCGAGGAACTCAACACCAGCCGGCTGTTGGCGCACGCGCGCAAGCAGGCTCATCAGCGCAACTTCGACGACATGGTGATCGTCGATGTGGACGCGCACCACTACGAAAACGAGAACCAGAACGAATGGCTGCCGTTCATGGAAAATGACGTGCTGCGTCAATTGAGCATTTCCGCCGGCAGCAAGCGCAATCGCACCGGCATCATGCCGACCAATGTCGGCTATCAGGACATGGGCGGCCGCGTCACCCGTTACCCAATGCGCGGTTCTGAAAAGACCGACACGACAAACGGCGCGGAGCGCGATATCCAGCTCGGCCACCGCTGGATGGATGCCATGAGCGTCGATTACTCCTGCCTGTTTCCGACCGGCATGCTCAACATCGGCATGCATCCGCAGAAGGAAATGGAGGTCGATCTGTGCTGGGCCTATAACCGCTGGCTCACCGAAAAAGTGATGCCGGACGCCGGCGGCCGCTTCTTTTCGATGCTGTGCCTGCCGTTCTCCGATCCCGAGGCGTCGCTGCGCCAGGTCGAGACGTTCGGCGACCGCAAGCATGTCGGCGGCTTCATGGTCACGACCGTGCGCTCGAACATGGCGGTCTACGACAACGCCTACATGAAGATGTATCGGGCGATGGAGGAGCGCGGCCTGGTGCTGTCGTTCCATTCCGGCCCGAACTGGGGCGAGCCGATCTACAGGAGCTGCAACCGCTTCATGGCGGCGCACGCGCTCGGCTTCTCCTGGTACAATGTGCTGCATTGCACGAACTGGGTGGTCAACGGCATGGGCGAGCGTTTTCCGAAACTGCCGGTGATCTGGATCGAAGCCGGTCTCGCCTGGGTGCCGTTCCTGATGCAGCGGCTCGACCACGAATACATGCTGCGGCCCTCGGAAGCGCCATTGCTGAAGAAGAAACCGTCGGACTACATGCGCGACATGTACTATTCGTCGCAGCCGATGGAGATTCAGGATTACGGAGCGATGGAGACGACGTTCCGCATGATCAATGCGGAGACGCAGCTCTTGTATTCCTCGGACTATCCGCACTGGGATTTCGATCTGCCGTCGACGATCTGGGACCTGCCGTTCCTGTCGGAGAAGGCCAAGCACAACATCCTCGGCGGCACTGCCGCCCGGCTATTCAAGCTGCCGCCGCGCAACGAGAAGCAGAAAGAGAACCTGAAGAAGTTCGGCAATCTCACGGCGGCCGCCGCCTGAATCTTAAGGCATCAACATCTCTCGAGTTGCGATGCCCGGCCTCGTGCCGGGCATCTTTTTCGGGAGCGTTGCCGGCACGAGCCCATCCTCGATCAGGCGGTTTGCCGCAATCCCAAATCCGTTGCGGGCACGGCCAGCGTTTCGGCTTCGGTCAGCGGCTTGCCCTTGGTCTCCGGCAGGAACGGTACGGTGACCAGGCCGAGGACGTAGAACAAGCCGATGATCGTTGCGGTCTTGCCGTAGCCGCCCAGATTGACGATCAGGCTGCCGGCGATCAGTGGCGCGACCGCCGAGATCAGGCGCGGGGTGTTGAAAATGAAGCCCGCGGCGGTCGCACGCATGCGCGTGGGAAACAGTTCAGGCAACCATACCGCTGTCCAAGAAAAGACACCCTGGATGAAGAATCCATAGACCGCGAACACCAGCAACAGCAGATGGATCTCCTTCACCAGCAAATACACGATCGGCGTGAGGATAAGACACATCAGATAATAGAAGAACGTCGTCGGCTTGCGGCCGAGCATGTCGGCTAGAAAGCCGAAGCTGAAAAAGCCGAGCAGCGCACCGATATTCTGCACCAGTCCGGCGAGTCCGACCCAGCGCTGCGCCGCCAGGCCGACGCCGGCAGCGACCGAACCGACATAGCTCGGAACGAACGTCGAAACTCCCCAGTAGCCGATTGTCACCGCAAGCGACATTATGAAGGTCAGAACGAGACGGGAGCGCACCGCGGGCTCAGCGAACATGTCGATGAGCGTGAAGCGCACGATGGCGGCGTCTTCGCCGCGCAGCGCTACGCCCTGCCGCCGCATGTCGCGCGCGGCGCGGCGTTGCTTGTTGGACTGCTCCCAGCGCGGCGATTCGGGAATATTGCGGATAACCCAAAAGGCGATGAGCGCTGGCAGCACGCCGATCAGATACATGTAGCGCCAAGCGCCGGGCCCGGACGTGCCGATGAGGACCCAGACGGTGGATGCGATGATGCTGCCGATCGGGTAGCCGGATTGCAAAAAGGCGCCGCCCTTGCCGCGGGCGTGGTCCGGCCAGAGTTCGGCGGTGATCGAGGCGCCCGTAGCCCATTCCGAACCGATGGCGAGTCCGACCAGGAAGCGAAAAATGGCAAACGACAGCCAATTCCAGGACAGCGCGCTCAAGCCGGTGAGGAACGAGTAAGCCAGAATCGTCAGCGTCATCGAGCGTTTGCGGCCGATATAATCAGCGAGGATGCCGCCGAGCAGCCCACCGGTGCCCCAGCCGAACACAGTGATGGC
The DNA here is from genome assembly GCA_030037065.1 of Xanthobacteraceae bacterium. Taxonomy (GTDB): domain Bacteria; phylum Pseudomonadota; class Alphaproteobacteria; order Rhizobiales; family Xanthobacteraceae; genus BOG-931. Next base: position 3,859 of record JASHRW010000380.1, read on the forward strand.
GATCACCGCACCAGCGTAGGCAGGAATGAATTTGTACTGGGAGGGATTGAGCAGCTGGTGCAGTGCGGCACCAACGGTCAGGATAAGGGCGAAGACCTCAAAACCGTCGAAAGTCCAGCCGAGATTGGAGGCGATCAGCGCCTTCCACTGTCCGCCGTTGAGAGAACGATACCAGGGACCGTGACCGACTGTCGGCGATGTGTCCACGTTTTCCTCCCGCCTGTGCCCGTTCGACGACTATGTGCGTCGCATGGATGGGAGCCTAGCGCGGCGGCAAATCCGCTGACAAGGAGCCCGCATCGATGCGCAGCGCGCGCATGTTGATCGGCCTCGCGCATGTGATGACCGGCGCGAGCCCCGGCCATCACGCCGCCAGCCAGCGCTAAAGCCGCCCGAGAAGCGGCAAATGCGGCGGCAAAGCGGCAGAGCACGGCGATAGCGGGCCGCGATGCAGCGTTTTACACGTTGAATCAAATGGTTAAGCCGATTAACGCCATGCGCTGAAATGCTGGCCATTTGCGCCCCAGCACGGTAAGCAAATAGTTTCCACCGGCAACAAATGAGGGACGACAGAGCATGAAGTTACTAATAGCCGCATGTTTGTTTCTGGGCGTGTCGGCGACTGCCGCCAACGCCATCGATCTCGCCGAACTGGCGCCCTGCCGTCCGGCTGCCGCAAGATTGTGCAACCACTCCGGCGGCATGACCTGGAATAATCTGTTGCGTTGCGGCGCGACGCTCGCCGCGCAAAGCTGGCGTGTGAGCAGCCGTTGCCGCGCGGTGCTGCGCAAGTATGGCCAGCTGTAACGGGCTTTCGCAACGGCGGCCCAGCCTGCGGCGATACTCACTGGTCTTTGATTTTGAACCCCGGCGGTCGCGCCGGGGT
>JASHRW010000381.1 GCA_030037065.1 Xanthobacteraceae bacterium
GATCTGTGGCCGGTCAAGGCCGATCTCCTGCAATTCGAGCAGGTGATCACTAATCTTGCAGTGAACGCTCGCGACGCCATGCCCGACGGCGGCCGCCTGCAATTGCGCAGCGCCAACGTCACCGCAGCCGAGTGCGAGCGCTTCCACGCCAAGGGAATGCCAGCCGCCGATTACGTGCTCGTGGAGGTCACCGACACCGGCAGCGGCATCCCGGAATCGATCCGCGACAAGATTTTTGTGCCGTTCTTTACCACCAAGGAGGTGGGCAAGGGTACCGGCCTTGGCCTTTCCACGGTGTATGGAATCATCAAGCAGACCGGCGGCTTCGTCTATTTTGACAGCGAGCAAGGCAAGGGCACGACGTTCCGCATTTTCCTGCCACGTCACATGGCGAGCGCACGCGAGGCGGCGGCTGGGTCGGCACACGCCGAATCGCCGGCGATCGCCGGCTTGCCCGACGCGGCCGAACGCGTCCGACGGGCCGCGAGCGCCGATCTTACGGGTGAAGGCACCATTCTCCTGGTCGAAGACGAAGAAGGATTACGTGCGCTCAACGCCCGGGGCCTCGCCTCACGCGGCTATACCGTGCTGCAGGCCGGCAACGGCGTTGAGGCCATCGACGTGTTGGAAAAATCCGACGGCAAGGTCGATCTCGTGGTTTCGGACGTTGTCATGCCGGAGATGGACGGGCCGACGCTGTTGCGCGAATTGCGCCGTCGTAATCCGGAGCTGAAAATCATCTTTGTTTCCGGCTATGCCGAGGACGCATTTCAGAAACACCTGCCTGCCGACGGTCAACAATTCGATTTTTTAGCAAAACCATTTACGCTCAAGCAACTCGTCGCCAAAGTGAAAGAGACGATGGTGGCATGACGTGTCGCGGCGCCTCTGTAGAATTGGCTTCTATGACGGCGACAATTCCGGCAGTCTTGTGCTGGACGCGAAGCTTGCACGCACCACGATACTGTGCGGTGCGACACACGCGCGCGCGGCGGTTTGCGGCAGGTTTTGCCGGTAGCCGATCGCATACGCTCAGCGCGTACCGTTGGCCGGCAGCGACGCAGCCTTGGGCCGGTGCGTTGGCGTGCGGTGATCCCGCAATGGGCCATGAGGAGGCGACATACCTGCCGTGTCATTCGCTCGTTGGTTTCGATCCATCGCGAGGATAGCAGCTTTGACGGCCGCTCTGATGATCGGAGGGGACGATGCCGATTTGTGCCTTGCCAATGGATTGAGCTTCGGCACCGGCGTCACTGGCGCTTTCATGCTGCTGACTTCCGCCGCCACGGCCGAAACCGCGATAACCCGACGCGCTCCGGCGATTGCGCAGGCCGGGCCGCAGACCTATCCCGGCGGCTCGCTCACCGGCCTGTTCCAAAGCGGCGGCTGGCTCGGCGGCTTCGCGGCCGGTTTTCTTGGCTCGGGCCTGCTTGGACTTCTCTTTGGTCGTGGCCTCATCGGCGAGCTCGGCAGCGTTTCATCGTATTTGGGATTGATCGTTCAGCTCTCGCTTTTGGCATTGCTGGGCTGGTTGATCTGGACGCGCTGGAACAGTGGCGGTGCGGCCGGCGCGGCCGCCCGGTCGCCGCGCCAATTGGCCGACCCCTATTTGCGTTCGCGCGACGACTTGCACTCCGGTCGTGACCCGTCCTTGGGCCCGGATGGCACGGGCGAGCCCGGTGCGATGGATTCCAGCGTGCCCTCGTCCAAGGTTAGGCACCTGGGCGGTGAGCGCAAATAGTCGAAAATGTTCTGCGCTGCCGAACGGTGCTGCCGTGCGTTGCTAATCGCACGCGTGCGGCGGCGGCTGCGAGCCCCAGTGCGTAAAATCGGGCACATCGCATTTTGAGCAGGCACACAGCGCACAGGCCAAGCCGAGAAGTATAACAAGGCGCACCAGGCTACCGACGCGCGCGACCATTGACAGGGTACTCGGCACTGACTTCGGCATCATCGCTCTGACCGCATTATGCAGGATACGGTGCTTTCCGGCCAGTCGCCAACCAAGGACGGCGAAGTCGGCGAAAACCAGAGTATCGCGCCATGATTTCGTTTATCTTACCGTCCTGCGAGCCGCGCCGACCGCGATTGTTCAGATGCGGACCGGGCGAAGGCTGGCCAAATTCGCTGTGCGGAGGAGACGAACATGGATATTCGCCCGAGCGGCTCAGTGCCGTCACGCCGTGGGCCGGCAGAGTCCTTTACCGGGACCGTCTGGCAGGACCCGATCATCGAGACGCCCGCGCCGGCGCGGCTCCGCTCCGGTCTGGTGCGCTTTGAGCCGGGGGCGCGTACCCATTGGCACACCCATCCACTCGGCCAAACGCTCTTTGTCGTGTCGGGTGTGGGCCGCGTGCAGGCGTGGGGCGGCGAGGTGCGGACGATCCGCGCCGGCGATGTCGTCTGGATTCCGCCGGGCGAGAAACACTGGCATGGTGCGGGGCCGAATACCGTCATGGAACATGTTGCCATGCAGGAGGCACTCGACGGCAAGCACGTGCAATGGCTGGAGCCGGTCGGCGACGAGCAATACAAGGCGGCGGGCTGATCCATGCGTTACGAACTCTACTATTGGCCGACGATTCAGGGCCGCGGTGAATTCGTCCGCTTGGCACTGGAAGAAGCCGGCGCCGATTACGTCGACGTGGCGCGCCGCGGCAAAAGCGGCATGGCGGCGATGATGAAATCTCTGCAGAGCGAGCGCGTCGCGCATCCGCCCTATGCGCCGCCGTTTCTTAAGGCCGGCAAGGATATCATCGCGCAAACTGCGCTGATCCTGTTTTATCTCGGTCCGCGACTCAATCTGGCGCCGCGCGACGAGGCGGGACGATTGTGGGCGCATCAGTTGCAGCTGACGATTACCGATCTCGTTGTGCACATTCACGATACGCATCACCCGATCTCTGGTTGGCTTTATTATGAGGAGCAGAAGCCGGCGGCGAAACGGCGCACCGCCGATTTTTGGCGCTACCGCGTGCCGAAATTCTTGGGCTATTTCGAGCGTGTGCTGAAACATAACGGCGGAACGTATATGGTCGGCCGGCGGCTGAGCTATGTCGATTTGTCTTTGTTTCAGATCGTCGAAGGACTGCGCTATGCCTTCCCCAAACGCATGAAGCGCTTCGAAAGAAAGGTGCCGCTGCTCATCGCGCTGCGCGATCGGGTCGCCAAGCGTCCGCGGATCAAGGCGTACCTTGCCTCGGAACGGCGCATCCCGTTCAGCCAGTGGGGCATTTATCGATATTTCAAGGAACTGGACAGTTGAGTCCGAAGACCTACTGCTTCTGCGCGATGCGGCGCAACCGGTCGACGATGCGCTTGGGCATTTGGTAGACGTGCGCGATTTGCGCCTGCATCGCCTCGCCCGACGTCGGCTTGTTGATCACTAAACGCTTCTTCTCGGCATCGGCCAAAAATTCGGAATCCTTGAAGGTCGCAAGGAATCCGGCGCGCAACGCGGCGGTGCGGTCGGGCAGCAGACCCGGCGGCGCCACGAACGGCCGGCCGGCAGCCAGCGGCGCATAGGCCGCCTCGAACAGCTTTTTGTCGTCCTCGCTTTTGACCAGATCGGGACCGTAGGGCACGTCCGGCAGCGCCGCTTCCTTGTCCGGGCCGTATTGCAGCAGGATGCGGATTTTCTTTTCTTTCAGCCAGTCGGGTCTGGTCGAGGTCAGCGCCGACCAGAACGTGTCGCCGTAGGTGTCGAGTTCGCCGCGTTCCATGGCCAAAAAGGCCTCGTTCTGACCGGGATAGCCGGCAATGATCTTGATTGAGCCCCAGCAATTCGTTCAACAGCCTGGCATAAAAACTCGGCGTCGAATTGGCGCCGGAGGTGCCGGCCGTCATCGGAATGCGTTTGGCGTCCTCGATCGTCATGATCGGCGAGGTGTGCCATACGATCAGCAGCGCGGTTTCGACTGAAGGCGTGCCGAGCCACGTCATCTTGGTGGCGTCATATTCGGCCTCCTTGGTGCCGAACAGCGGCTCGAACGGCGTGTTGTTCTGGACCTGCCCGATCGTCAGACCGTCGTGCGGCGCGACGTTGGCGAGGTAGTTCATCGCCAGAATCCCGCCGGCGCCCGGCATATTGCGGACGATCACCGTCGGATTGCCGGGAATGTGCTTGCCGAGATAGCGCGCGACCGCGCGCGATAGAGTGTCGTAGCCGCCGCCAGCCGATGAGCTGACCACCATCGAGATGGTTTGGCCGCGATAGAAATTGGCAACGGACTGAGCCTGCGCGGTCGGCACGGCCGCTGCGGAGAGCAACAGACACAGCGACATCAAGCGGATGAGCATAGACGCTCCTACAAGTGCTCACTTGGCCAGGCCGCCGCGTCGGTGCCGAGCGGAACGCTCGGGCGCGCCCAATGCGTC
>JASHRW010000054.1 GCA_030037065.1 Xanthobacteraceae bacterium
TCTACGAGTGCGAGCACGCCGCCGATTATGATTTTTCGAAAAACGTGCGGATGGAATAAAACCATGCCTTTTTGGCAGGGCCGCCGGCTTCGCGGACCCGTATAAGCGATGCTAAGATGCCGGAAATAAGCGGGAGCCCGACATGGCACGCGATTTTGAAGATCACTGCTGGAAGGACATTATCGACGCCGATACGATCGAGATTTATCAGGCGTATCGGCGGAAGACCTATGTGGGCGACAGTCCGGCCGTGCTCGCCATCGATCTCTATAACAAGGCCTATCAGGGCGGCGCACGTCCCGTGCGCGAAGTTGATCGCGAATTCTCCGGCTCCTGCGGCGAGAACGCTTGGAAGGCGCTGCCGCCGACGCAAAAGCTGTTCGCCGCGGCCCGGCGCGCCGGGGTGCCGGTGATTTACACAACGCGCCATGTCGATACCGGCGGCGTCCATTCGACCAACCGCAATATCGGCAGAGAACACGATGAGACCTACGACATCAAGGCGGAGCTCGCCCCCCTGCCGGGCGATTTGGTGATCTACAAGGAGCGGGCCTCAGGTTTCTTCGGCACGCCGCTGATCGCGCATCTGCAGCAAAAGCGTATCAATTCGCTGATCATCTGCGGCGAGAGCACGTCGGGCTGCGTGCGCGCCTCGACGGTGGACGCCTATTCGTACGGTTTCCACAATGTCCTGGTCGAGGAATGCACCTACGACCGCTCGATGATCAGCCACAAGGTCAATCTGTTCGACCTACACCACAAATACGCCGACGTGATGCACGTCGAGGACGTTCTCGCCCATCTCGACGGCATCGCCATGCAGCGCAAGGTCGCCTGATTTCCCGACGCATCGATCCGTCAACAAACGCTCTAAAGCGAGTTCTGCATCATGGATACCGCAACTGCCCGCAAGACCAACGCCCCCGATTTCGCCACCGCCTATTACTTCCTCGAAGGCTTGACCGAACTTGGCGTCGAATATCTGTTCTGCAATTTCGGCACCGACCACGCCCCGATCATCGAAGAAATGGCACATCGCAAGAAGCGCGGCGAAGCGATGCCGGGGATTTTGCACTGCCCGCACGAGAATACCGCCGCGCACATGGCGGAAGGCTATGCCTTCGTCACCGGGCGCGGCCAGGGCGTGCTGGTTCATGTCGACGTCGGCACCGCCAACACGGCGAACGCCATGCACAACGCCTACCGGAGCCGGCTGCCGGTGCTGCTGATGGCCGGCAAGGCGCCCTACACCGCCAACGATGAACTGGTCGGCTCGCGCGACACCTACGTGCACTTCGTGCAGGAGCCGTTCGATCAGGCGAGCCTGGTGCGGCCTTATTTGAAATGGGAATGGACGCTGCCGTCGGGTGTCGTCGTCAAGGAGGCGCTGCGGCGCGCCTATTCGATTGCGCAGAGCGAGCCGCGCGGCCCCGTCTATCTGATGATGCAGCGCGAGACCCTGACGCAGCATTGGAGCACCGATGAGATCCGCCGCTACTCCGCCGACGAGTTTGCCGCGACTTCCGGCGGTGGCGCCGATCCCAAGCTTGTTGCCGCGCTTGCCGACCGGTTGCTCACTGCGGAAAACCCGGTGCTCATCACCGGCTATGCCGGGCGCAACATACACGCTTCGGAGGCGATCGACGCCCTCTCGCAGTTCGCCGGCATCGCCGTGTACGAAGGCAATATGACCAGCAACATCTCGCATGCGGCGCCCTGCTTCGTCGGCTTTACGGCAGATAAAGCGGTGCCCCATGCCGATGTCGGCATTCTTGTCGATGTCGATGTGCCGTGGTTCCCGAGCGACGTGCAAACGCATGAAAAGTCGTTCTGGGCGCACATCGACATCGATACGCTCAAACCCGGCTCACCGATGTGGACGTTTCCCGGCAATCTGCGCATGCAGGGCGATTCGGGCCGCATCCTCCAACAGGTGCTTGAAGACCTCAAAGCCAAGGCGACCCCGAAGTTCAAGGCGACCGCCGCTTCGCGGCTGGCGCGCATCAAAGGCTTGCGCGAGGAACGCATCGCGCGGGCCGCCAAACTCGCCGCCGACAAGGGCAAGGCGGGCGCGATCAATCCACATTATCTGATGGCCGAACTCGGCAAGGTGCTCGACGATGACGACCTCATTTTCAATGAGGGCGTCACCAACGCCGGCGCGGTGCTCCTGCAAATCCCCCGCAAAAAACCCAACACCACCATGCGCTCCGGCGGCGGCGGACTCGGCTGGTCCGGCGGCTTTGCGCTCGGCGCCAAGCTCGCGGCGCCGGATCGGCTGATCGTGCAAATCTCGGGCGACGGCGGCTTCTATTTCGGCAACCCGAGTTCGGTCTTCGCCGTGTCGCAGCAATACAAATTGCCATTCTTCTCGATCGTGCTGGATAACACAGGCTGGAATGCCGTGAAGGCCGCGACGCTGCGCGTCTATCCGGAGGGCGAGGCCAAAGGGGCGAGCGAATTCGAAGCGAAGCTCGCGCCCAAGGTGGCCTTCACCAAGGTTGCCGAGGCGTTTGGCGCCTACGGTGAAGAGGTCTCCGACCCCGCCGATGTTCCGGCCGCCATCGCTCGCTGCCTCAAGGAAGTGCGCGGCGGCCGGTCGGCGCTGCTGCACGCGCGGGTGACGAAATTGTAGGGAGGGTCCCCAAGAGCGCGCGCCATATTCCGCCGCCATAGGCACCGGGCAGAAAGTCGTTGGTCCCAAATTGGGACCATGCTTAGAATAGCCTCCGTGAGGATCATTGCGCTCGCGACGCTCAAGGGCTTCCTATGGCATCGCGCAATACATGCCACTCCCGAGCGCCAAACCCGAAGCCCGCAAGAAATTGGGCCTTCGCACGGCCGCCGGAATGCCGGGCGCTCAACAGGTAGTTCACGATCTTGCCCTCGGGAACGACTGCACGATCCAGGTGAGGCAATCGCGCCATGTGTTATGCCCGGCGTCTGCTCGCGTCCGATAGTAGCACCTTGCATCTGCGACTGCCGCTACGTGCCGGCGCGGGCGGCGGCGAGAGCCATGTCATGACAGTCCTTCACTCCATCAACCCGTTCTCCCGCGCCAGATCCTTGAGCGAGGTCTCCGGCCGCGCGCCGAGGTGTTGGATCACCTCGGCGGCAGCGAGCGCCCCGAGCCGGCCGCAGGTGCGGTCGTCGGCGCCGCGGGCGAGGCCGGACAGAAATCCCGCCGCGAACAGGTCGCCGGCGCCGGTGGTGTCGACCACGCGTTCGACCGGGAACGCCGGCACCGCTTCGACATCTTCCGGGTTAACGACGATGCAGCCCTTTTCGCTGCGCGTCACCACCGCGATTTCAATAT
>JASHRW010000382.1 GCA_030037065.1 Xanthobacteraceae bacterium
GATCTCGTTATCGCCGCCACGCACGGCATCAATACCAAGACTTCGGAATTTTTTCTGGCCAATTTCGGCCCGCTCGGCGGCGGCTGGGGCGCCAAGCGCAGCGAAGACGGCATCTCGGCGACGGTGTGCATCAACGATGGCGATACCCACAACTCGCCGAGCGAACAGTCCGAGGTGAAATTTCCGCTCGTGGTCGAACGCTACGCGCTCATTCCCGATTCCGGCGGCGCCGGCCGTTACCGCGGCGGACTCGGACTCGAGCGCGTCGTGCGCGCGCGCGTTCCGATGACCTTCAACAGCCATGTCGAGCGCGCGCATTGCAAGCCGTGGGGCTTGGAGGGTGGCGGCGCGGCAACCGGCAATGAAGTGGCGATACGCGTCGACGGCAAATGGAAAACCGATTTCCCCAATGCCAAGGTTTTGGTCGCGTTCCTTGAGCCCGGCGACGCATTTCGCATGCGTTCCGGCGGCGGCGGCGGTTACGGTTCGCCACTCGAACGGCCGATTGAGGCGGTCGAGGAAGACGCCAAGCAAGGCTATATTTCGCTTCAGGCGGCAAGGGACTCGTACGGCGTCGTCATCGATCCGGACACTCTTGCGGCCGATTGGCAAGCCACCGAACGGCTGCGCGCCAAGATGCGCGAGGCGCTTTCAACAGGCGCTGAACGGCAGACCGCGACGGCTTAAAATCGGCTCGATCTTGGCCGTCCGACTCTATCGCAGCGCACAAACAGCAACTTCACGCACTTCTTGAAGCCGCCCTTTTGCAACGCCATATTAGCGAAGCCGTGCGGGAATCCGTTCCGCGCGGTCACAAGGGTGCCGCAAGGGCCCGCAAAGTCGCTTGCTAAGGGCTTTGAAACCATGTCCAGGGTTTCGTCGCTTTCGAGTCCCTTCCTGCTCGGCTTCGACGAGATCGAGCGCGTGCTCGATCGCGTCGGCAAGGCCGCCGACGGCTATCCCCCCTACAACATCGAACGTGTCCCCCGCGACGGGAACAGCCCGGAGCGGCTGCGAATTACCCTGGCGGTGGCGGGATTCACCCGCGATCAGCTCGATGTGTCGATAGAGGAGAGCCAGCTCGTCATTCGCGGCCGTCAGCACGACGACAAGAGCCGGCAATACGTCCATCGCGGCATTGCCGCGCGCCAATTCCAACGCATCTTTGTGTTGGCGGACGGCATGGAAGTGTTGGGAGCGGACTTGAAGAATGGATTGCTGTCGATCGATCTGGTGCGGCCAATGCCTGAGCGCATCGTTAAATCGATTGCAATCAATGAGTGCGAATAATGAAACCGAGAAGGACTCGACGTAGTTAACAAATGAGGAGTCGAGGGCCATGACCAACGATATGAACCGTACCGAGAGCAAAACCGAGATTTCGACAGAGGCGCTTGCCCACCTGGGTGACGGCGAGATCGCTTACGTCAAGACGATCCGTTCCGAAGACGTTCCCGCGCTGTTTCCACAAGCGCCGGAGATCGCACCCGGCTTGAAGCTTTTTGCACTGCACGCCGCCGACGGCACGCCGATCATGCTCACCGACAGCCGCGAAGCCGCCATCGCCAATGCGTGGCAGCAGGAACTGGAGATGGTCAGCGTACACTGACCGGGGATCAGTAATCAGGCGTCAGGAATCAGATTAGAGCGGGCCATGAGCCCGGTTTTGTTTCCTGATACCTGATTACTGATACCCTGATCCCTGCGGCCGCTACGCGGCCGATGCGGACGGCATCGCCAAGACTGCATAGAGCGCTTCGGCGTCGTGCGAGGCACGAAGCTTGTGGGCGATAGTAGGATCGCGCAGCAGCCGCGCCACGCGCGCCAGGGCCTTGAGGTGATCGGCACCGGCGCCCTCAGGCGCCAGCAGGAGGAAAATCAAATCGACCGGCTGACCGTCAAGCGCTTCGAAATCGACCGGTCGGTCGAGCCGGGCGAACAATCCGAACAGGCGCGTCAGGTTCGGCATTTTGCCGTGGGGAATGGCAATGCCGTTGCCGACCGCCGTCGAGCCGAGCTTTTCGCGCTGCATCAAGATATCAAAAATCGCGCGCTCGCTTTGGCCGGTGAGGGCGGCGGCGCGCGCCGCGAGTTCGTGCAGCGCCTGCTTCTTGTTGTTGACCTTGAGCGCCGGGAGAATCGCGTTCGACGCAACCAGATCGGAAAGCGGCATGAATGGAACCTGACGGAGGAAGGTATCGGCCTACGGCTTTGGCCTGATCGCCTTAGTGGCTGATATCGAACGGTTTTTGGTTTCTTGCATCAGCATGATCTTTCCGTGATAGGCCCCAAACCTGCGGATCATGCTCCAAGGGCGGCGGACCATAGGGACCCCCCGCATCGTCGTCAATGGGCATCGGCGACCGGCGCCGGCGGTTGCGGATCGATCCAACCGAAATGCCCGTCGGCGCGGCGATAGACGACGTTGATGCCGCCATGGGCGGCATGGCGGAACACGACAACAGGCGCGCCGGTCATGTCGAGCTCGGTCACTGCATCGCTGACTGATAATTGTTTCAACGCGGTCGTCGATTCGGCGATGATGACCGGCGTGAAGGCATCGATGTCCGCGTCGCTCTCGGCTTCCGGCGCGGCGATGATGTAGCTCGCCGCATCGATCAAGCCGCCGCCGTCGAGCCGTTCGGGACGATGATCCTTGAGCCGGCGATGATAGCGGCGCAGCCGTTTTTCGATGCGCAATGCCGCCTGATCGGCGCTGGCGTAAGCGTCGGCCGCCATGCCTTCAGCATGGAGAGTGATTTTCGAATCAAGATGGATGGCACATTCGGAGCGGAACCCGAATCCCTCGCGCTCGAGCGTTAGGTGCCCCGAGTAGCCCCCGTCGAAATATTTTCCCATAGCTTCGGCAATGCGGGCGCGCACCCGCTCGCGCAGGGCGTCGCCGACGTCGAGATTCTTTCCCGAAATGCGAAACGACATGCCGGCCTCCAAAGCAAGCATCCTGGCGTTTTACTCGAGCTAGGTAGTGAGCAGGGTGGAGTCAACGCGGTAGGACTCCGTACGGCGAAGGGTGGTCAGAGCCGGCGCGCCGAGCGGATCAGGGAACCGCGGCGACCTGCTTCTCCCGCCGGCGCTGCACTGAGGATGGGATGCGCATGGCTTCGCGGTATTTGGCAACGGTGCGCCGCGCAATGTCGATGCCGGCCTCGCGCAGCTTTTCGACGATGGTATCGTCGGACAACACATCGGCCGCAGCCTCGCCGTCGATCAACTGTTTGATCCTGTGGCGGACAGCTTCCGCCGAATGCGCCTCGCCGCCGTCGGCGCCGGCGATCGCCGACGTGAAAAAGTACTTCAGCTCGAAGATTCCCCGGCTGGTCGCCATATATTTGTTGGCGGTGACGCGCGACACGGTCGATTCGTGCATGCCGATGGCGTCGGCCACCGTCTTGAGATTGAGTGGCCGCAGGTGCTCGACGCCATGGGCAAAAAACGCGTCCTGCTGGCGAACGATTTCGTTTGAGACTTTCAGAATGGTGCGGGCGCGTTGGTCGAGCGCGCGTACAAGCCAGGTGGCGCTCTGCAGGCATTCGGCAAGGTAGGATTTCTCGGTCGCGCCGCGCGTACCGGCGGCAACCTCGGCATAGTAGCTTTGATTGACGAGAACCTTCGGCAGCGTGTCGGAATTGAGCTCGACAATCCAGGCGCCGTCGGGCGCCGGCCGCACGAAGACGTCCGGCACGATCGGCTGCACCGGCGCCGAACCGAAGGCGAGGCCCGGTTTCGGATTAAGCCGGCGGATTTCAGCGATCATGTCGGCCAGATCCTCGTCACCGACGCCGCAGATTTTTTTCAAACCGGCAAAGTCGCGCCGCGCCACCAGATCGAGCCGTGCGACTAGCGCCTGCATGGCGGGGTCGAAGCGATCCTGCTCCTTGAGCTGCAGCGCCAAGCATTCGGTCAGATCGCGGGCGAACACGCCGGGCGGATCGAAGGATTGCAAGATGGCCAGCACGGCCTCGATTTCAGCAGTGCCGGTGCCGAGCTTTTCCGCCGCAGCGGCGAGATCGCCGCTCAAGTATCCGGCATCGTCGACGAGATCGATGAGATATCGTCCGATCAAGCGCCGGCCTGGATCGGCGATCGCGAGCGTGAGCTGCTCGCGCAGCCAGTCCGCCAGCGTCGTCTCCGCAGAAACAAACGATTCCAGATTGTAGTCGCCATCGTCGCGGCCGCCGGAGCCGACACCGGCCCAGTCGGAATATCCGGCTGGCAGATCCGAACTCGTGCGCGCACGGACAGGTTCGGAATCGTCCCCGGAGGCGTCGTCAAGCGGCGACTGCGACCTGTCGTCATCCGCGCCTCGGTTGTTCTGGAATTCAGCACCGTTCAACGCCTGGCTGTTGACCGGCTGGTCCGGCGATTGCGCGGCCTCGAATGCGCCGGAGCCCGCCTCGCTCTCAGCGCCGCGATCCAGGAGGGGATTGCGCTCGAGCTCCGCCTCCACATAGGCGACCAGATCGAGATTGGAGAGCTGCAGCAGCTTAATGGCCTGCATCAGCTGCGGCGTCATAACCAGCGCTTGGCTCTGCCGGAGCTGAAGTCTTTGGGTCAGTGCCATGAAGGGTCGAATTGGTCCGATTCTTGCTTCTCAGCCGTTGTAGAGCAGTTCGCGCCCCCTGTCGTCAATCGTTTTCGGACAAAGCCTCCTGGCAACGTTAAAGCTTGAATTCCTCCCCGAGATAGAGCCGACGCACGTCAGAGTTATTAACGATATCGTCCGCTCGGCCCTCCATCAGGACTTCCCCCGAATAGATAATGTAAGCGCGATCGGTAAGACCGAGCGTCTCGCGCACGTTATGGTCGGTAATGAGCACGCCGATGCCGCGATTAGTCAGGTGGCGCACCAGCGCCTGGATGTCGCCGACCGCGATCGGATCGATGCCGGCGAATGGCTCGTCGAGCAGCATGTAGTTCGGCCGGGTAGCAAGCGAGCGGGCGATCTCGACGCGTCGGCGTTCGCCCCCCGACAGCGCAATCGATGGCGTTTTGCGGAGCTTGCCGATATTGAATTCCTCAAGCAACGCGTCGAGGTCGCGTTCGCGACGCCGGGCATTTGGCTCGACGACCTCGAGTACGGCGCGGATGTTCTGCTCGACGCTCAGCCCGCGAAAAATCGAGGCCTCTTGGGGCAAATAGCCGATGCCGAGCCGCGCGCGCTGGTACATCGGCAATTTCGTGACGTCATGGCCGTCGAGTTCGATGCGGCCTTGGTCCGCTTTGATAAGGCCGGTGATCATGTAGAACACCGTCGTCTTGCCTGCCCCGTTGGGCCCGAGCAGGCCGACCGCCTCGCCCTGGCGTAGGTACAGACTGACATTCTTGACGACCTTGCGTCCGACGAAACTTTTTTCCACGCCATAGACCTCGAGCAATCCCTTGCGATCGCCGTGCGCGGCACCGTTACCGTCGGTTCGTCGCCGCGGCGTCGCCGGAGGCGAGGGGTCTTGTGCACCCTGTTCGCGATCATGCCGCTGTTGGCGTTCCTCGCGTTCCTGGCGCTCGTGCTTCGGGGAAGGCGGCTGCTTATCGCGCACCTTGGTTGGCCGGGCGGGTAGGCTCGCGATGTCGAGATATGTGCCGCTGATCGCGCCGCCCATGGACGCAAGACCAATGGCGTCAGGATCGATGCTGGCGAGAGAACCGCGGCGCGACGGCGGACGGCGGCGGAAATATGAGAAAATGCTCAACACACCAGCCTCAGGAAACTCGTCCGCGCCGCGCCATGCCCACCCTGAATCAGGGAAGTAACGGGAGCAGCTTTGGTCAAAATCCCGCGCTGTTTAGCACGGCAAGGAGGCGGCGGCAGTTCGTTCACTTCCTCGGACCCGGCCCGACCGTCATGAAATTCGACTGCCCACCGTTCTCACCTTTCTGCGGGATGATGAGCGCGCGCACGCGCCCTTGCGGAACGCCGGGGGCGGCTTCAACATGGGCGTTTCCGGTGACCGTATCGACGATCACGCGTTCGCCGTGGATCACGTTTGGCCCTTGAGTCACCACGACATTACCGGTGAGCGTTATCGTCTTTGCCAGCAAATCGTAGACGCCGAGATCGCCGCTCGCGGTTTGATCCTTACTGACCACGGTAACGCCACCGTGGGCCTCAATCCGGCGAATATTCTGGGCGTCCGGCACCACGCCTGCGGTCGAGTTGGCAGAGGCAACCTGTTTGCCGGCAATACCAAGCTCCTGCCCGTAAAAGACGACCAGCGTCTTGCAGGTCATCGTGGTGTCGCCCTGTACCACCTTGACGTCGCCCGAGAAGGTCGCAGTCTTACTCTTGTCGTGAACTTCCAGGGACTTGGCATCGATCTGGATTGGCTGATCCTGATCCTGTCCCTGGGCGCCGTGGATGAGACCCTGATGCGCGGGATGAAGACCCTGGGCCGCCGCCGATGCCGAGACCAGCAAAACCGCGGCCAAGGTCGAAAGCCAAGGCGCGCGCCTCATGGGTTACCTGCTTTGGCGTCCTGCTTTCCCGACTGCAAGACCATCGTGACATCGGTAAAGCGCAGCACGTCGCCCTTATCGTCGATTTGCAGTCGCTTCGCGTTCAAGTCGCCGTCGAGCAGCTTCACCCAGACAGGCGTGTCGGACACAACACTGCCCTTGTTCATGTCAACCAACGCCTGGCTGAGGCGCGCCTCATAACCGGTCGAAGACACCAGGTGGATATTCTGGCTAAGCGACAGCATGTCGGTCTTCATGTTGTAGATGCCGGAATCTGCCGACAGGTGCACGATGCTTTTGTCCGCCATCGCGATCTTGGCGCGGATCTGTTGTAGCTGGACCAAATCGGGCTTGGTGATGTCCTGTTGGGCGGCATCGGCGGTAAAATCATAAGGCCGCTGATCGGCGGTGAAGCCGGTGAGATGCGGCTGCTGCATGGTGATCGTGGTGCCCTGGATCACCAGCTTGCCGATTTCGCCGGGAAGGCGAAGGCTGCCGACAGGGAGGTAATCATCGATCACCACCGCAAGCATAGCTATGGCGATGGCGCCAAGCAGGCCGGCGCGCAGCCAGCGGACCTGACGGCTGTGGCGCAGCGCGCGCCGATATGTCCGTTCTCTGTCGCTGCCGGATCGTTCCGAGAAGGCGGCCTCGCGATCCGCGCTGGCGAAGGAAATGCTGGTCAAATCATTATCCCCGCGACCGATGCTGCGATTCGGCCAACACCCATAGTCTACGGCCCAACCCCGTGATAGTCCCGCGCGAATATGGCCCAGGCAGGGCCGCCCGTTCTTAAGTCCCGGTCGGAGTTAGAGCTCCGTTAAGAGGCGATTGGCTTACGAGTGTGCAAAAATGTCGTCCGCGGCAAAGCCTGCGAGATCGAGCCGCACCCGATCCGGCAGGAAGGCAAAGCAGGCGGCGGCCAGCTTTTCGCGACCCTCACGCGCCAGCATGGCGTCGAGTTTTTCCCTGAGCGCATGCAAATAAAGCACGTCGGCCGCGGCGTAGGAAAGCTGCGCATCGGTCAGTTCAGCGGCGCCCCAATCGGACGATTGTTGCTGTTTGGACAAGTCGTGGCCGAGCACCTCACGCACCAAATCCTTCAGCCCATGCTTGTCCGTGTAGGTGCGCGCCAGCCGCGAAGCGATTTTGGTGCAGTAGGCGGGCTGCGGCATCACGCCAAAAGTCTTTTGCAGCATGCCGAGATCAAATCTGGCGAAGTGAAAAATCTTGAGTACGTTGGCGTCGGCAAGCAGCCGCTTGAGGTTGGGCGCGTCCGCGGGACGGGCTGCAATCTGCACGACATCAGCGGAACCGTCGCCCGGGGAGAGCTGCACAAGGCAGAGCCGGTCGCGGGTGAGGCTTAGTCCCATCGTCTCGGTGTCGATCGCAATCGCCGGCACGCCCGTATAGTGCGACAGGTCCGCCAGATCGCCACGATGGATACGGTTGGTCATGCGGCCGTTGCATATCGCAACTGAAATGGCGCGTCAAAAATGTCCAAGCGTGTTATGATCCGATCCGGTTGCGGTTCCGCCAACACGCCCCGCAGCGCGTAAGGGGCCTTCGATGGATCGCCGGATGGCTCGCGCCAATGGCCACTTGATCCTCCGTCCGATCGCCGCCGTGGCGGCCGCGTTCATTGCGGTCGCCGTCATGGCGGCCGGAGCCTTCGCCCAAACGCTCACCGATCCAAATTCGCCGCCGAAATGGTCGCCGCCGAAATCAGCCGCGAAATCACCGGCGGCCGCACGCGTAAAATCCTGCAGCGCCTACGGCGCCGGCTTCGTCAACGTGCCCGGCACGGATACCTGCATCAAGATCGGCGGTTGGGTCGGCGTGGAAGGCGGTACTCGCTGAAGCGCCGATGACGATTTTTCAGCAAACAAATTCAGCAAATATCCAAGCTATTTATTGGCTTGCTGGTGCCCAGGAGAGGACTCGAACCTCCACGGTGTTACCCGCTAGTACCTGAAACTAGTGCGTCTACCAATTCCGCCACCTGGGCGCCCGCTTGGGCCGCGAGCGGATAGGTACGGAGCACACCCAATGTTGTCAATCGAACGGCGGTCGCCTCTATACAGCGGCAAGGCGTTCCTGTATTCCGCCGCCGATGATCGCAAACAAGCTTGAGACGCTCGTCACCGTATTCGGCGGCTCGGGATTCTTGGGCCGCCACGTGGTGCGCGCGCTCGCCAATAGCGGCTATCGCATTCGCGTCGCAGTGCGCCGGCCGGAGCTCACCGGCCACTTGCGGCCGATGGGAAAGGTCGGCCAGATCCACGCCGTCCAGGCCAATTTGCGTTACCCGCAATCGATCGCCGCGGCGTTGCGCGATGCCGATGTCGCCGTCAACCTGGTCGGCATTTTGTTCGAGCGCGGCCGGCAGCGTTTCGCGGCGATTCAGGCGACGGGCGCCGAAGCGGTGGCGGTGGCGGCAAAATCCGCCGGTGCCCGCCTGATCCACGTGTCGGCCATCGGCGCCGACGCCAACTCGCCCTCGCGTTACGCGCAATCGAAGGCCGAAGGCGAGCGGCGCGTGCTGGCGGCGGCGCCGGACGCGACGGTCGTGCGGCCGTCGATCATATTCGGGCCCGAAGACGACTTCTTCAATCGGTTCGCGGCGCTGGCGCGCATCGCGCCGGCGCTGCCGCTACCGGGCGGCGGCCACACGCGCTTCGAGCCGGTGTTTGCTGGCGACGTCGCCGCAGCAATCGCGCTTGCGGT
>JASHRW010000383.1 GCA_030037065.1 Xanthobacteraceae bacterium
GCACGCCACTATACGCTGTGAGGACGGTACTGAACTGACACTCGTCACGACCGCCCCCACTCGGTCACCGATCAGGCTTTACCGCGAACCAGATGACCTTCGAGGCCATGAAGAGGTGCAAAGGAATACCAATCACATTTTTGCCAATCAACGGTCACCAAAACCGATGGGCGCATGAGTTTTAGGATTTCAAAGAACCTGGAGGTTGCCGAACTTTCACCCAAGCTTTTGATTCAGCGACGAAAAATGAAGTTCGCCGAATGGCTGAAGCGGGGCTGAATTGAGCGGGAACTGATTTGTTCGGCAGCCAAAGCGCGAGCGCGTTTTTGAAGTCCCTGCCAATCGTTTGCATTAACCCCTTAATTGTTAACGCATTCCCGTGCGCAAGCGAGCGGGGGACCCACCCCGGCAGCGTGCTCCGCGAGGGTGAAAAATGCGCGTGAAATAAGGGAAAAATGACATCCGCGCCTCTGCCGTCCCCCTCGGGGGTCAACGGCAAAGCCTCCCGACCCTCCGCGAGCCGTTGCACGATATTTTCCGGAAAGCTGTGACAATTCCGCAACAAGCGGACGACAGCTATTTGAAATCCACAGGAAGAAAATACCGTCGGCTATCGCCTGCGGAGCATCCGCGTGAACGCCGGGTATTTCCTACTTGCCGAGCTTGGCGATGCGGTGGGCGAGACGGGAGACTTTACGGCGCGCGGCGTTGCGATGAACGATACCCTTCTGCGCTCCGCGGATAATGGCGGGCTCCGCATCGGCCATGGCGGCGAGTGCGGCGGCGCGGCTGCCTGACGCAATCGCCTCTTCGACTTTGCGGACAGCAGAACGCACGCGTGAACGGCGTGCCTTGTTGATCACGGTACGGCGCGCGATTTGGCGAGCGGCCTTCTTGGCGGATCTGGTATTGGCCATCTTCTCGACGTGCAGGTTGCAAAAGTAAAGCTGCGGCAAGCGAAGCGCTTGCCGGCCTCGCCGCCGCGCTTATACGGGCGCAACGCAAGGCCGTCAACGCCGCGAGTTTCGTCGGTGGCTTAAGCGACCCGCTTGGCGCGTAGCGCGTCGTAGCCGGCGCCGACCGTCGCGCAATCGGCCGCCGGAAAAGCAGCGAGCGGCGGCGCCACGCGCGCCCATTGCGGGTCGCCATGAATATGGGCGAGCAAAGCCTTGACGCCGGGCACCAGCGGCTTGCCGTCGAACAGCTTGCGGATCGCCACCGCCTCGGTGAGTGCATCGGCGTCGCCGGCGCGATAGGCGCGGGCGCACAGGTCGGCATTCAGATTGGCGGTCGCCGAGATGCAGCCGGCGAACGGGCCGGAACGGGCTTTCGGCAATGCCGCCTCGGTAGAGGGGAACACCTTGAACCGCGGCGAGATAGCGGCCGCGGCGTGGGCGAACTCCATGTCGCCGGAGGAATCCTTCAAGCCGACGATGCGCTCGCCGAAGCTGTCGAGAAGGCGTCGGATCAATGCGACGTGCCAGGGTAGACCGGATTGGGCGGGGAAATGGTAGAGATAGATCGGGATCGGCTGCGCTGTGGTCGCCGCCACGATCGCCTCGATGTAGGCGACGAGTCCGTCGTCCGGTACGCCCTTATAGTAGAACGGCGGCAACACCAGCGCGCCGGCAAAGCCCAATTCGGCCGCGTGTCTTGCGAGGGCAATGGCATCTGCGGTAGCGGCGGCGCCGGTGCCGACCATCATCCGTTCGAGCGGCAGCCCGCTGGCCGCGTAGGCGCTCATGACACGCTTACGCTGCTCGATCGAAAATGACGTCGCCTCTCCGGTGGTGCCGAGTACGTTGAGCCCATCGCAGCCGTTGTCGAGGAGAAAGCGCGCCAGAGCGACAGAGCGCGCGCTGTCCGGCGCGCCATTGGCGTCGACCGCCGTCGCAATCGCCGCGATCACGCCTTGCAGGGTGTTGGGTGCCATCGAAAAGAGTCCTTACTTGCCGCTCGTCTTAACACCGGAAACCCGAATGCGCGAGGCATGAGTCGCTCAGTCTAGTGTGGCGGTTCAGAAGTCCGCATCATTGTTGCCGCGAACTCGTTATGCGGACTTTTGAACCAAAGCCACACCAGATCAATAAGTTGCTAGTGTCCTTCGATTCCGAAGTTCGCAAACGAGCTTGCCGCCCAATGATGCGAACTTCGGAATCGGGACACTAGTCTGGCTTAGCCATGTGGATCGGCCTATCGTTCGCTTACGCCGCAAGAAGGAACGCAAATTGTCAGAAAGCACAGCGACTCTGGCCGACAAGAGCGCCTGCGCAGAACTGATCCAGAATTGGGGCCTGTTTCGCGATCAGGGGAAGTGGAAGGAACTGCGCGCCACCTTTACGGCCGACGGCCACATTTCGGTATCCTGGTTTCGCGGTCCGTTCGACCAGTTCGTCGAGCGCTGCCGGGCGAGTTATGGCGCGGGCCATAGCTGGTCGCGGCATCATTTGTTCGCACCCACGCTTAAAATCACCGGCGATCGTGCCGTGGCGGAGACGAGCGTGATTATCCGCGTGCGCCAGCCGTTCAACGGCATTGCAGTCGATCTGACCTCTTGCTCGCGTTTTTTGGACCGGCTTGAACGCCATGCCGAGGGCTGGCTTATTGCTGAGCGTGCTGCGATCTACGAGCGCGACCGGCTCGATCCGGTCGAGCCCTCGCCGGCGTTCGATGAACTCTTCAAAGCCGCCAATACCGCGCAATATCCAGAGCAATACCGCTATATGGCTTTTCGCCTGTCGCATGCCCAAGGCCGTTCGCTCGCGCCGGTCATCTATCGCGACGGCGGACCGGAGACGGCTGACCTTTACGCGCGCTATTCAGCTTGGCTTGCCGGCAAGGCAGCTTGACGGCGACAGGCCGCGCGGGTTAGCCGCCAAGCGGCTGGAGTGTTTCATGGCGGTCTACACCGATGTTGCGGCGGAAGATCTGTCGCCTTTCCTTGCCGGCTACGACATCGGCGAGCTGTTGGCCTACAAGGGCATCGCCGAAGGGGTCGAAAACTCAAATTTTCTCGTCCACACCCGGCGCGGCTATTTCATCCTCACGCTTTATGAGCGGCGGGTCGCCGAGCGCGATTTGCCGTTCTTCTTGGCGCTGATGGAGCACCTGGCGAGTCGCGGCATTATCTGCCCGCAACCAGTGAAGAACAAGGCCGGCAAAGTGCTCGGCAAGCTCGCCGGCCGGCCGGCGGCGCTCGTCACTTTTCTCGACGGCATGTGGATTCGCCGGCCGAGTGCGGCGCACTGCGCGGCTTTGGGCGAGGCATTGGCGCGGCTGCATTTGGCCGGCGCCGATTTTTCCGTGCGCCGCGACAATGCGCTCTCGGTTGCCGGTTGGAGGCAGCTCTACGAGGGCTGCCGCGAACGTGCCTACAAGGTGGAGCGAAACCTGGAAAAAGTGGTCGCGGCCGAACTAGAAGTGCTGGAACGCGACTGGCCGCGCGACCTGCCGCAAGGCGTCATCCACGCCGATCTGTTTCCCGATAACGTGTTTTTTCTCGGCGACAAGCTCTCCGGACTGATCGATTTTTATTTCGCCTGCACCGACACGCTGGTCTACGACGTCGCCATCTGCCTCAACGCCTGGTGCTTCGAACCCGATCATTCCTACAACGTCACCAAGGGCCGCGCGTTGCTCGCCAACTACGTCAAGAACCGGCCGCTATCACATCAGGAATGGGAGAAACTGCCGCTGCTCGCGCGCGGTGCGGCGTTGCGCTTTCTGCTGACGCGCCTGGTCGATTGGCTCGACGTGCCGCCCGGCGCGCTGGTGCGACCCAAGGACCCGCGCGAATATGCGCGCAAACTCCGCTTCCATCAGATGGTCAAGAGTGCGCGCGACTACGGATTGGCGGAACCGTGAACGAGCCGCTGCCGCACGTCGTCATTCATACCGACGGCGCCTGCTCGGGCAATCCCGGCCCGGGCGGCTGGGGTGCGATCTTGACCTTCGGCGATCATGAGAAGGAGCTCAAGGGCGGCGAGCCGAATACGACCAACAACCAGATGGAGCTGATGGCGGCAATCGGTGCCTTTGAGGCGCTCCGGCGCCCGTGCCGCGTCGATGTGCATACCGACAGTCAGTATTTGCGCAATGGGATCATGAGTTGGATCAACGCTTGGAAGCGCAACGGCTGGCGCACGTCGGACAAAAAACCGGTGAAGAACGTCGATCTGTGGCAGCGCCTCGACCTGGCGCTCAAGCCCCACCAGGTGCGCTGGCACTGGCTGCGCGGCCACGCCGGACACGCCATGAACGAGCGAGCGGACGCGCTCGCCCGCGAGGCAATTGCTGAAGTGCGTGCTGCGAGGACGGCGAGAGCAAAATCGTAACCGCAACCGTCATTCCGGAAGCGGCGAAGCCGGAATCCAAATCATCGCCCAATGGGATTTGCGCCGACCGTGTTTATGGCGTCCGGGCTCGCGGGCATTCGCCCGCGCCCCGGAATGACGCGACTACAAAGATTTCAGCAAATTATCCGCGCCCGAAATCTCCGCCTTGCCCGGCGTATCCTCAAGGTTGAGCGTCTTCACCACGCCGTTATCGACCACCATGGCGTAGCGCTGCGAGCGCACGCCCAGCCCGCGCTCAGTCAGGTCCGCAGTGAGCCCCATGGCCTTGGCCCAGTTGCCGCTGCCGTCGGCCAGGAACTCGATGGCGTCGCCGCCGGAGGCCTTCTTCCAGGCGTCCATGACAAATACGTCGTTGACGCCGGTGACCGCGATGGTGTCGATGCCCTTGGCCTTGATGGCGGCAGCGTTCTTCACGAAGCCCGGCAAGTGATTCTTGTGGCAGGTCGGCGTAAACGCGCCCGGTACGGCGAATAGCACCACCTTCTTACCCTTGAACAATTCGTCCGACGTCTTTGGTTTTGGTCCCTCGGCCGTCATTACCGTGAACGTGCCATTGGGTACGCGGTCGCCAACCTTGATAGCCATGATCAATTCCTCACAGGTTTACGATGCATGTCTTTCGGCGCGCAAAATAGCGCGGCGCATCCGAATTAGTCGAGATGGGCCGGAACCTCAATGGCGGCATCGCCGGAAACGGCCGTCAGGATTAGCGTTGCGCCCTTGGCATGTGCTCCCGGCGGCAGGCCATCGAGGTCGAACGCGAAGCGCCGGTCGGGTCCGTCCGCCGGACCGTCGGGCTCGGGCAGCGGCAGCGCCCATTCGGGCGTCGGGCCTTCCGCGAACAGGCTCACTGGCGCACCTGAGGCCGCGATCACGTCGACGAAAACGCGGTTTTTGCCGCCGACAGAGGCGAGTTGGACGGAGCGAATCATGAGGCCATTGCCGGGATCGACGCCGAGCGCGACGCGCTTGGGCACAAGCCGGTCCGCTTTCTGCAGGATCGCGTCGTCGGCACTCTGCCCGGTCAGGGCAAGTTGTAGGGTCGCTTGCGCCGGCACACACAATGTGCCGCAGACCGCATAATTGAGCTTCACGTGGAGCGTCGATGGCTGCGAGGCATCGGCGGGCGTGACCTTCAGCGGCAGGATGACATCGCCCGCATAGCCGATCGAATGTTCGCCAGCGCCGTCGGAGAATTGTTCGGGTGCCGGCCACCGCACTGTTGCCGATTTGACGTTCGCGGAGCCGGCGAAATCGAAGGTTGGCGGCACGCCGCTATCGCCTGGATACCGCCAATACGTCTTCCAGCCGGGCTCAAGTCGTATTTCCACGCCGGCACGCACGAAAGTGGCGTCTGACTTCTTGACCATCGCGCCGGCGATAAGCCGGGCTGCCGCGTGCGCTTCGCCTTGCCATGCAGAGGCATCTTGTGCGCAGGCCGGCGAATATCCGGCGAGGCAAACAAGAGTCGGTGTCACGATTGCCAAATGCCGGGTCGATGAACGGAGCATGTCGCTGTGTAGAGGCAAGTTCGCCCTCACGCTACTGACATGATCGTGACTGTGGCCGGGAGCATCGAGAATAAAGGCGACAAATTGACGTATATCGGCGGTTCGAGCGCCGGTGCCTGACGACGGTTGAGGGAACATCGGGAGCTTTTGCCGCCGCCATTCGTTTGCAAATGCGGATCGATGCGCTACCTTTCCGCTATGAAATCTCCGCGCGCCAAAACATCGAGAAAGAGCAGGGGCCGAGGCTATCTGGACGGCCAGATGCTCATCGCCATGCCGGCAATGCTGGACGAGCGGTTCTCGCGCTCGCTCATCTATATCTGCGCGCATTCCTCCGAAGGCGCCATGGGAATCGTCGTCAATCATCCGGCACCGAACGTCCACTTCTCCGATCTGCTGGTGAAGCTCGACGTCATACCGGCCGCCGACGTGATCCAGCTTCCTTCGCGCGCCGGTGTCGTGAAAGTCATGCGTGGGGGGCCGGTGGAAACCGAGCGGGGCTTCGTCCTGCATAGCGCCGACTTCTTCATTGAGAACTCGACGCTGCCTATCGACGACGGCATCTGCCTCACGGCCACGATCGACATCCTCAAGGCGATCGCCCGCGGCGACGGCCCGGCGAGCGCCATCCTGGCGCTCGGTTACGCCGGCTGGGCGCCCGGACAACTGGAAAACGAGATTCAGGGCAATGGTTGGCTGCATTGCACGGCCGATCCGGAGCTGCTTTTCGGCACCGATATCGGCGGAAAATATGAGCGGGCACTCAAGAAGATCGGCATTGATCTCGGCATGCTGTCGAACGAGGCGGGGCACGCGTGATCGGAAATCGGCAGTCGGAATGGAGTTACCCCACTTCCGATTTCTGACTTCTACTTTGCAATTTCCGCTGCGGCAGCAATAGCGAGCGCGCCTTCTCGGCTGACGTCGGCTCGCCGAAAACAAAGCCTTGAGCGTATTCGCAGCCGAGCTGGAACAGCTCGATCGCATCGGAGTCCGTCTCAGCGCCTTCCGCGACGACCTCCATGCCTAGATCGTGGGCAAGGGCGACAATCGAACGGAGGATCACCGGCCGCGTGCCTTTGGCGGTGGTACGTACGAACGACTGATCGATCTTGATCGTGTCGAAAGGAAAGCGCTGCAAATAGGACAGCGACGAATAACCGGTGCCGAAATCGTCGAGCGAGAGCCCGGCACCGAGTTCGCGGATGCGCTGCAGCATCTGCGCCGCATGCTCCGGGTTTTCCATCACGACCGACTCGGTGAGTTCGAGCTTGAGCGAACCGCGCGTCAGCGGCGTGCGCGCGAGCACCGTGCGCAGGTCTTGAATGAGATCGTGGCGCAATAGCTGGCGCGATGAGACGTTGACACTGCAGAACAGCGACTCGCGGTGGCGCAGCGTGCGCTGCCAGGCGCCGAGCTGCCGCGCGGCGCGTTCGAGAACGAACAGGCCGAGGTCGACGATAAGGCCGGTCTCTTCGGCGACGGCGATGAATTCGGCCGGCGACAGCCGCCCGAGTTTCGGATGATTCCAGCGCGCCAGCGCCTCGAA
This sequence comes from Xanthobacteraceae bacterium, assembly GCA_030037065.1. Classification (GTDB taxonomy): domain Bacteria; phylum Pseudomonadota; class Alphaproteobacteria; order Rhizobiales; family Xanthobacteraceae; genus BOG-931. The sequence goes on from JASHRW010000383.1 coordinate 7,416, forward strand.
GCCGGCTATCGCACGATCGTCCAGTCGAACGATGGGTTGGAAGAGAATATTGATTTCGTCGCGTTCCAGTGCCCGCCGCAGATTGGATTCGATCGACAGCCGGTCGGTTTTGCGCGCCCGCATGGACGGCTTGAACACGTCGATGCGGTCGCCGCCGCTGCGCTTGGCATGGTACATGGCGAGTTCGGCGTCTTTGAGCATTTCCTCGCCGCGCTGCGGTTCGCTGTTGCCGAGCGCCAAGCCGATCGACGCGGTGAGGAAAATTTCGCGGTCCTTGAACGCAATCGGGGCGCGCAGGGTGCGCCGAATGGTCTCGGCGAATGCGGTGATCTTCGCCGCGTCGCGTTCCGACAGGAGAATGAGGCCGAACTGATCGCCGGCCAGCCGTGCCAGCGTGTCTTGCGGTTTCACCAATCGTCCAAGTCGCCGCGCCAGCGTCAGCAGGATCGAGTCGCCGACCGCCATGCCGATCGAATCGTTGACCTGCTTGAAGCGATCGAGGTCCATCACCATCACGGTCGGGCGCAGCGCGGCATCGGATTTGTTTGGAGCCGCTTTGGCAAAGCCGAGGACCGCTTCCAGCCGGTCGAGGAACAGTTCGCGGTTGGGTAGACCGGTGAGATTGTCGTGTACGGCGTCGTGAAGGAGTCGTTCCTCCGCGGTCTTGAATGCGGTGACATCGGTCAGTGTGCCGACGAGGCGCACCACTTCACCATCGGAACCGACAACCGGACGCGCGCGCAAGGCGAACCAGAGATAATGGCCGTCGGCGGTGCGCAGGCGAATGTCCTGCGCCACGCGGCCACGCCGTTGTTCGAGCACGCTGTCGAGGGTGGCGCGAAAGCGGTCACGATCGAGGTGATGCAGGATTTCGAGCCACTTGGCGGCGGGGCCTTGCAGCGAGCTGCTCTTGAGCCCGAGCATGGCTTCGGTTTCCGCGCTGGTGAAGACATGATCGGAGGAGACGTCCCAATCCCAGATCATGTCTCCGGCGCCGGTGAGTGCCAGCGCGCGGCGCTCGACGTCGGAGACGATGCCGTGGGTAATGCCACCGGCGAAGGCGTGCTGCATGACCGTAAAGCCGATCAGCATTACGATGAGCACCAGACCGCCGAGCAAAGCCGGTCCGACGATGTCGTTGGTGAGGTAGCCGAGTACGGTAAGCCCGGCGCCGAACACCCAGACGACCAGAAGAAGCCAGGTCGGTATGAGCATCACGGCGCGGTCGTAATGATGGGTGGAGAGATAAACGACCAGCGCAAAGCCGAGCACGGCGATGAGGAACAACGAGATGCGGGCGATGCCGGAGGCGACTTCAGGCGAGAACAAGGCGACCGCTACGAGCGCACCGAGGAATGCGAGCCAGCCAGCGGTGATATGCGAGTAGCGGACGTGCCAGCGGTTGAGATTCAGGTAAGCGAACAAAAACACCAGCAGCGTCGCGGCCAGAATCGCTTCGCCGGCGGCGCGCCAAACCCGCTCCGCGCCCGACGACATGTCGAAGACCTTGCCCCAGAACCCGAAATCGACGCCGATATAGATCAGCACGGCCCAGCTCAAGGCCGCGGCCGCCGGGAACATGACGCTGCCCTTGACGACGAACAGGATGGTCAAAAACAGTGCCAGCAGACCGGCGATGCCGATAACGATCCCTTGATAGAGCGTAAGCGAATTGACCTTATCCTTGTAGGCGTCCGGCTCCCACAGATAGAGCTGCGGCAAGGTCGGGGTGCGCAACTCGGCGACGAAAGTGATCACCGTGCCGGGATCAAGCGTAATGCGATAAATGTCGGCGCTCGGATTCGGCTGCAGCTCAGGTGGATCGCCTGAGGACGGCGTGATGTGGACAATCCGCGATTCGCCGAGATCGGGCCACAGCAGACCGGAGCCGACCATCCGGTAATGGGGCGCCACGATGAGCCGATCGATCTGTTGGTCGCCGTTATTGGCGAGCGCGAAGACGGCCCAATTGGTGTCCGGCTGGCGTGCCCGAATCTCGATCCGGCGAACGATCCCGTCAGGACCAGGCGCAGTGGAAATCTGAACACGGTCGGTGTCGGAATGCTGAAATTCCACCGCGCCGGTAAGGTCGATCGGCGGGCCCTTGTTTGGCACGTTGATGGCTTCGACAGCTTGCGCCGCAGGCGCCCCAATCGCGGCCGCCAACGTGAGCGCCAGCACGCCGAGCCTCGCGGCGGCACGCAAGAATGCCAATGGATGTCCTCCGACCTCCAGCCATCGGCGCGGCCCGAGCCCCGACGATAGTCCCCGAAATCATATCGAACCGCGTTTGCGCCGAATTCGCGGCCAAGTTTCGCCAAGCTTCTTGTTCCGGCGGGGTTGGTTTGCGTAGCCGCTTTTGCCGCTCCGACGCAAGGATTTTTCCATTAACTTTCAATGGGTCAGAATGCTTTAGCCGGGCCTGACAAGCGCACCATCCGGTATTAAGGTTTGTTGCAGCAGGAGGCCGTATGCCCGCAATCGACCCTGACGAGCTGCCCAAGAAGAAGATCACGCACGAGCTGGGCCAGGATTTGGCATTGCTCTCCGTCGGCGAACTTACCGAGCGGATCGGGCTCCTCAAGGAGGAAATCGTCCGGCTCGAAGGCGAAATGGCGAGAAAACGCGCCTCGAAATCGGCTGCGGACATTTTTTTTAGAAAATAGAGATCCATTAAAACAAACCGGCTGGCTCCTTGGTTTCGACTCGAACGCTAAAAGCCGGCCGCAAGTTTTTGTAGTTTATTAACTTTTTATTAAGCTTTCTCCTTCATTACGGTTACTGTCCATCTTCTGGACATCGAGTGGCTCCTGTCCACTCTGTTTGACGCCTCCCTGTTATCACCTTGAGCCGCCGGCGACGGCGGCTCTTTTTTGCGCGCCATTGCGGCCGGCAACTATGTCGGCAGCTTTGCCGGCCCGAACCCTGGACTTAGGCCGCGGACCGGGCGATGCTGGCGTCGTGTGAGGCGTACCAATGTCCGACAAGCGTTCAATGGAAGCCGGCGCGGTCTCCTTCAGCGAGCGGCTGGCGAGTTCCCAGCTTTTTACCGTTCTTTTTCGCGACGGAATGGCGCTGGTCGAGGAAACGGCAAGTTACCTTGATGGCGCCGGGAGGCTGGAGTCGAAGAAACTCGAACGTGGGGCCGCCCTTGTTTACGCTACTGAAAGCATGCGGCTTACGACGCGGCTGATGCAACTTGCTTCCTGGCTGTTGCTCCATCGCGCGGTCAAGGAAGGCGAAATGACGCTGGCCCAGGCCAGCAAGGAAAAGGCGAAGGTCAGACTCGCCAATTGCGAACCCGGGGACGCCAAATCCGTCGCGCTACTGCCGCAAAAGCTGCAGGAGCTGATTGCCCGTTCAGTCAAGCTACAAGGCGAGGTGCGCCGTCTTGACGCGACGATGCACGCCGCGCCCCCCATGAGGGTTGCCGTCGGCAATCCGGTCGAGCGGCAATGGGGGCTATTGAAGGCCGCCTTCGAATCTGAAGCCTGACCTCGGCCCGCGCGCGGCGAACCCTAAGGCTTCAGAAAGCCTGAAAACTTTTTCTGGAACCGCGACAATCGGCCGCCACGGTCGACAAGATGCTGCTGGCCGCCGGTCCAGGCCGGATGCGACTTCGGGTCGATCTCGAGATGGAGCGTATCGCCGGGCTTGCCCCAGGTTGTGCGCGTGGTGAACTCTGTCCCGTCGGTCATTACGACTTTGACGGTATGGTAATCGGGGTGGGTGTCCGGTTTCATGGCTTTGTCCCATCAGGCGCGCGATTCGCGCAGGGCCGAATTTCTGTACAGATTTGCCGCTTCTATATCAGCAGCGGCACGCGAGCGGCAAGCCGCCGCAATTGACCCGCGCCCGGCCCGCAAGGCATTGTCCGGGGTGGTCAATCGGGGCGGCGCGTAAGTTCAATCCTGTCCGCTGTGTTTCGTTGATTGCGATGGAAAGCAAAGAATCCCACGCCGCCTTGTCTCTCGCTGCAGTGTTCTCGGTCAGGCTTCTCGGCCTGTTCATGATCTATCCGGTATTCGGCGCCTATGCCCGCAACCTTTCAGGCGCAAATCCATACCTGATCGGCGAGGCGCTCGGGATTTACGGGTTGAGCCAGGGGATCCTGCAGATTCCATTCGGGCTCTTATCGGACCGGGTCGGCCGCAAGGTCATGATCGTTTTCGGGCTGGTGCTGTTTGGAATTGGCAGCGCAATCGCGGCTCTTTCCACATCTATTGGCGGCGTCATCGTCGGTCGAGCCCTTCAGGGCGGCGGCGCCGTCGGTTCTGTGATCCTGGCTTTGTTGGCTGACCTGACGGCCGAGGAAAACCGCACCAAGGCGATGGCCATGGTCGGGATCACGATTGGCGGTTCCTTCATGATCGCGCTCGTGGCCGGCCCGATTGTGGCGAACTTTGTCGGCATCAGCGGTATTTTTTGGCTGATGGCGGCGCTGGCGGTGCTCGGCATTGCAATAACGCAATTCGTGGTGCCGAACCCGCACCGAGTGCGAATCCATCGTGACGCCGAGGCCGTGCCGGCACTCATCGGCGCTGTACTGCGAGACAAGCAGCTTCTCCGGCTCGATTTCGGCATATTCGCTTTGCACGCCATGCTGACAGCGAGTTTTCTGGTCGTGCCCGGGTTGCTGCGCGGCACGCTCGACCTGCCGGTCAACGATCAGTGGATGGTCTATCTGCCAGTACTTCTCCTTTCTGTTGCCTTCATGTTGCCAGCAATCATCGTGGCCGAAAAGTATCGTCGCATGAAGGGCGTGTTCGTGAGCGCGGTCGCTGTGCTGGTTTTCAGCCAAGCTTTGCTTTATTTCGGCGCTGGCAATCTCTTCGTGCTGCTGGCCGCGCTTGTCGTCTTTTTCTCGGCCTTCAATGTGATGGAGGCGAGCCTGCCCTCGCTCATCACCAAGGTCGCCCCGCCCGACGCCAAGGGCACGGCCATGGGGCTCTATTCCAGCTTGCAGTTCCTCGGCATTTTCGCCGGTGGGATCGTCGGCGGTTTCGCGCACCAACACTGGGGCGACGCCGGCGTGTTCGTGCTGACGGGCGCGATCGCACTTCTGTGGCTGTTTGCCGCGGCCAGCATGGCGCAACCGAGTTACCTGACCACGCGGCTCCTTCCCATCGCCGACGGTCGGGAAGGGGAGGCCGAGGGACTTGCGGCTCGGCTGCGCCAGGTGCCGGGCGTCGCCGAGGCCGTGGTCATTGCCGATGAAAAGCTCGCTTATCTGAAGGTAGACTCCCGCTCATTCGACGCCGCCATGGCCCAGTCGCTGGCGGGGGCGACTTGAATTTGGTGCGGGCGGTCCAGCGCGAAACGGGAGACCCGGCGGCAATTTGGGGACATTGCCGATGCTTTCCTCGCTAGGGCCTCCAGCTCATGCGAAAGATCGGGGCACCGGATAGAGGATTGATGTCTTCGCCCGTCATGATGAAGCCGTGCTTCTGATAGAAACGGACGGCGCGCGCATTATCCTGGTTGACGTGCAGATCGAGGCCGGGTGGCGCGATGTGCCGCCCTTCCGCAAGCAGAATCGCGGCGATGCCGCGTCCTTGCCATTCCGTCGCGACGACGATCTGATCAAGATATCCGGTGCTTGGGTTTAGCATCATCGCGCCGACGATTCGGCCCTCAAGCAGCGCGATCAATGAAATCGAACCGGTGCGTTCCACGTCGGCAAGGCGGTCGCGGGCCCATCCGCGCCTCGCGGAAAAATCGATATGCGGATAGGCGGCTTGCCAGGTCGCAACCCACATGTCGAGCGTTTCGGCTAGATCCTCGGCCCGCATCGGCCGCACGACGGCGGCGGGGCGCTTTGCCTTCATCGCGCCGTCAATTTCAGCTCGATACGTCGGTTGTGAGCGAGCGCTTCGTCGCTGGTGCCTGGATCGATGGGCTGGTATTGGCCGAACCCCGCCGCGTCGAGCCGCTGCGGCGGCACGCCTTTGGCGATCAGGTATTGCACCACGGAAATTGCGCGCGCGGCGGACAAGTCCCAGTTCGATTTGAACGGCGAGGTGGGTCCAACGGGCCGCACGTCGGTATGACCCTCCACGCTCAGCACCCAATCGATGTCGGACGGAATTTTCTTTTCCAGATCGAGGATGGCGCCGGCGAGCTTGTCGAGTTCTGCGCGGCCATCCGGCCGCAACGTCGCGGAGCCGCTATCGAAAAAGATTTCCGACTGAAAGACGAAGCGGTCGCCGACGACGCGAATGTCAGGTCGATTGCCCAAGATCTCGCGCAGCTTGCCGAAGAAGTCCGAGCGGTAGCGCGATAGCTCCTGCACGCGCTGCGCCAGCGCCACGTTGAGCCGCTGGCCGAGATCGGCGATGCGAAGTTGCGCAGCGCTTTCCTTCTTCTCCGAGGCACCGAGAGCTTCCTCGAGCGCCGCGATCTGCCGGCGCAGCGCGCTGATCTGCTCGTTGAGATTCTCGATCTGCGCCAAGGCGCGGGCGGTGGCCGCTTTCTCAAGGTCGAGCTGCGAGTTGAGCTTGTCGGTCGCGCCTTGGTCCGCGGCGGCGGCTTGGCCGCTCGCGGTGCGCAGCCGGTCGCGCTCGGTCTCGGCCGCTGTCAATGACGCCCGTAACTGTGCCACCTCATCCTCGAGATTGGCTTTGCCGGTGCGCTCAAGCGAGAGAAGCTGGCTTAGCCGCGCGATCTGGGCGTTCAGCTTGTCGAGTGCGGTGTCTTTGCCGGCGACTTCCTGCGACAAGTAGAACTGCGCGACCATGAAAACGGTAAGCAAAAAAATTACGGAAAGCACCAGCGTTGACAATGCGTCGACAAAGCCGGGCCAGTAATTCATGCCTTCGCGGCGGGTGCGGGAAAGTGCCATTTCGCTTCTACGTCAGTCGTCCGAGTTCGCGCCCTCGCTTTTTCCGGAAACCGGCTGCACCATTCGCGGTGACGGCTGCGGCCTAGTGATCGACGGTCTCGCGCGCCAATAGCTCCATGAACCGGCGCAGATCGCGATTAAGCTTGGACTGTTCCTCGGCCCATTCGCGGATCATCTGTTGTTCCGTTCGCATATGATGGACCAGCCCCTGGATGGCCTCGGCAAGGTTGGCCATGGCGGTGGTAGTGGCTTTGCCCGATCCAGCTTCGGCAAGGGCTTGGCGCAGCCGGTCGATGGCGTTCACCGCCGCTGGCGACATCGGTGCGCTGCTCGCCGCACTGACGCCGAGATCCTGAACCGTGGTCGCGAGCCAGTCTTCGAAGCTGGTGTAGAAGCGGTTCTGCGCCTGGCTCGTTTGCAGATCGAGGAAGCCGAGAATAAGCGAGCCGGCCAGACCAAACAACGATGAAGAGAACGAGATCCCCATGCCGCCAAGCGGCGCGGCGAGGCCTTGTTTCAGCGTATCGAAAACGGAGCCCGCGTCGCCGCTCACTTGCAGGTTCTTGATGATGCTGCTGACAGAGCCGACGGTTTCAATCAGCCCCCAGAACGTGCCGAGCAGCCCAAGGAACACCAGGAGGCCGGTCAGATAGCGGGAAATATCGCGCGCCTCGTCGAGTCTGCTCGACAGCGAATCGAGGAATGCGCGCATCGTCTGTGCCGAAATGGCGACACGGTCCGGCTGCTCACTGCCCAATATCGCGGCCATCGGCGCCAGCAGCTTCGGCGCCCGCTTGGCCGCCAGCGCCGGATCGGCGCGGCGAAAGCCGTTGACCCACGAGACTTCCGAAAACAGTCGGATTACCTGATGGAAGGACAGAATAATGCCGATCCCGAGGACACCGATGATGAGTGCATTCAGCCAGGGATTGGCAAAAAAGGCTTGGATGATCTGGCGCTGCAGAACGAAGGCGATCAGAGCGCAAAGAATCACGAACACCAGCATCCGGACGAGAAAGATGCGGAGAGAGGGGAGTTTTGCCTGATCGATGTCGGTCGTCGCCATCGCTTCAGCTTGGTGCCGTAGAATCGGCTCAATATGACACAGCAGGAATGGAACCAGAAACGCTATCGGTCACCGGCGGTTGCCGCAGCAACCTGCTAGGGTGTTTGCGGCAGGTTGATGGCGCTTAAGCGACCAGACGACACCGCGCCTATTGCCTTATGCGGTTGCGGCTTGGACGGAAGCCTGCTTGCCGGCTTCGCGAAGCAGTCGGATGAGTTCGCGATGCATAGTTTCATTGCCGGCGGCGATCTCGCACTTGGCGAAGATTGCCTCGCCGCCGCCGAGGTCCGAAGCAAAGCCACCGGCCTCGCGCACCAAGAGTAGGCCTGCGGCCATGTCCCAGGGGGAGAGGTCACGCTCCCAATAGGCATCAAGGCGACCGGCTGCGACCCAGGCGAGGTCAAGCGCGGCGGAGCCGTAGCGCCGCAGGCCGGCGAAACTCTGCTGCGCCGCGATTATTTCGTGGCACGCAAGTCGCAAGTCGCCGCGCCCGTAATGCGGCAGTCCGCAGCCGACGATGGCGTCGTCAAGCCGGCGCCTGGCGGCGACGCGGATACGCTGATTGTTGAGAAAAGCGCCCTTGCCGCGCTCGGCGACGAACAGTTCATCGTTGGCGGGGTTATAGGTCAGCCCGGCGACGATCACGCCGTTGCGCTCGAGCGCTATCGAGACTGCGAAGTGCGGAATGCCATGCAGGAAATTGGTGGTGCCGTCGAGCGGGTCGACGATCCAGCGATGGGTCTTGTCGCTGCCCTCGCGGACGCCGCCTTCTTCGCCAAGAAAGACATAGGCCGGTCGCGCCTTGCTTAGCTCTTCGCGCACGATCTCCTCGGCGCGGCGGTCGGCGGCGGTGACAAAGTTACCCGGCCCCTTTAGCGACACCTGCAGTTGTTCGACCTCGCCGAGATCGCGCTTAAGGCTTCGCCCCGCGCGATGCGCAGCCTTAATCATCACGTTGAGAACAGCCGAATGCAGCATGGCGTTTGCGGTAGGTGGTCGGAAGCAGCCCCGTCAAGTCTTTCGTTTGCGCTCGCCTGGACGGGAGGGAGGCGACAGGTCGAGAGTTGTGCTTTCTTTACTTCGTCGCGGGCGGAGATGTGACTGAAGAAACTTCGTGTGTTCTCGCGGCGACGGTTTTCTGAATCGCGTCGATCCAGGGCTTTGCCGCCTTCTCGGCGGCGGCGCGCGTTTTAGCGTCGAGCCTGTTGACGAAATCGTCGAGAGCCAGATCGGTTTCGCCGGCAGCCTTGGACACGAGGTGCCACTTCGCAGCTTCGACCGGATCAGCGGGAACGCCGAAGCCGTTGGCGAGAATGATTGCAAGTCGGTCTTGTGCGATCGGATTGCCCGCGAGCGCCGCCTTGTGAAACAAGGTTGCGGCAAGCTTTTGATTGCGGTCGATGCCGTCGCCGTTGAACAGCGCGATGGCGTATTCGACTTCGGCGTCGACCTGATCACCGAGCGCGGCGAGCGCGAAGAGCCGCACCGCCTCGTGCATGTCTTTGGGCACGCCGCGGCCCTGCTTGTAGAGCGTGCCGAGAGCATACTGCGCTTGCGGATTGCCGGCTTGCGCCGCGATGCCGAGGAGTTGGGCAGCGCGGGCGAAATCTTGCGGAAAGAGTTCGCCTTCTATGTACAGGAGCGCCAGATCGTAGGCGGCGATCGGGTGGCCGAGCTTGGCGGCGGCGGCGAGCCACTGGGCGCTTTTTTGTCGGTCGCGTGGGCCGTCGCGGCCCTCCATGCGGAACATCGCCAACGCGAACATGGCATCGGCGTCGCCCCGCGCGGCGGCGAGCTTGTACCATTCCTCGGCCTTCTTATCGTCCCGGGGGACGCCGAGCCCATTGGCGTAAAGCTCACCCAGGAGCGTCATCGATTTCGCATTGCCCCGGGCGGCGTCTTGCGTCGCCGATTCGAAAGCGGTGATGTAGTAGCCGCGCTGGAATGCACCGAAGGCGAGGTCGGGCGCGCCGCTGCTGGCGGCCGTGGAGGGCGGTTTGGTCGGCGCCGCGGCAGCCTGTTCGGGGACCGACTTTTTTCCGTGGACGGGCGGTTTGGCAGCCGGACGGCGCAGCTTTGGAGTTCTTGCGGGTGCGCTCGGCGGACCCAATTGAAGCTGTGCCGATGCCGTGCCGACCAGCAACGGCGCGGCCGTCACGAATGCCAAGGCGGCCACGATCCCGACCTCGGTCAGACGACCGCGGCGGCGAGGTTTTCGCTTGCCGTCGCCACGGCTTCTTCCGCTCCGCTTCGTTCCGTCCATATCCATTCACCGAGCGCGATGAAATCGGCGCCAGCCTGTGCGAGCGGACGAATCTCATCCGCCGATCCGGCGTAGCCGATGCAAGGCGACTGGAAAAGTTCCGCCCACCACGCCAGGCGTTCTTCCAAAGCTTCGATCGGGGGACGACCGCCCCGGCGATCGGGTTCGCCAAACATCACGTAATCAGTATCAGTCTCGCCTGCGAGCATGGCATCATGACGGCTGCGCAGTCCCCCGGAGCCGGCGATTCGATCGGGTTTGAGCATAGGCAGCGCGGTGCGTAGAGCCTCGATACCAGTAAGATGAGCCCCGTCGACCCCGGCGCGGGCTACCAGTTCGGGGCGGCCGTCGAGCAAGAGCGCGATGTCGCGGCGCTGGATGGCGGATGCAACCGTTTTCGCGCGATTGATCAGCGTGCGCTCGTCGGCTTCCTTCAGACGAAGCAGTACGGCCGCGACATCGCCCGCTGCTGCCACCCGATCGATCGTGGCTGAAAATGAGGTGGTATCGTCGAGTTCCGCAGTCACGAGGTAAAGCCGCGGCCGCGTGTGCTGCGCGTTCATGGTGACTTGGCGCACTTGGCGCCACCCATCGAGTCGCTAGGCCGCCTTGCGCTCAAGATCGCGCTTCCACTGCCCCATCGAAGCTAGCCCGTTCATCATGGCGCGGTGGCTGAAGGCGCGCTGTGCCGCAGCCACATTCTCCGGCTTGCCCGACCACACCTTCTGCGGGGAGTGCTGCAAGGCACGGCCATACGAAAACGACAACCGCCACGGCAGGGGGCCCATGCGGTTCATGGCATCCAGATGGGCGGTTGCGTCTTCGTCGGATTGACCGCCGGACAAAAACGCAATGCCGGGAACGGCCGCAGGCACGCATTCCTTGAGCAGGCGCACGGTCTTCTCCGCGACTTCTTCGACGGAAGCTTGCTTGGCGCTCTTCTTCCCAGGTACGGCCATATTGGGCTTCAGCACCATGCCTTCGAGTGCAACGCGATTGAGGAATAGCTCCTGGAAGGTTTCCTTGAGCACCCAACGGGTAACCTCGACGCAGCGGTCGATGTCGTGATCGCCGTCCATCAGCACTTCCGGCTCGACAATCGGTACGATGGTTTCGTCCTGGCAGAGCGCGGCGTAGCGCGCAAGCGCGTGCGCATTGGCGCGCGCGCAGGTGTAACTCGGCATTACGTGACGCTCGCCGAGGTCGATCACCGCGCGCCATTTGGCGAACTTGGCGCCGAGGGAGCGATATTCGACGAGGCGCTCACGCAGCCCATCGAGGCCTTCGGTGACGACTTCGCTGGGGCAGTTCGGCAGCGGCTTGGTGCCTTTGTCGACCTTGATGCCGGCGAGCGTGCCCGCCTTCTCGATCAGCTTGACCAAGGGAGTGCCGTCCTTGGCGTTCTGGCGGATAGTCTCATCGTAAAGGATGACGCCCGAAATATATCGCGACATGGCGTCGGCGGTGCGGAATAGCATCTCGCGATAGTCGCGGCGGCTGTCTGCGGTGCTCTCAACCCCGATCGCATCGAATCGCTTCTTGATCGTTCCGCTCGATTCGTCGGCGGCGAGGATGCCGCGGCCGCGGGCGACCATGGCTTCGGCGATGGTGTTGAGTTCGACAAGATTCATCGCGCCCTCCTGCAAAGTGCGGCGCCGGTCGGGCCGGCGACTTTGCCGTATTTTATACTATTTGCGGGTCGCTCCGTGAGTCTTCGACACCAGAAGGACCTCGACGCCTGGCAGTGTCTTACCTTCGAGCGATTCGAGGAAGGCGCCGCCGGCTGTGGACACATGGGTCAAGCGGCCCGTTACGCCGGCGACGTTGAGTGCTGCCACCGTATCGCCGCCGCCTGCAAAACTGATAAGTTTTCCGGCCTGCGTGAGTTCCGCCACTGCCTCGGCAACCTCGATCGTGCCGTTGTCAAACGGCTCGACCTCGAAAGCACCGAACGGGCCGTTCCACACCAGCGTCTTGGTTCGCGCCAGCACCGAGATCACGCGCTCGATACTGCGCGGGCCGATGTCGAGCATCATTTCGGTCGGGCCGACCGCGTCGACCGAGATAACGCGCGTGGGAACGTGCGCTGCGAATTTTTGCGCCACCACGGCATCGACCGGCAGCACGATCTCGCGACCGAGTGACTTGGCCTTGGCAAGGATGTCGCGTGCATTCGAGATGAGATCGGTCTCGCACAGCGATTTACCGATGGCCTTTCCCTGCACCGCCAGGAATGTATTGGCCATGCCGCCGCCGATGATCAGTGTCTCCACTTTGTGCAGGAGATGACCGAGGAGTTCGAGCTTGGTGGAAATCTTTGCGCCGCCGACGATTGCCGCCACCGGATGTTCGGGATGTTCGAAGGCCCGTGCCAGCGCATTGAGCTCCGCGCGCATGGCCCGGCCGGGGTAGGCCGGCAGGTTCGACACCGTCACGATGCCGGCGATGGAGGCGTGTTCGCGATGCGCGGCCGAGAACGCCTCCTCGACGAAAATGTCACCGAGCGCGGCGAGTTTTTTGGCGAACTCTTTGTCGTTCTTTTCTTCCTCGGGATGGAAGCGGGTGTTCTCCAGACAGAGAATTTCGCCGTTCTTCATCGCCGCGACCGCGCTTTCCGCCTTCGGCCCGACGCAGTCCTCGGCAAACGCCACCGGCCGCTTGACGATGCGCGCGACTTCGGCCGCGACCGGCCGCAGCGACTGCTTGGGATCCCTTCCTTTCGGCCGGTTGAGATGCGACAGCAGGATGACCTTGGCACCCTTTTGCGTCAGTTCGACGATGGTCGGGCCGACCTCCTCGATGCGGGTTGTATCGGTAACCTTGCCGTCGGCGATCGGCACGTTGAGATCGACGCGCACAAGCACGCGCTTGCCCGTCACGTCGGCATCGTCGAGGCTGCGGAAGCTCATTGGCGCTGATTTTGCGGTGCTCTTCAGGCGAACTTGCCCATGGCGACCGCAGTGTCGATCATGCGGTTGGAGAAACCCCACTCATTATCATACCACGACATCACGCGAACAAGCGTCCCGTCGATCACTTTGGTCTGGTCTATGTGGAAAATGGACGAATGCGGGTCGTGGTTGAAGTCGGACGAGACATTAGGCGCCTCGGTGTAGCCGAGGATGCCTTTGAGTTGCTGCTCCGCCGCGCGTTTGACCGCGGCGTTGATTTCGTCCTTTGATGTGGCGCGCTTGGCAACAAACTTGAAATCGATCACCGAAACGTTGGGCGTCGGCACGCGGATCGAAACGCCGTCGAGCCGGCCGGCAAGCTCGGGCAGGACGAGGCCCACGGCTTTCGCCGCACCGGTCGAGGTCGGGATCATGTTGATCGCGGCACCGCGCGCCCGATAGAGGTCCTTGTGCACCTGGTCGAGCGAGGGCTGATCGTTGGTGTAAGAGTGCACCGTGGTCATGAAGCCCTTGTCGATGCCGACGGCGTCGTTGAGCACCTTGGCCACGGGGGCGAGGCAATTCGTCGTGCAGGAGGCGTTGGAGACGACGGTGTGCTCCTTGGCGAGTTTTTCGTGATTCACACCATAGACCACGGTGAGGTCGACGCCGTCCGCCGGAGCGGAGACAAGCACCCGCTTAGCGCCGGCCTTGAGATGCGCTGAAGCCCTCTCCTTGGAGGTGAAAATGCCGGTACATTCGAGTGCGACGTCGATGCCGAGCTCTTTCCAAGGCAGTTGGGTCGGGTCCTTGATGGCGGTGACCTTGATGGCGCCGTTGCCGACACTGATGGTGTCGGCCTTGACCGTCACCTCGCCGGGAAATCGGCCATGCACGGAGTCGTACCGGAGCAGGTGCGCGTTGGTTTCGACCGGGGCGAGGTCGTTGATGGCGATGACTTCGATGTCCGTGCGCTCGGCCTCGACGATGGCTCGCAATATATTGCGGCCGATGCGGCCGAACCCGTTAATGGCAACGCGTACCGACATATGTCGCTCCCGGTTAATCCTGATGCCCGGTCTGCGCCGGGTCTCCAGCCCTTTCAATAAACCTATTTAGCGGTCTCGGTTGCCGGCACAAGCCAACTTTGTTCGATTAGTATTGGATAGCGGTTAAAAGCCGCTTTGGCGGCCGGTCCGCAGTCGTTTGGATATGACAGTTCAGTGCTCGATCGTGCGGGCTACCCGAAAACCGACAGTGCTATCGAGATAAAGATCATTGTACCATTTTCGGGCGGCTACCCGGAGGTCCGGCGGCGGATCGCGCCAGGAGCCGCCACGGATCACGCGGCCGCACGAAGTGCTACCCTCCGGCGCCTGCCCACGCCACGCCGAACCGTCGACTGGCGCGCCTACGTAGTCGGCGTGCCAACAATCCGCGACCCATTCCCAAACGTTGCCAACCATGTCGTAGAGGCCAAGTCGGTTAGCTTTAAAAGAGCCGACCGGGACAGTCTGTTGCTCTGCGCTCCCCCAACCCGAGTCGGACCCGCAGCCGTCGCAGGCCGCATTATCGCTGCCGATCTCATTGCCCCACGGATACACGGTCGCCGTGCCGGCGCGTGCCGCATATTCGTACTCGGCCTCCGATAGGAGCCGATAGGGCTTGCCGGTCGTTTTCGTGAGCCAGCCGACATACTGTTGTGCATCGTCCCAGGTTACGTTTATGACCGGACGTTGCCCGCGTCCCCAGCCGCTGTCACTGACATGCGGGTTGCAGTCTCCATAGGTGACGCACGCATCCCAATCGGCGAAAGTCACTTCGAATTTCCCGACGGCAAACGGTTTGGCGATCGTGACCGCGTGCTGGGGGCCTTCGTTCGCAGCGCGGCCGGTTTCGGATTGTGGCGAGCCCATCGTGAACGATCCCGCCGGAACGACAATCATGTCCGGACAATCTTTGGCGCATTCGCGAAACGAATCCCCGGCTTTCAAAGTGTGCTCGGCCGCCGCAGTCAGTACGAAAGGGGTGATTTGCTTAGCGATGTAAGGTTTCACCATCGTGTAGAAGCGCCAATCGTCCTCGACCGCGCCTCTGTTCAGCCAACCAACAAAGCCGATGCAGATGACGGCCGCTTCGCAGACAGCCACTGCTGCGACCAGCGCTTGCACCCGCAGCCTGCGCCGCTGCGCTGCGGCGCGGCTCTGCAGGATGAAGACGCGATCCGCGAGCGGAATGTCGCCTTCTCGCTCAGCCAACCAACGCTGCGCTTGGGCGAGCGACAGGCCCATCAGGACCGCATCATGCTTCGCATCCTGTGGCGCCGCTTGCCAAGCCCGCCGCGCGCTTTCGAGGCTTGAATGCCAGACCAGGAAATCGCGTTCCTCGGCGATCCATTGCCGCAATTTATCCCAGCGGCGGAAGATCGCTTCGTGCGCCACCTCCGCATAGGTTTGCCCGGTTGCGGTGCCGATGGTGACCAGGAGACGATTGGGGTAATCGGCCAGCTCCGAAACGAGCCGCCACTCCTCGTCGGAAAACTCGGAACGCTCGGCGCGGCGGCGCGTCGGTTCGCCGTCCTCGCGCACCGTGGCAAGCCGGAGCGTGAAGATGCGCCGCAGCGCATTTTCGGCGTCACGATGCTGCTCCAAAAACTTGTTGGCGCGGTCGACAAGAACGCCGCCAAGCTCAAAGGATTGCGCCGGCAACCGCAATGTGCCGTCGCCCTGCCGCACCATCTGCGACCACATATCGTCGAGCGTGTACGACAACAGCGGCAGGGCGCCGACATCCTTGATCGAATCCTCCGCGGTGCGCTGCGTGATGATGTCGATCAATTGCTCATTTTCGAAACGCGCGGCGAGAAGTTGGGCGGGACGGCTCACGATCTCGCGCAATTCGGCTTCGCGCAGCGGCGGCACGTCGATCTGCTGACGGGCGTTGTAGAGCGGTTCGTCGCTCTGCAGATGGCCGAGAAAATCCGACCGCAGACTCATCATCGCGCGCAAGCGCGGATGCGAGATGCCGGTCGCGATTAATTCGGAGAAACGCCGGCGTTGTTCGGCCTCGGCGCGTACATAAAGTTCCTCGCCTTGATCGACGTAGAGGAAAAATCCCGGCGGCGAGGGTTGCTCCAGTTCCTCGCGGCGGCGCTCGGTGGCGGCAATCAGATCAGGCAGGCTCGCTTGGCCTTTTCCGAGAAGATCAAGCCATCCGCGTTGATGCTTTACCCGTTCGGGATCGGTCGCTGAGAATTGCCAAGTATCGAGGAAGCAATCGATCAGCGATTTCAGCGGATCGGTTCCGGGCCGAAGCGACAGAAAGCACCATTGGCGGCTGCGGTCGAACGCCGACGGCCAGGGTTGCACCGCTGCGGTGTCGTCGGGCCAGGCTTGCCGCTTGAGCGCGGCCAGCACGCCGGCTTGCGCCAGCGAGGACTTTCCGACTCCCGAATTGCCGATGAGAATGGGCAACTGATCGACGGCGCCGGCAAGCGTAGAAAGCACGGCGACAGTTTCGCGTTTGCGGCCGAAAAAATAATCGCTGTCCTTCTCCTCCATCGCTTCGAGGCCACGGTAGGGCGAGGTGTAGCGCCACAGCTCGCGTGGATTGCCCTCGCGGCCGGATGCCGCCTCCAAAAGCCGCGCGACCGCGCTATCGGATGTCGGGTCCGGACTGACGATCCAGTGCAGCCGGCGCAGGAACGGCAGTCCGGGTGCCGTCTGCCCCTCAAGCAGCACCAGGGCGAGCGTAAATCCGGCCGGCGATTTCACCCACTTATCGAGCGCTTCGTCATATTCGGGCACCTGCCACTTGCCGAGTCCGGACTCGCCGACCAGCAAAATGAATCCGGTCGCCTGTTCGATTTTTTCGGCAAGCTGCGCCGACCACGATCCGCCGGCGCGCAGATGCGACGGAGCGAAGAATACTTCGGCCGATGCATCTTTGCGTTCGATCGCGGCCTTCAGCCGCTCGGCTAACGCCTGATCGGGCGAGTGATAGCTGAGAAACCAGCGCTGCATTCAATGCACCGCAGCAGATACATTGCTCATGGTCTTCTGAGAACCGTCGGCCCAAAGTCGCGTCTGCCATTAAACGCTGCAACGCGAAGTCCCGCAACCGGTTTGCGCCGGTCAGGTCTTTCTCAAGCCAGCTTTGCTAACGCTGCTTCCGCGACCGCTTCAGCCGTGATGTGGAAGTGCTGGTATAGATCTTTGTACGGGGCGCTGGCGCCGAAGCCGGTCATGCCGACGAACGCGCTGCTCGAGCCGATGATGGCATCCCAGCCTTGGCGGATGCCAGCTTCGACCGCGACGTTGACCTTCGCATTGCCAATCACGGCGGCTCGCTTGTCGCTCGGCGCCGCAAGCAGAAGCTCGAAGCAGGGCACCGAGACGACGCGTGCCGAGATTTTGCGCTTGGCCAACAGTTCTTTCGCCGCGACCACGATGGATACTTCCGAGCCCGATGCGAACAGCGACACGGCCGCCGCATCGTCCTCTGCAGCAAGAAGTTCGTAGGCGCCGAGGGCGCAGCGATTGCGCTCGTCAAAGCCTCGGCGCAGTTGCGGCACGATTTGCCGCGTCAAAGCAAGCACGCTGGGACCGTGCCGGCTCTCCAGCGCCAATTGCCAACACTCAATTGTCTCGACCGCGTCGGCCGGCCGAAAGACTTTGAGGTCGGGTATGGCGCGCAGTGCCGCCAGGTGTTCGACCGGCTGGTGCGTCGGTCCGTCCTCACCG
>JASHRW010000384.1 GCA_030037065.1 Xanthobacteraceae bacterium
CTCGCCGGCCACGACGTGACGGTGGCCGAGGCGACCGGCGGCATCGCCAACGGCGTCTCCTCGCGCAACAGCGAGGTGATCCATGCCGGCCTGTACTACCCGACGCAGACCAAGCGCGCGGTGCACTGCGTGCGCGGCCGGCGCATGCTCTACGAATTCTGCGCCGCGCACGGCGTGGCGCACAAAAAGTGCGGCAAGCTCGTGGTGGCGACCAACGACGCCGAGCTCGCCAAGGTCGAGAGCATCAAGGCGCAGGCCGAGAAAAACGGCGTCGAGAACACCGAGATGATCGGCGGCAACGCCGCGCGCGCCATGGAGGCGGAGCTGTTCTGCATCGGCGCGCTGTGGTCGGCGGAAACCGGCATCATCGACAGCCACGGCTACATGCTGGCGCTGTGGGGCGAATTGCAGGATCGCGGCGGCATGATCGCGTTCGAAACGCCGGTCGAACGCTTAAGCTACAAGGCGCCGCACTGGCATGTGCGCTTCGGCGGCCGCGACGCCGGCGTTGCCGAATTCGATGCCGTGGTGAATGCCGCCGGCCTTGGCGCCCAGGCCTTGGCGCGCCGCATCGACGGCTATCCGGCCGAGAAAGTACCGCGGCTCGTGCTCGGCAAGGGCAATTATTTCGGCTTCGCCGGCCGGCCGGTGTTTTCGCGGCTCATCTATCCGACGCCGATCGACGGCGGGCTCGGCGTGCACATCACCCTCGACCTTGCCGGCCGCATGCGCTTCGGTCCCGATGTCGAGTGGATCAGCGAGGAGAACTACAGCGTCGACCCGCGCCGCGCCGACGCCTTCTACGACCGCATCCGCACCTATTGGCCCGGACTGCCGGCGGGTTCGCTGGTGCCGGATTATTGCGGCATCCGACCGAAACTGACCGGGCCGGGCGAGGGACAGGCCGACTTCATGATCGCGGCCGAGCGCGACCACGGCATGCCGCATCTCGTCAATCTGTTCGGCATCGAGTCGCCTGGCTTGACCTCGTCGCTGTCGCTCGCCGAGGACGTGGTCGGTTTTCTAGCGGCCTGATCGCGCCGCCGACGGCCACATCGGATCGCGGCCGAAAAGAACATGCGGAGGGATGGCGGGGCCACCGGCGGTCAGTCCCTGCGTCTTTTCGCCCATGCGCAGCGGTTGAGGAACGCAACGGTAAAAGGCAAACTTGCCGACATTATTGAGTGATCTAAGCTCGTCCCCGATCGCCGTGGGCCGATTCAGCGCCATTCACCCGAGTGCAACGCACGCAAAGGAGTTCAACGTGGCCGTCCATCGTTTTCTCAATCCTTCCGCTATTCCGGCGCCGCGCGGCTATTCGCACGTGGTCGAAACCAAGGGGCCGGGCCGCACCATCTATCTGGCCGGTCAACTCGGCATGACGGCGGACGGAAAATTCGCCGGCACGCCGGGCGACTTCCGCGCCCAGGCGATCCAATGCTTCGAGAACATCAAGGCGGCGCTCGCCGCGGTCGGCGCGACGTTCGAGCACGTCGTCAAGCTCAACAATTATCTCGTCGACATGGCGCACCTGCCGCTCTACATCGAAGTGCGCGACCGCTACGTCGATACCAAAAATCCGCCGGCCTCGACCACGATCCAGATCTCCAAGCTTGCCCGCGACGGCGCGCTCTACGAGGTCGAGGCCGTGGCGGTGGTGCCGGAAGCATAAATCGCCGGAATTAGCGCTTCGGCAGCCTGTCGATTTCCGAACGATCGGCTAGAATAGCGCGATTTCCGGCTGGGCGGGAGGAGAACATGAAATTTATAAAACAGCGTTTCGCTGCGCGTGCAGTCGCGGCGGGCTGCGGCATTGTTTTGACATCGGCGCTGTCGCTCGGCGCGGCATCGGCGCAGAGCAAAACCTACACGATGAAGATCAGCCTGCCGACGCTGAATGATCCCAGCTACTTCTTTGCCAAAGCCTACGCGGCGGCACTGGAAAAGGATTCCGGCGGACGCATAAAGGCGCAGATCTTTCCGTTGAGCCAGTTGGGCTCCATTCCCAGGCAGATCGAAGGCACGCAGTTCGGCTCGATTCAATGCGCGCTGATCCCGCCGGAATTCTTTGTCGGCGTCGACGAGCGCTTCGAGGTCATGTCGGCGCCCGGCCTGGTCGCCTCGCTGGATCAAGGACAACGCGTCGCCGCCGATCCCGCGGTGAAAAAGCTGATGCTCGGCCTCGGTGCCAACAAGGGGCTGCATGGCGTCGCCATGTTCATGAACTCGCCTTCATCGATCATCGCCAAGACGCCGATCCGTCACCTCGCGGATTTCAAGGGCAAGAAGCTTCGCGTTCTCGCCTCGCCGTTTCAAATGCAGCCGATTGCCAAGCTCGGCGCCACCCCGGTGGCGATGACGCTCGCCGATGTCGTGCCCGCTATGCAACAGGGCACTATCGACGGCGCGGTCGGCGGCATCGTGGTGTGGACGCCGATGCATTTCAACGACGCCGCCAAATACGTGACCGAGACCGGCCAGCCCGCCGTGTTCGTCATGGTCGAGGTCAACAAGGCCTGGTACGATTCACTGCCGGCCGACCTGCGGAAAATCGTCGACAGCGACGCGGCCGCCGGGCAGAAGGCGATCGCCCCGACCGTAAGCGAGGTCGTTGACAAGGCGCGCAAGGGCTGGATCGCCGGCGGCGGCGAACTCATCAGCCTGCCGCCGGACGAGCAGGCGGAGCTGATGAAGACGTTTTCCGCCGCGGTGGCGGACGTGGCGAAAAGCAAGCCGTCCGTCAACGATG
This sequence comes from Xanthobacteraceae bacterium, assembly GCA_030037065.1. Taxonomy (GTDB): domain Bacteria; phylum Pseudomonadota; class Alphaproteobacteria; order Rhizobiales; family Xanthobacteraceae; genus BOG-931. The sequence continues at coordinate 2,750 of JASHRW010000384.1, forward strand.
CCTACAAAATCGTCAAGGACGCCGCACAGCGGGCGCAGTAGCGATCCCGCAGGCCACAGCACCGCGGGACCTTTCAGCACGCGCTCGCGTTACCAATTCAGCGCGTAAGCCTGCCGCACTGCCTGCGTGACGATGCCGAAATACCAGCCGTCGAAGAAATAAGCGTCGACAGCATAAAGCGCGACGAGGCAAACGATCGCGGCGCGCAGATGCTTCATTTTATTCCCCCCGCGCTCGGATGGCGGCGTTATCCTCCGCTCAGGAGAATGACGTAGACTTTCCGCAGCTTTGTGCATTCGCTGCAAATTTGCGTCGAGACTGGTGCAATCCGACAGGTTCCGCCAAGGCGGGAACATTCAGGTCGCGGAACTCACCGCGCCGGGTAAGAAGAATTGCTTAAACCGCGCGCGGGCGGCCTGCCCGTGCGCCAGATCCAAACAATTGACGATAGCGAGACGAAAGCCGCCCGGCGGCATGGAATGACGCTCCGGAGCCCAGTCTTCATGGAAGGTAATCTGAACGCTGGTCACGCTGTCCATATGGTTGATGTCGTCGATCAAAGCCTGCGGTGGATGCACGTAGCGGCGGCCGCCGGGACCAAACAGGACGACACTAAATCCGTCGCGCCGGTTGCGATCGGCAAATTCCCAAACGCCTTTCTCATAAAGCTTCACCAGCGCGTCGATCCAGCCGTCGCCGTAAAGGTCGGGCCATTGGTCGGCAAAGCGCAGATGCGCCTCGATGATGACGCCATCGATCGTTTCCAGGTTGAGCATGCCGGTATAGCCGTGGAGATGCCGGCGTATCCATTGACCGCAATTGGCTTCGATCTCACGGTCACCTTCGGCATGAACCCACCAATAATCGAACGTGCCCTCGCCGGCCGGCTTGCCGGTGACGTGGCGCCACCAGCGCGGCTCGCCGCCCACGACGGCAATATCGGAGGAGACGTGGCGCCCGGCGAGCAAAGTCACCCACATGTGGCCGGGTGCGTGGAACTGCTCATATTCGGCCGCCGAATGCAGTACCCGGCTGCCGACGCCCAT
>JASHRW010000385.1 GCA_030037065.1 Xanthobacteraceae bacterium
GCACTGGTGGCGGGTTTACGCCATAATGTAATTTCGAACGGCCCGTGACAAGAAAATGTCGGTCAAGCGGGCGTTTTGGCGTTGAAACGCGACGGAGCGTTGCAAACATGCAACGGTTGCCAAGCGCCGTATGGCGTGGAAATGGCCTTTTTCGACGATTATAAGGTACTAATGGGTGATCCTATGACAGAATCCGACGTTCTGGCGTCCGTGCTCGATCGCGTCGACCGGGACCTCGACGCCAGCCTCGAGCGGCTGTTTGCGCTGCTCCGCATCCAATCAGTCTCGACGGACCCGGCCTACGTGCCGTACTGCCGGCAAGCTGCCGAACACGTGGCGGCCGACCTGCGCAGCATCGGTTTCCAAGTCAGCCTGCGTCCGACCGACGGCCATCCGGTCGTGGTCGGCAAGAGTGCGTCGGGAAAGAACGGCAATGGGCACACCGGCCGCGGCGAGGCGCCGCGGGTCCTGTTCTACGGCCATTACGACGTGCAGCCGGTCGATCCGCTGGATCTGTGGCAAACGCCGCCGTTCGAACCGCGCATCGAGACCCTCGACGGCGGCCGGAAAATCATTGTCGCGCGCGGCGCCTGCGACGACAAAGGCCAGGCGATGACCTTCATCGAGGCGTGCCGCGCCTTCAAAGCTGTGACTGGCACGCTGCCCCTCGACATCACCATGCTGATCGAGGGCGAGGAAGAATGCGGCTCGAAAAACCTGTTCGGCTTCGTGCGCGACAACGCCGCCGAACTGCGCCGCGATCTGGCGCTGGTCTGCGACACCGGCATGTGGGACGCGGCCACGCCCTCGATCACCACCTCGCTGCGCGGGCTCGTCTACGAAGAGGTCAAGCTTACTTGCGCCGACCGCGACCTGCATTCGGGCCTGTTCGGCGGCGCCGCGCGCAACCCGATCCACGTGCTTGCCGACGTTCTGTCGGCGATGCACAGGCCGGACGGCTCGGTCGCGATTCCCGGCTTCTATGATGGCGTGCGTGAACTGCCGGCCGACATTAAGGTCGACCTTGAAGGTCTTGGCCTTACACCAGAAAAGTTTCTGGCGCCGATCGGACTGAAAATCCCGGCCGGCGAGAAAGGACGTATGCTGATCGAGCAAATCTCGACGCGGCCGACCGCCGAGGTCAACGGCATCATCGGCGGCTATACGGGGGAGGGCGCCAAGACCGTTATTCCCGGCAAGGCGATGGCCAAAGTCTCGTTCCGCCTGGTCGGCGCACAGGACCCGGAGAAAATCCGCGCCGCATTCCGCGACTTTATCCGCGCGCGGCTATCGGCCGACTGCAAAGTCGAGTTCGGCAATTTCACCAGTGCGCCCGCCTTCGACGTGGCGTTCGACAATCCGGCGCTGGCCAAGGCGCGCACAGCGCTCACCGAGGAATGGGGCAGGAAGGCGGTGACCGTCGGCGCCGGCGGCTCGATCCCGATCGTCGGCGATTTCAAGACCGTGCTCGGCATGGACACGCTGATGGTCGGCTTCGCGCTCGACGACGACCGCGTGCATTCGCCCAACGAGAAATTCGATCTCAAATGCTTCCACAAGGGTATCCGGAGTTGGGCGCGGATTCTGGCGGCGCTGGCGGAGACAGACGATAGACGACGGAGGCAGGCGGTGTGATATCCGACGTCTGCCGTCCGCCGTCCGTCGTCTGATATCAAAAAGCCCGGTCGCCCATGACGAGGTGGCGGCGTAAGAGCCGGCGCTCCTGGTCGGAAAAATCCGTCCGCGCGTGCAGCGTGCAGCGGTTGTCCCACAGAACGAGATCGCCGGGCCGCCAATGGTGCGCGTAGATGAAACGATCCTGCTCGATATGCGCAAACAGCCGATCGAGCAGCGCGCCGCCTTCTTCGTCGCCCATGCCCTCGATGCTAAACGTCATCAGCCGATTGACGTAGAGCGTCTTGCGCCTGGTGTCCGGATGGGTGCGCACGATCGGCTGCACGTAGTGCGGATGCTTGGTGAAATCGACTTTCGCGCCGTTTATGGCGCGCGTCGTCGAGTCATAGAGATAGGCGTTGAGCGCCTTCTTGCCATCGATGCGCGCTTTGAGGTCCGCGGGCAGCGTCTCATAGGCCTTGTACATGTTGAGGAATAACGTGTCGCCGCCCTGCGACGGAACTTCGATGGCGTAGAGAAAAGTGCCGGTGGCGGGCTTCTCGATGTAGCATTGATCGGAATGAAAATGCATTTCACCATCGGGCAGCGAGCCGATCAGCTTGCCGTTTTCGCGGATGTTGGAGACCAGCATGGTCAATTGCGGATATTTGGTGTGACCGGCTTCGTTGATCTTCTCGGGCGGCCGGGTGCGCTTCTGCAACGGACCGAAACGCTCCGCAAAGCGGATCTGGTCGTCCTCGGACAGGGACTGATTGTGGAACAGGATCACGAGATGTTCATGCCAAGCGTCGAGAATTTGACGGAACGTCTGCTCGGACAGAGCATCGCGCAAATCGACGCAGCTGATTTCGGCGCCCAGCGCCGGCGATAACGGTGTCACTTCTAACGTCATGAGCTAACCTCATCTGGCGGCGGTTGCCGAATCACCAGGACCGAGCAGCCGGCGTAGCGGACGACATGGCCGGCATTGGAGCCGAGAAAATAGGTGCGCATTCCGGTGCGGTGAGAGCTCATCACGATGAGATCGGCGTGCATCGCCTTGGCCTCTTCGAGAATTTCACGGTCGATGTTGCCCTGGCGCACGATTGTCGAGATGCGCTCGCTCGGCAGTCCGGTTTCCTTGGCGACGATGGCGATCGCTTCCTCGGCGGTAGCGCGCTGCTGTGCCTCGAAATCCGCCGGCACGTATTCGGCGAGCGTCACCGGCGTTACCGGCAAGACGTTGACGAGGCGAACGACGCCGTTTGCCTCCCTCGCCATCATCAGCGCGCTGGCAATCGCGGGCTTGGCGAGTTCCACGTCGGCGAGATCGATCGGCACCAGGATGCGGTAATACATCGTGTCATTCCGTTGCCGCAACGATCAGGCGCGGGCTGACGAAGCGCTCCAACCGGCCGGCGCGCGCATGCAGGCGAGACCAGTCGTCGAACGCGAGATCGATGACGACCAATCCCGATGTTGGCAATTTCTCGGTCACCCTCTCGCGCGCGGCGGCCTCGCCCGCCGCAATCAGCCGCACCGCGAGATCGTGAATGCCGGGATTGTGGCCGACAACGAGCAGCGACCGCGCAGCCTTTATTTCGGCGATCAAGCCCATCAATGTTTCAGGCGCGGCATTATAGATGCGCTCCTCGTATGCGGCCTTCGGGGTCCTGGCAAAGCAAGGAGCGAGCAGCGTCCATGTTTCCTTGGCACGCGTTGCCGGCGAGACCAGAGCGAGCTCAGGAACGAGGCCGTGTCGCGCCATATAAGCGCCGAGAACGGGCACATCGGTGCGGCCGCGTTTGGCGAGCTTGCGCTCGCGATCGGGCTCGCCGGGTTCGGGACGCTCGGTCTTGGCGTGACGCAACAGCATGAGGCGGCGCATGGCGGCAATGTCGCTTTCTGACCGGCGCGAGTCTAGCATGCCCGGATCGACGCCGCGCGGAACAATAGGGTGAAGATGCAAGCAGATACGGCCGGTTATCCGCGATCCTGGTACGCCGCGACCATGGTGCCGGCGCCGCCGCGATCGCCGCTGAGTTCCGACCTCGACGTCGATGTCTGCGTGATTGGCGGCGGGCTCGCCGGACTGACGGCCGCGCGTGAAGTGGCGCGCAGCGGCTGGTCGGTGGTGCTTCTGGAAGCCGGCCGGCTTGCCGGCGGCGCCTCCGGCCGCAACACCGGATTCGTACTGCCGGGCTTTGCCGCCGAGCCGGACAAGCTCATTGCCCGCGTCGGGTTCGACCGCACCAAAGACCTTTGGGCGCTCTCCCAGATGGGGCTTGATTACGTACGCGACACCGTTGCCGCGGAAGGCGCCGCCGGCATCGATCCGCAAGATAGCTGGCTCTACGTCACCAAGTTCGACAACGGCGATGAGCTTTTCCGTTTCTCCACGTTGCTCGGGGACCTGGGTTGCGAGGTGGAGTACTGGCCGACCGAGCGCGTGCGCGCGCTGCTGCGCAGCGAGCGCTACTTTCACGCCGTCCATTATTTGCGCGCGATCACCATCCACCCGCTCAATTATGCGCTTAAGCTCGCCGCCGCCGCCGAGCGCGACGGCGCGCGCATTTTCGAAAATACGCCGGCCCTGTCGATCGATCCGACCGGCGTGCGCAAGCGCATCGTCACGCCCGCGGCGCGGCTGCGTGCCGATCACGTCGTGCTCGCCGGCAACGTGCAGATCAAGGGATTGATGGCGCGGCTTGCCGCCACCCTCATCCCGATCACGACCTATGTGATAACGACGATGCCGCTCGGGCCGCGGCTTGCCGACGTCGTCGCCTATCGCGGCGCGGTGAGCGACACCGATCTCGCCGACAACCACTATCGCATCGTCGGCGGCGACCGGCTGATGTGGCTCGGCCGCTCGACGGTGTGGCAGCGCAACCCGCGCCGCTACGTGCGTGCGCTCGCCGCCGATATTGCAAAAACCTATCCGCAACTCGGTAAGGTCGAGGCCGAGTACGCCTGGGCCGGCACCTTGGGCAATACGGTGCACCGCATGCCGCAAATTGGCGAGCTTGGTCCGGGCGTGTGGCTCGCCAGCGGCTTCGGCGGCCATGGACTCAACACCACGGCCATGGCGGGGAACCTGATTGCCCGCGGCGTGGTCGATGGCGATCAGACTTGGCGGCAATTCACGCCGTTCGAACTGGTGTGGGCCGGCGGATGGCTCGGCCGCGCCACCGCGCAGATGCGGGTGTGGATCAAGCGGCGGCTCGACGCTGCCGCCGAGCGCCGCGCCCATGCGCGCGAATTCGCAGTGCGCCAAGCGCGCGAACGCGAAGTGGATGTTGCTGCGCCGCTGGCGGGAGATGCGGCATCGCAATCCGCGGCGCCCAGCGGTGCTCGGAAGCGCCGATCGAGAGCTGGGCCGAAAACGCGGGAGATTCCGCGTCAGCATGCCGGAAATTGAAAGGCGAATTGCGTCCGGCCCCATTCGCCACTCCCCATTCGTCTATCCTTGATCGTTCTCGCCGCGCTTGACCGGCTTATTTTAGGCGATTATCTTATTCCGATAAAGTTGATCGGAATTAAAAAGTGAGCTTTTACGGCGCCGCTTCCGAATACGGCATTCATTGTCTCTTGCACTTGGCCAATGTCCCGGAAGGCGTGTGGCCGAGTGCGCGGGATGTCGCCGATTTTCAGGGTGTTTCGAGCGCCTATGTGGCGAAGTTGTTCACCCAGTTGCAGAAAGCGGGCATCGTTCAATCGTCGGGCGGCAAGTCCGGCGGTTTTCGTCTTGCGCGCGCCGCCGACCAGATCTCGGTGCTCGACGTGGTGGATGCCGTCGAGGGAGGAAGCCCGCTGTTCCGGTGCCGCGAGATTCGAAAAAACTGCGTGTTGTATCAGAGCAGGAATCCGGATTGGTCGCGGCGCGGGGTCTGCGCGATTCATGCGACGATGCTGGCGGCGGAAGCCAGAATGCGTGAGGTTCTGGCGCACCGGACGCTGGCCTCATTGGCGCGAACGGTCGCCGTCAAGCAGACGGCGGGCGAGGGGACGGCGAGCCGGGAATGGTTCGACCATCGTCAGGTTGCGCGCCGCCAGCCCGATCGGCCGCGCAAAGCGACGCGCCGCCGTCAAGTCGTCTAGCGGATAACGGACATCAGCCGGAGAATTGATCATGAGCCAAGGCAACCACAGCGATGGGAACGGCAGCGGGACCATGCAGACCACGGGGCGGATACTGGTTCTCGGCGGTGGCTATTCGGGCTTGTTTGCTGCTGCCAATGCGGCCGACGTGGCGCGCGAGTGCGATTCGCCGCTATCGATCACGCTGGTATCGAAGGACGGTTATCTCGAGCACCGCCCCCGGCTCTATGAGAAAAACCCCGATACGCTACGCGTTGCCGTGGGTGATCTCGTCGAGGCTCTGGGCATTCGTCTCGTCATCGGGGTTGCAACGTCGATCGATACAGGGGCGAAGACCGTCACTGTGGCGGGCACGGATCGGACACAGGTCCTGAGCTATGACCGTCTGGTGCTGGCGACTGGCAGCGAGTTGCGCCACCTGCCGATCCCCGGAATGGCTCAGTTTGCCTGGAACATCGACTCCTACAAGGGCGCAAAGGCCTTCGACGATCACCTCAAAGCGATCGCCGGGACGCTCGCGGGGCCTGCGAACAACACCTTTGTCATCATCGGCGCCGGGATGACGGGGATCGAGCTTGCCGCGGAGATGCGCGATCGTATCGAGCAGCATGCCGGTGCTGCGGTGGCGCAGGCGGCGCGCGTCATTCTGGTGGAGCGCGGCGATGACGTTGGCCCGACTTTCGGCGACGAGCCGCGGCCGGTGATCAAGCAGGCGCTTGAGCTTGCCAAAGTCGAGCTTCGCCTGGGAACGGGCGTTGCATCGGTCCGGCGGGATTCAGTGACGCTGACGACCGGAGAAAAAATCGCGACAGCGACCACCGTCATGACGGTCGGCATGAGCGCGAGCGCGCTGACCGAGCAGATTCCCGGCAAACGCGACGAATCAGGCCGGCTGCATGTCGACGACAACCTGCAGGTGATCGGTGTCGAACATGTCTACGCGACCGGCGATGTCGCTTGTGCCTATGCGGACGACAGCAATATGGCGATCATGTCGTGCCAGACCTCGCGCACGATGGGAAAATACGCCGGCCGGAACGCAGCCTGCGATCTGCTCGGTCAACCCTTCCGGCGCTACCGGCAGCCCGACTACACCACCTGTCTCGATCTCGGCCGGTTCGGCGCCGTCTTCACCATGGGATTCGATCGCAAACTGAAAACGTCCGGAGCCGAAGCCAAAAAGCGCAAACGCTGGATCAATACCGAAGTCATCAACCCGCCGAATGTGGGACCGGTCGATCAGATTTTGGCCGAAATGCGTATCGACCAGAGAGGACGATAGAGAAGATTGCGTTGCGGGCGATTTTCGGCTGGTTGCGTTTTCTAGAGCCATGCAAGAACAGCGTTCCGCCGGGACGGTTGTCGCTGCGCACGTCGTCACACACGCTCCAGCGCTTCGACGACGGCCGCGGCAAGTTCGGCGAACGCGTGCTTGATCCGCGGCGGCAGGCGCGCAAATCGACGCACGATATCGGACGCTTGCGCGTCGGCCAGAAAGGCCGAGAGTACAGCCTCGTCGCCCAGCGTCGCGCCGCGCTTGCCGCGAAGCGAGCCCGGTGCGTCGTCGAAGAACCACGCGGGATGACAATCAAGCGCCTCGGCAATCGCCTGCAGCCGTCCCGCACCGACGCGGTTCGTGCCGTTCTCATATTTCTGGATTTGCTGGAATGCCACGCCGACGGCGTTGGCGAGCACCGCCTGGGAGATGCCAAGCGCGCGGCGACGCATGCGAATGCGGCGCCCGACGTGCAGGTCTGTCGGCTGCGGCGCCCGCTTGAGAGGGCGTTTCTCCAGCATTCCTATCCACCCTTCATCGCGACGGCTCGCGAAGTTCTCGCCCTCGCTTTTCCACAAGCGCGCTGGAGTTTGAAAGACGCAATGTCATATGCCCCCACCTGGAAATCAGATGGGGATAAGAATCAGAGCGGTGGTCGATAAATGTCGCTAATGGGGTGATCGCGGCTGGCGGCGGGCTTTCGAGCGCCAATCGAAGAAGTTCCAGCGTATTTATGCTCAATCGAGCCAATTGAGCATCCGGCCATTTTCCAAAGTGCGGCCGATTTCGATGTTCGATCGCGTCACGATGTCGTCCGGCAGCCCGGCGGCGCGATCTACCGCCCCTCGCGCCGCGCCATGAACGCGAGTCGCTCGAACAGGTGCACGTCCTGCTCGTTCTTGAGCAGCGCGCCGTGCAGCGGCGGAATGAGCCTTTTCGGATCGCGCTCGCGCA
>JASHRW010000386.1 GCA_030037065.1 Xanthobacteraceae bacterium
GCCAACTGGCCGACTGCCGTGATCAACATCCCGGAGGAGTTCAAGAACGACTTTCGCGTGATCACCATGGACCAGCGCAACGCCAACAACGGCGAGTCGACCGGTCCGATCCCGGTCGACAATCCATGGGACGCGTTTGCCGACGATCAGCTCGGGGTGATGGACCATCTCGGCATTCGCCGGTTTTTTTTCTTCGGCAATTGCATCGGCGGCCCGTTCGCGATGAAGCTGATTGAACGCGCGCCGCAGCGTGTGGTCGCCGCCATCCTGAGCCAGCCGGTCGGGCACAAGCCGGAGCAGCCGGATTACATGTACGAGTCCGGCAAGAACGTCTGGGCCAAGGAGTTCCTTGAGCGCCGGCCCGATGTGTCGATGGCGACCATCGAGAGGTATCTGCACAATCTTTACCGCGTGCGGCCGGACTTCGTGTACAGCGTGTCGCGCGAGTTTGCGAAATCGTGCCAGACACCGATACTGGTGCTGCCCGACGACGTGCCGGCGCATCCGCTGCAGGTGTCGATCGACATCGCCTCGCTGGCGCCCAATGCCGAGATTACGGTGTTTCCCTGGAAGGAGCCGCCGGAGCTGAAGGCCCGCACCATCAACCGCGTGCGCACGTTTCTGAAGCGGAATCAGACGGCGTAGCGGTATTCTTCTCCGCTCCCGCGAAGCGGGGGCGGATATCTTTACCGCTCCTCATCGCGCGACACGTAGCGCGACACCATCCGGCTCTTATCACTGGCCGCCAAAAACTCATCCAACATCCTATAGTGCTGCGCGACCACATTGCGCCCGCGCAGAATGCAGCCGTAGCCGGGCGCGATGGTCTCGATGTCGTACTTGTCGAAGATCGCGCCGATGCCGCGGCGGATCGAATCGGTCGGCGCGCCCTCCAGCCACCAATAGCGCGTGTTGAGCATGTGCGAGCGCACGTCGGCGAGCGACGTCGAATCATTGTCCGCCTCGGTGACGAACCACGGCCCGCTCTCGCGGTCGCGCCAGACGTGGGTGAACAGATCGGAGGAAAACAGCGTTCTGGTGGCGTGATCGTAGAGCCAGCGGGTGGCGATCAGCCGGATCGGCGCGTTCATCACGTCTATCGAGCGGCCAGCCTTGCCGAGCTGGATACAATCCGCGCGCGACACCGCGGTGACTTTCATCGATTTGAGGATGTCGCGACCTTCCGCCTTGGCGCCGAAATCGAACCACAAAGCCGCGTCGATATTGCCGGTGTAGCAGGTCTCGACATTGAAATGCCCGGCGAAGCTCTCGACGTTGTTGATCGACATGAACTCGTTGAGCCGGAGCGGGAACAGCGACAGAGGCAATCCGGGAGCGATCAGCTGTTCGATCTCACCGCGAATCGCCGGCTCGTCCTTGCCGAAGCCGGTGTCGATCAGCATGGCAGCGTCGGGCTGTTTGAGCAGATAGGAATTCGCGACCGAAAAGCCGCGCGCGTTCGCCGGATAAAAACTCACCCGGCCGTCGAGCGGGTAGGTATGCTGCAAAACATACAGCTTACCCTCGGCCAGTTCAGCAATGCCGCCGACCTTGCTCCGCCTTCCGCGCGCCTCCCCCAATGCACGCTGCATCACGTCCGTCATGGCGGACAGCTTATCGGTCCGCCGCGGCCAAGGGAACAGCGCTTAGGTCTCGCCTTGGCCTAGGGCCAGGGCCAATCGCGACACCGGGTCGCGTGGCGATACCGTGTCGTACCGCAATAATCTTCTTGGAACCGGCAGAATAAGTCGCGACCCATTCATTTGGAGCGGGAGGCTCCTGTCGGTGCCGAGCAGGCTATAGTGTGGGAGGACATCATGCCCCTGTACCGTTGGCGAATTGCATCCCTGGTCAGGGCGGCCGCTGCAGCGGCCCTCGTGGTTTCACCCGGCATTCTGGCCCTATCGAGCTCAGCCCAGGCTGCCGAGATCAAAGCGTTATTTCCGGCGGCAATGCGGGCCGCGTTGACGCAGGTCATTCCGGAATATGAGAAAAGTTCAGGCAACAAAGTCACGGTCGAGTACGGGACCGTGGGGGCGATTATCGCGCAACTTAAAAAAGGCGATGCCGCGGATGTGGCCGTCGTTACAGACGCGCACCTCGCCGACTTGATCAAGCAGAAAATTCTCCTAGCGGACGGCCATGGGGCGGTCGCCAAGGTTGCGTTGGGCGTGTTCGTGCGCAAGGGCGAACCGAAACCAGCGATTGGCTCAGTGGACCAATTCAAGAAAGTTCTGCTTGCCGCGAAAGCAATCGTCTATGGCAACCCGGCGCTAGGCGATTCCAGCGGAATTGCTGCGCAGGCAATAATCCAGCGTCTCGGTATCGCTGCTGAGATGAAGCCGAAGACTATACTCGTTGCCGCGCGAGCTAAAGGCGAGACGGTTGTTAAGGGCGATGCGGACATCGGTTTTGATCAGATGAGCAACATCGTCATTAATCCTAAAATTGAGTCTCTCGGCGCGCTTCCTCGCACACTACAGAAATATACGAATTACGCGGGCGGCATAGTCGCAACGAGCAAGCAACGCGACGCGGGAAAGGATTTCATTGCTTTCCTCCGATCGGCTAAAGCCCAAAATATCATGAAACAAAAATGGTTTGAACCAATATGACCAAAACAGATTTGTAGCATCCCTTAAAGCGATAGATGCCGCGCTCGAGTCACTCGCGATCAATCTGAGTCGCTCGGCTTGCCGGTTCATGTTCGCTTCGCGCCAAAAGCGAACTGCCCGCCCGAACCTTATACGCCCAGATACCGCGACTTGGTCTCGTGATCTTCGGCGAGTTCTGCCGGGCGGCAATGGTGTACGATCTGGCCCTTGCTGAGAATGTAGACGCGGTCGGCGTGGCGCAGCACGAAGGCAAGCTGCTGCTCGACCAAGAGGATCGAGACCCCGGTCTCCTTCAAGGTTTCGACCAGCCGGCCGAGCTCGCGTACCATGAGCGGCGCTAGTCCCTCGGTCGGCTCGTCCATCAACAACAGATCGGGGTTGCCGACCAGCGCGCGGCCAGCCGCCAGCATCTGTTGTTCCCCGCCGCTCAGCTTGTTCGCCGTCGCGCCAAGCCGCTCGGCGAGGTTGGGAAACAACGCGATCAACCGCTCCAGCGTCCACTGCGCGAGACCGCGGCGCCGCGCGGTGACTTGCAGATGCTCGCGCACCGACAGCGACGCAAAGATGCGGCGACCCTGCGGCACCAAGCCGACGCCGAGCTGCGCGATACGGTGCGAGGGCATGCGGGTGATGTCGGTGTCCTTGAACACGATCCGTCCGCTGCGCGCCGGCGTGAGCCCGACGATCGAGCGCACCAGGGTGGTCTTGCCGACGCCGTTGCGGCCGATGACGGCCACCACCTCGCCGGGCTCGATCGCAAGCGAGATGCCCTGCAGGATGTGGCTCAAGCCGTAATAGGTGTGGACGTCCTCGACTTTCAGCACGGGATCATTCCGCTCCCAGATAGATGTCGGTGACCTGCTGATTGGCGCGAATAGCGGCCTCGTCGCCTTCGGCGATCAGCCGACCCTGGTGCATGACCGCGATGCGGTCGGCAAGCTCGAAGGCCACGTCCATGTCATGCTCGATCATCAGGATGGTCATGTCGCGCGGCAGCTCGCGCACCAAGGCGACGACGCGGCGCGTCTCGGCCGGCGAGAGTCCAGCGGTCGGCTCATCGAGCAGCAGGAGCCGCGGCTTGCCGGCGAGCGCCAGCGCAATCTCCAGCTGGCGCTGCTCGCCGTAAGACAAGGTGCGCACGATGCGTTCAGCGGTGCCGGCGAGCCCCCATCGATCCAATAGCCGGGCGGCCTCGCCATAGCGGGTTCGCTGACGCGACGGCGGCTGGAACAATTGCAGTCGCTGCCCATCAATACCGCCAAGCGCGAGCAGCACGCTATCGAGCACGGTAAGCCGCGGAAACAGATTGGTGATCTGGAAGGTGCGGGCAAGCCCATGCCGCGCGCGCAGGTCGGGCCGCAGCCGCGTGATGTCGAGACCGAACAACGCGACGCGGCCCGCCGACGGCATGAGGTTGCCCGAAATGGTATGAAACAGCGTCGTCTTGCCGGCACCATTCGGCCCGAGCAGAACCCGCCGCTCGCCCTCGTTCACGTCGAACGAGACGCCGGCGAGCGCGGCGACGCCGCCGAAATTCTTGCAAACGTTCTCGACGGCGAGCGCGGTCATTTGAGCGCTCGGCGTTGACGAAAATCGACATAGAGCCCGATCAGGCCGCGCGGCGCGAACAGCGTAACCAGGACGTAGATGACGCCGAGCACGAGAACCCAATGTTCGGTCAGGGAGCTGACGAAATCCTCCAGGAAAACGATTAGCGCGGCGCCGATCGCCGGACCGAGCAGCGTACCGGCGCCGCCTAGGATGACCATGATCAGCGCCTCGGCCGATTGAACGACATAAAGGTACTCGGGGCCGACGAAGCGGTTGAAATAGGCGTAAAGCGCGCCCGCAATACCGGCAAAGAACGCCGACAGCACGAACGCCGCGTATTGATGGCGCCACACGTTGTAGCCGAGCGCCTGCATGCGCGATTCGCTCTCGCGGATGCCGCGCAACGCACGGCCGAACGGTGACTTCACGATGGCGAAGAGGAGCAGCGCGGCAATGCCGATCACGGCGAGAGCGAAGTAATAGAACGAAGTCGTATTATCGAGCGACCAACCGAAATACGGGCGGGTCACGCCGGGCATGCCGTCGTCGCCGTTGGTGAGCGAGCGCCAGCCAAAGGCGACGCTCCAGACCACTTGGGCGAGCGCGAACGTGATCATCAAAAAATAACTGCCCCGCGCGCGCAGCGCCAGCGGAGCGAACAGCGCGCCGATGATAGCGGCGGCGACGAGCGCAGCCGGAAAGGCGATGCCACTGTCTACCCCGGCGCGCAGGACCAACAGCGCAATCGTATAGGCGGCAACGCCGAAATACGCGGCGTGACCGAGCGAGGCAAGCCCGGCATAGCCGAGCAGAAGATCAAGACTCATCGCGAACAGCGCGAAGATCAACATCCGGGTTGCAAGCCCGACATAATAGGGGCGCAGGATGTCGGGCAGCGCGATGAGCAGCGCCAACACCGCGACCGCGCCGATGAACGGCCAGACGCGCGCTTTCATCGGCGGCCGAACAGGCCGGTCGGCCGGAGCACCAGAATGACGGCCATCGGCACGAAGACGGTGAACAGCGCAAATTCGGGAAAGAAGGCCTTGCCGAAATCATCGAGGATGCCGACCAGCAGCGCGCCGGCGAGCGCGCCGCGCAGGCTGCCCAGCCCGCCGACGATCACCACGACGAAGGCGAGGATCAGCACCTCGAAATCGGCGCCTGGATAGAGACTGAGCACCGGACCGGCGAGAACGCCGGCCAAGGCCGCGAGCGCAGCGCCGACCGCGAAGACCAGCGTGAACAAGAGCGACACGTTGATGCCGAGCGCGCGCGCAATCTCGGCATCGTCGACGCCGGCGCGCAGCATGGTGCCGAGCCGCGTCTTTTCCTGAAACCACCACAAACCGCCGGCGACGGCGAGCCCGACCGCGATCAGAAACAGCCGGTAGACCGGATAAGCGTAATAACCCATCGGCACCGAGCGCTGGAGAATCTCCGGCTCGTCGAGCATCAACGGATTGCCGCCCCAGATCCACAGCGACAGATCGGCGAAGATAAACAGAAAGCCGAAGGTCAGCAGCGTCTGCGGCAGCTCGTCGAGATGAAAGCGACGCAAGAAGAACCGCTCGATAATTGCGCCGAGGAGCGCCATGGCGAGCACACTGGCGATAAGCGCCAGAATGAAACTGCCGGTCGTCTGCATCACCGTGAGGCCGATGTAACCGCCGACCAGATAGAACGTGCCGTGGGTCAGGTTGAGAATTTTCATCAACCCGTAAATCAACGACAATCCCGCTGCGATGAGGAACAGCAGCATCCCGTAGGCGACGCCGTTGAGGATGTGAATGACCCAAGTCATCGAGGACTACATCAGGCGCCTAACCAAGAGCGGCCCCTACAGCAGATTCCGTTTAGGTTGGTTCCCCCTTTGAAACGCGCTTGCGTTACTTCTTGGCCAACAGCCGCGTGCAATCGGTCATCGCGTTCTTGGCGTCCTTATACGTGTATTTGAACGATGCGTACTCGGCTTCGGTATAGGGCCAGAACTGATCGACGCTTTTGTAGGTCGCGATCGGCACATTCGCCGTTTGGCCATCGACCTTCTCGGTTTCGCGGATATACATCGGCTGAATGACTTGGCCGTATTTGTCGAGCGAGATCGGCCCCTTGGGCGAATCGAATTTCACGGCCCTGAGCGCCGCCATGAATTTCATCGTGTCGGAAAGATCGCCGTTGACCGCTTTGACGGCATCGACGATCGCCTCGGCGCCGACATAGCCGTTCGGCCCCTCGTTGGCCGGCATGAAGTGCATCCGCTTTTTGAATTCGGCGACGAAGCTCTGGTTCTCAGGGGTCTTCAGCATCGGCGTGTAGAACAGGACCGAATACATGCCGAGCGTGGCGTCGCCAAGCTGCGGCAAGTTCGGTTCGTAGACGAGCGTGCCGAAGAGGTCGAGCACCGGCAGCTTGCCCTTGAGGCCGAAATCCGAATATTGGCGGGCGAGCCGCAGCCCGTCCGCACCCGGCGCGAAGGCGATCACGGCGTCGGCGGTGCGGTCGATATTGGTGAGATAAGGACCGAAATCGGCGGTGCCGATCGGCGACCATTCGGCTTGCACGACCCGGCCGCCGAGGCTGCAAAACTCCTGCCCAAAAGCGTAGTCCACGTCGAGACCGCCGGCGTAATCGGAACCGATCGTCACGACTTTGCGCCAGCCTTTCTTGTACGCCCAGTCGGCGCCCACGGCGCCGACCGCACGGCCATTCTGCGAAGTGCGCACGAGGTAGGGGTTGGCGAGCGGCCCGGGCATCGTCAGTTCGGTGACGCCGGCGTCTGCCGACAACACCAGTGGCACCTTGTTGTCGCGCGAATAGTCGTTGGTGGCGAGTGCAACGCCGGACGAGACCACGCCGGTGAGCACTTGGGCACCCTCGCCTTGCACCAGCTTGCGTGCCTTGGTCACGGCGACGTCGGGCTTGCCCTGCGAATCCTCGACCAGAAGCTCGATCGGGTTATCGCCGGCCTTGTTGCCGACCTGATCGAGATAGATTTTCATGCCGGTCAGGGCCTGCTGGCCGAGCACGGCGAAATTGCCCGACAGAGGCAGCAGGACGCCGATCTTGATCGGGCCAGCCGCCCGCGCCGCAAAGGGCGCGGCGCCGAGCAGCAACGCGGCAACCCCCGCGATGGCGACGGCGCGGAGCGCGCCCCGGCGCGCAAGTTGTTTGCCGGGCAGCGTTACGCCTATGCGCGCGTCCGCGGCATCGCAGAGTATCGTTTTTCTGGTCGTCATGGCGTTCCCCTTGTGAATACCGCGAGATTTAGGCGATCGCATGCTTGCGTCACAAACCGTCGCCTTGGCGCGATTGTCGAAGATGGCTTGCGAGACCGTAACCGCGAGCCGCTCGATGTCAACGACGAGGCGCACACGGTCCTACTTCCTGGCCAAGAGTCTAGCGCAGTCGGTCAGCGAGTCCTTGGATCCCTTGTAGGTGTATTTGAACGATGCAAATTGCGCCGCCGTATAGGGCCAGAATTGGTCGATGTTCTTGTAAGTCGCAACTGGCACATTCGCCGGTTGACCGTCGACCTTCTCGACCTGGCGGATATACATGGACTGGATCACCTGGCCGTATTGATCGAGTGAGATCAGCCCTTTCGGCGAGTCGAACTTCACGGCCTTTAACGCGGCGATGAATTTCATCTTGTCGGAAAGGTCGCCGTTGACCGCCTTGATGGCATCAACGATCGCATGCGCGCCGACATAGCCGTTCGGCCCCTCGTTGGACGGCAGCGAGTGCATGCGTTTTTTGAATTCGGCGACGAACCGTTCGTTTTCCGGCGTCTTGAGCATCGGCGAGTAAAACAGGGCGGAATAGATACCGAGCGCGGCATCGCCAAGTTGCGACAGGTTCGGCTCGTAGACCAGCCCGGCATAAAGATCGAGCACCGGCAGCTTACTTTTGAGGCCGAATTCGGAATATTGGCGCGCAAGCCGCAACCCGTCGGCGCCGGGTTCGAAGGTCACCACGGCGTCGGCGGTGCGGTCGAGATTGGTGAGATAAGGACCAAAATCGGGAGTGCCGATCGGCGCCCATTCGGCCTGGGTGATTCGCCCGCCGAGCCGGCAAAATTCCTGCGCGAAGGCGTAGTTCACGCCGACGCCGCCGGCGTAATCGGAGCCGATCATCGCCACCTTGCGCCAGCCTTTCTTGTAGGCCCAGTCGGCGCCGACCGCCATGATGCGGCTATTCTGCGAGGTGCGCACAAGGTAAGGATTGGCGAGCGGGCCGGGCATCGTCAGTTCGTCGGCACCGGCGTCCCCTGACAGCACCAGCGGGACTTTGTTCTCGCGCGAGTAGTCGTTGACCGCGAGCGCGACGCCCGACGAGACGATGCCGGTGAGTACCTGGGCACCCTCGCCTTGCACCAGCTTGCGCGCCTTGGTGACGGCAACATCCGGCTTGCCCTGCGCATCCTCGACCAGAAGTTCGAGCGGATAGTTGCCGGCTTTGTTGCCGACCTGGTCGAAATAGATCTTGAGTCCAGTCAGGGTCTGCTGGCCGTTCTCGGTGAAATTGCCCGACAGCGGCAGCAGAATTCCGATCTTGATCGGGTCGGCGGCCAACGCCGCAGGGTTCGGAACGCCGAACATCAGCGCGGCGACGCTCGCCGCGGCGACAACGCGCAGTGCGCAGCGGTGCGCCAAACCTTCCGGGGCACAGGCCGCGGCCGTTACGTCGAATGGCACCGTGTTTCTGCTCGTCATGGCGCTCCCCCTCTGCTCGGCGCAAAGTCCTGTATCGGCGCTCTCGCGTCGTGGACTCCTCCCTCCGGCCTCGCTTCCTACTCGGCGAACGACAGATACCTATAGGCGCGATGTGCCGCTTACCGTGCGATGGGTGCGAGCCCACCTGTTTTCTTTTGGATAATGTCCGTTCGATGTGAATTCTGACGGAAGGCTCAAGCACGATATACCGGCCAGTGGCGGCCCGCTAGGCAGATTTGGTCGCGGCAGCAGCGCAGTCTGTCGCACTCGCGCGGCGGTGTAGCCGATCCGCAGATGCGCGCCGCCCGACCGGCGCGCTGGGCGCACGTGTGCTATAATCCGCGAACCGTCTTGCGGAGAACGCCCCATGAGTGCAACCGATATCCCCAGGCAGGCGCAATCTGGCGAGCGTTCCTACGATGACATTCGCGCTGCGTGGCGCGCGGCCAATCTGCATCCGCTGTGGGAAAGCGAGACCGCGCACAAATCCCGAGAGGGTGGCCCGGCACCAAGCCATTGGCGGTGGAAGCAGATCCGTCCGCTGGTGGACGATGCAGTGAAAGTCGCCTCGCCGCAGGCGGTGGAACGCCGCGTGCTGACGCTGTCCGATCCAAACTCCGTCGGTGACGCCGGCGGGACGACCACCAATCTGTCGGCTGCGCTGCAGATTTTGCTGCCCGGCGAAAGAGCCCGCCCGCACCGACACACGATGAATGCGTTACGCTTCGTGATTGAGGGAAGCGGCGCTTCCACGATCGTCGACGGCAAAGACTGTCCGATGGAAGAAGGCGACCTCGTCATCACGCCCGGCTGGACCTGGCACGAGCACGTGCACCGGGGTAACGCACCGATCATCTGGCTCGACGCGCTCGACGTGCCGCTGCACCGCCACCTTGGCACCGATGCTTTCGAACCGGGCCCGGCGCACGACGTGCCGTACCTGCCGGAGGACGCCGCTTTCGCCTATGCCAATATCGTGCCCGAGCTCGGCGGCGAGGCGCGCGCCTTCTCGCCGGTATTCCGTTATCCCTGGGTCGCGGCGCGCAACGCGGTGCAGGCGGCGCCGAAAGGCAAGGACGGCGCGCGCCGCGTGCGCTATATCAATCCGGTCACCGGCGGCCCGACCATGCCGCTGATCGATTGCTCTCTGATCCAGATCGACAAGGGCAGCGAGACCGTGCGCTTTCGCACCACCGCGAGCGCGGTGTGCCTGGTCTGCGAAGGCAGCGGCACAACGCGCGTCGGCGCGGATGCCGTATCCTGGGAAGTCCACGACGTGTTCAGCTTGCCGCACGGCAACTGGATCACCCACCGCGCCGACGAGACCGCGACGCTGTTTGTGGTCAGCGATCGCGATACGCTGCGTCGGCTCGACCTGCTCAAGGAGCAGTACGGCAACGAATTCTGAGCGAGGCGCCGTTACTCCGCCGCCGCGGCCTTCGCCGTCGCCTGCTCGAGCACGAACTTCTGCAGCGTCAAGTGATCGACCTTGCCCGAGCCTAACAGAGGTAGCTTGTCGAGCACGATGACTTCCGAAGGTAGCATCAGTTCGGAGGCGTGTTTGCTGCGCGCATAAGCCTGAAATTCGGACCGCGTTGCGCCGTGCTTATCCGTAGTCAGGATCAGACGCTCGCCCTTGCGGGCGTCGGGCACGGCTTCAACCGCGGAAATATTGTCCGGCCAGAGGTCGGCCGCCAGCATTTCCACCGCGGCGAGCGAGACCATCTCGCCGCCGACCTTGGCGAAGCGCTTGGCGCGGCCTTTGATCGTAATGAAACCCTGCGCGTCGATGCTGACGATGTCGCCGGCATCATGCCAGCCGTCGGGAGGCGGTTCGAGCACCCCCGGCTTGTCGGCGCGCAGATAGCCGAGCATCACATTCGGTCCTCTCACGTAAAGCCGTCCGCCTTCCTCGACACCGTCGACATGTTCTAGTTTCGCCTCCATGCCGGGAAGGATGCGGCCGACGCTGCCGAACTTGTTGAACATCGGCGTGTTCAGCGCCAACACCGGCGACGTCTCGGTCACGCCGTAGCCTTCGAGAATGCGCAATCCGAATTTTTCCAGATAAATCTGTCGCGTGGATTCGCGGACCGGCTCGGCGCCGGCGACTACGTAACGCAGCGAGCGGAAGTCGTAAGGATTCGCCATGCGCGCATAGCCGTTGAGGAAGGTGTCGGTACCGAACAGAACGGTGGCGCACTTCCAATAAACTAGCTCTG
>JASHRW010000387.1 GCA_030037065.1 Xanthobacteraceae bacterium
GACCACGGCCGAGATCGGACCGAGGTCGACCTGCCCCCCCAACAAGTCGACGAGCGCCGGGCCCGCGCCGCGATAGGGAACCTGAATGACCTTCACGCCCATTTCCTGAAAGGCCAGCACTTCAGCCAAATGGCCGAACGAGCCGACGCCGGGATGGCCGATCTTGGCGTTCCGTCCCGGCCCCTTCAGCCAAGCCAGCAGGTCCTGAAAATTGTTCGGCGGCAGCGTCGGCCGACCCGCGATCGTATTGGAGACTGTGTTGATGAGGCCGATGGGGACGAAATCCTTCTCCGCATCGAAGCTGAGCTGCGGATAAAGCGCCATGCCCGCGGCCAGCGCATCCTGATGCTGCAGGATGGTGTAACCGTCGGGAGAGGCGCGGGCGGCCCTGGCCGCGGCGATCATGCCGCCGGCGCCGCCGACGTTTTCGATCACGATCGGCTGGCCGAGCGCCTTCTGCATCGGGTCCTGAATCATGCGCGCGGTCGCGTCGTCGGCGCCGCCGGGCGGGAACGCCACGATCATGGTGATGGGGCGAGTGGGATAAGTCTGCGCCGAAGCGGCACCGGTCGTCAAAATAAGCGCGGCGAAGAAGGGCGCCGCAAGCGCACGTGCGAACATGATGGTTCCTCCCCGGCTCGCCTGTTCGTTTTGGTTCAGCCGCGGCTGATTGCATGACGAGCCGCTTCGATATTCACCCGTTTTTCTGTGGCGCCGCAAGCTCCCACAACGCCGCTTCCTCGCAAAGACCAGGCTTTGCCTCCAATGGCGGTATATAATGCCCCGCGGAGCCGCACATGATCTTCCGCCAGCTCTACGATTCCGTGTCCGGCACGTATACCTATCTTCTCGCCAGCCGGCGTGGCGGCGAGGCGTTGATTCTTGATCCTGTGCTGGAGAAGGTCGAGCGCTACCTGCAGCTCGTGCACGAGCTGGACTTGCGGCTGGTCAAGGCCGTCGACACGCATTTGCACGCCGATCACATCACCGGACTCGGCGCGCTGCGCGACCGCACCCACTGCATCACCGTGATGGGCGAACACACCCATGCGGATGTCGTGTCCATGCGCGTTGCCGAGGGCGATCGCATCGACATCGAGGGACTGCGTCTCGACGTGCTCTATACGCCGGGTCACACTGACGATTCCTATTGCTTCGTGCTCGCCGACCGCGTCTTCACCGGAGACACGCTGCTCATTCGCGGCACCGGCCGCACCGATTTCCAGAATGGCGATGCGCGCGCCCAATACGATTCGATTTTCAACAAGCTGCTCAGGTTGCCCGACGAGACGCTGATCTATCCGGCGCACGACTACAAGGGTGACACCGTCTCGACCATAGGCGAGGAAAAGCACTTCAATCCGCGGCTGCAGGTCAAATCGATCGAAGAATACGTCGACCTGATGAACAATTTGAAGCTGTCGAACCCGAAGATGATGGATGTGGCGGTGCCGGCCAATATGCATGTCGGCCTGCGCCAGCAAGAAATCGCGCGCAAGGGCTGGGCGTTGTCGGCCGCCGACGCGATCGCGCTCGCCGGCCGCTCCGGCGTGGCGCTCATCGATCTGCGTGAAAAAGGCGAGCGCGAGAAGCACGGCATTATTCCGGGGTCGCTGCATGCGCCTTATCCGGATCTGCAGGAGAACATTGGGACCGGCGGCATGCTGCACGAATTGGCCGTGGCGACCGGCAAACGACTCATCTTCTACTGCGCCTTCGGCGAGCGCTCGGCGATGGCGGTGCAAGCGGCCCAGGATGCCGGGTTCAAATCAGCGCGTCACATCGAGGGCGGCATCGATGCCTGGAAAAAGGCCGACGGCCCTCTCGTGCGCGCTCAATAGCGCCGACCCGCACTGATCGCCGGCACAAAGGCTTTCGTTTTTGCGCCGGCCAGAATCACGAAAGCCGCAGGATGTGTCCTGCGGCTTCCGTTTGGATGCCCGCTGCGGGGAGGCAAAAATTCAGCGGGCACCCGCGCAATGAAAGGCAATCGGCACCGTTAGAGCTGCGAGCCGTGACCGCCGCCGTTGTCGCTGCCGTTGCCGCCGCCATCCGGTCCGAACCGATGATGCTCGGGCCCGAATCCATGACCGCCACGGTGCCATTCATTGAAGGCGAACCTCGTGCGGGGATGCGGCCGCAGCATGCGCGCGAGCGTCTTGAAGCGCTCCTTCTGCGCGTCCGTCAGGCTCTGGTAGAGCGGCCCGCCGGCATCGGCGACCTTCTTTAACGCCGCGCTTCTCTTAGCCAAATTGTCCGCCTGCCGCGCCAGCCGGTCGAACGGACCACTTTGGCTCTGGCCCTGTTGCTGTTGCTGGTGCTGTTCCCGAGCTTCGATACGCGCCACGCGCAATTGCGCGAGGTCCCGCAGTGCCTGCTCGAACGCCGGCCAGTTCTTCTGTTGATCGGCCGTGAGCTCGAGGCCGGCCTTGAGCGCCGCGATGCGCGCATCGGTGAAAGCGGCCATATCGGCGGCGCTCGGCCGATGATGGTGGTCGCCGCGCTGGCCCCAGTGACCGAAGCGGTTGTGATCGCCGGAACCTTGCTGTGCATATACGATCGAAGAGCCGGCAATAGCGAGAACGGCCGTCGCGGCAATTACTGGCTTGAGCATTTTATCCTCCACGGGATGTCAAGATGCTGCAAATAAAGACATGCCGCCTGCACGACTCAAGTTAAACTTTGGTCACCTGAATCCTTTTAGGATTACAGCTTTGTAATCTTCTCAACATTTTTTGATTATGAACGCTCTTTCATCTTCAAACTGCGAATCACTTGGCATTCTGCACCGGATTTAGCCGGCGCAGTCGCAATGCTGTGGCGGAGTTTGCCGTCAGAAACTCAATGCAGAATTTGCTGCAGAAACAACCGCGTCCGCTCGTGCTGCGGCGACTCGAAAAACTTTTTGGCGCCGCGATGTCGACGATCTATCCCTCGTCCATGCGCATTCCAACCTGAGAACAATCGCATAACAAGGTCAAGGGGTTGACCGGCGCGGAAGCTAATCTAAGGTGCGCTTCTCAGCGCAGCGCAGCAAAACGGCATGAACGACAGCAGCGACAAAGAAGGCGCCACCCCGCCGCAGCACTCCGATACGCGTCTGGTCACTGCCGGACGTGATCCAGCCTCTTATTACGGCTTCGTCAACCCGCCGGTCTACCATGCCTCGACCGTGCTCTATCCGAGTGCCGAGGATTTCTTGGCCCACCGCGCGCGCTATCAATATGGGCGCCGCGGTACGCCGACCACTGAGGCGCTCGAAGGAGCTTTAGCCGAACTCGAAGGCCCGCAGTGCGCTGGGGTGTCGTTGTTGCCGTCAGGCTTGGCGGCGATTTCGGCCGCGCTGTTGTCGGTCGTCAAATCAGGTGACCATGTGCTGATCACCGACAGTGCCTACGGGCCGACACGAAACTTTTGCGAGCAGATACTCAAGCGGCTTGGCGTCGAGACAAGCTTTTATGATCCTTTGATCGGCGCCGGTATCGCCGGGCAGTTTCGCGCCAATACGCGTGCCGTCTATCTGGAGTCGCCGGGCTCGCTTTCTTTCGAAATGCAGGACGTTGCCGCCATCGCCAACGTCGCGCACGACAAGAGCGCGCTGGTGCTCATGGACAACACCTGGGCGACGCCACTTTACTTTCGTCCGCTCGACCATGGCGTCGACCTCGCGATCCAGGCCGGCACCAAATATATCGGCGGGCATTCCGACGTGATGCTGGGCACAGTGTCGGCCAACGCCGCAACGGTCACAGGGCTGAAAACCACCGTGCGGCTGACCGGGCTGTGCGAAGGGCCGGACGACGTCTATCTCGGGCTGCGCGGCTTGCGCACGCTTTCAGTGCGGCTCGATCGGCATTTCAAATCCGGGATCGCCGTAGCGCGTTGGCTGGAGCAGCGGCCGGAAGTTTTGCGGCTTTTGCACCCTGCGCTGCCCAGCCATCCCGGGCACGCCATCTGGAAGCGCGACTTTACCGGTGCGTCCGGCTTGTTCAGCATGGTGCTCAAACCGGTGCCACAGAAGGCGTACTATGCCTTTCTTGATACGCTCAAGCTGTTTGGCATCGGCGCCTCGTGGGGCGGCTACGAAAGTCTCGCCATTCCGTTCGACTGCACTCCGGCGCGCACCGCGACGCGCTGGGCGCCGGGCGGCCCGACCGTGCGTTTCCATATCGGCCTTGAGGCAATCGAAGATCTCATCGCCGATCTGGAACGCGGCTTTGCGGCGCTGGCGGCGGCAGCGCGCGGCTGACCAGTCGGTTCACACCGCGGATGTGGCGGCCTTGCGGTCGCGCAGCACGAAGTACAGGTTACGCAGATACACGAACACGCCGAACGCCTGGCCGGCGATGAACACCGCGTCGCGGCGATCGAGCGCATAGATCAAAAGCAGCACGCCGCCGCCGATGGAGAAATACCAAAACGCTACCGGGATGACGCTGCGGCCGAGGCGTTCGGAAGCGATCCACTGCACCAGAAAACGCATCGTGAACAACGCTTGCGCTGCGAAGCCCAAAAGCAGCCACCAATCGGCACGTCTGACCAGAACGTCCATCAAATAGTCGCCGACCGCATGGGAAAGTTCAACGAGCACGAGTCACCTCCTCATAGCGCGGCACGCGCTTCTTCCGCCGAATGATCCACCACACGCCGGCGAGGTCCAGAATGCCGACCCACAGCCGGTCCCACATTCCGTAGTTCGACGTGCCGTGCCGGCGCGGCCGATCGACCACGTCGACATAGCCGACATCGAATCCTTCGCGGCGAACCAATGCCGGAAGGAAGCGATGCAAACCGTCGAAATAAGGCAGCGCCAAGAACAAGTCGCGGCGGAACGCCTTCAGCCCGCACCCGGTGTCGCGGGTGCCGTCCTTGAGCACGGTGGCGCGAACGGCATTGGCGATGCGCGACTGCATTTTCTTAAAGCCGCTCGCTTTGCGGTCGACGCGCTGGCCGGCAATGAGACCGGCACGCGGAGCGCCCTTTTCCAGCGCGTCGACAAGCGCCGGAATGAAGGCGGGATCGTTCTGGCCGTCGCCATCGAGTGTCACGATAGTGGGCGCGCGCGCCATCGCCGCGCCGGTGCGTATTGCGGCCGATTGGCCGCAGGATTGCTCATGACGGATCTGGCGGAGCCAAGGCCGCCCG
>JASHRW010000388.1 GCA_030037065.1 Xanthobacteraceae bacterium
CCACCATCGAGCCGCAACAGCCGTGGCGGCCGCGGCCCGGCGGGCGGCGTCGTGGTATCGGCAAGGATGACGATCGGCGCTTCCAGACCCTTGGCGCCGTGCACGGTCATGACCCGGACTTCGTCGCGCGCGATCTCCATATCGCGTTTGACTTCGGCCCGGGCGTCGCGCAGCCAAGCCAAAAAGCCCTGCAGCGACGGCGTCTCGCGCCGTTCGTAGTCGGATGCGACGTTGAGAAATTCGTCAAGCGCGTCGTTCGCTTCCGGTCCGAGCCGCGTCAGAAATTGCGCGCGCGCTCTGCCGGCCCCGAGCAGCCGGGCGTAAAATGAAAACGGCGTTTCGTGCCGCGCGGCCTCCGCGAGCTCATCCAGACGCGCTGCTGCCTTGGTGAAAATCGGCCGTTCGCCGGCCTTGCGGCGCAGCGCAATCCGCAACGACGCGCGTCCGCGGTCCCAGGCGATCGCGAACAAATCTTCGTCCTCGAAGCCGAACAGCGGGCTGCGCAATACTGCCGCAAGCGCGAGATCGTCCTGCGGCAACAGCAATGCGTCGGCCAGTGCCATCAAGTCCATGACGGCAATGTGCTCGGTGAGAACTAGGCGGTCGGCGCCGGCGACCTGCACGTGCTGGTTCTTGAGGGCGCGGATGATCGCTTCGAACAATTCGCCGCGCTGACGCACCAGGATCAGCACATCGCCGTATCGCGCCGCGCCGCGATCAACGAGCTGCCGCACGGTGCGTGCGATGCGCCGCGCCAGCTTCACCCGCGGGCTGGTTTCGCTGACTGTATCGAAGGGCGCGTCCCAGCCCTCGATCTCCTTGCGCTCGTCGGGTTGTTCCGCGTCCCAGAGTTCGACCGCGCTCAGCGCCGCGCCCGGCAGCGCAATATGCGGCGGAAAGCCGTCCAGATCGGACGTGACACTGCGCGCAATGTCGCTGCGCTTGAACACCTCATCTACCGCGCCGAGCACGCTATTGCCCGAGCGGAACGAATGTTCGAATTTGCTGACGACGAATGCCTGGCCGCTGTTCTCGTGCGCTGTCTTGAAGTAGCGCAGCATCTCGCCAAATTCCTTGGGCGCGGCGTTTTGAAAGGAGTAGATCGACTGCTTCTGGTCGCCAACGGCAAACACAGTTCGCTTGCCGCTGCGCGCGCCGGCACCGGCGGTGAACTCCGCGGTGAGCAGCCGGACGATGGTCCATTGCTCGATGCTGGTATCCTGCGCCTCATCGACCAGAACGTGATCAATGCCGAGATCGAGCTTGTAGTGCACCCAGGCTGCATCGCAGTTCGTCAGTAGCGCCAGCGCCTTGTCGATCAGGTCGTCGTAATCGAGCAAGCCGCGGCGCTCTTTCTCGGCGCGATAGCGCTGCAACACTTCGTGGGTCACGGTGACGAGCGCCGCGCTGCGATCGCGGCAGATGACGGCGCGCGCGCGCTGCAGAATGGCGCAGACCCGTTGCTGCTCCGCAGCCAAACGCCCCGCCAGCGCGGCGTCCGCAATCGCCTTGGTGACGATGGATTTGCGCGGCGTGCGCGCGTCGCTGGTGCAAAAGATATCGAGGTAGGCGTTGACAAGTTCACTGCCGGACAGCGTCGCGAGCTTGCGAAAACGTTCGGCCTGATCGCCATCCGACTTGTTGCCCCGCTGCAGGATGTCGGCAAGTGCAGGCCATTCCGAAGGAGCAATGATCTCGCCGGAAAAATACCCGGCTTCTATCTTCTCCAGTCCGTCATCGGCATCGATGCCGAGCCGCGCCGACAAACCGCCAATCGCCGCATCGACGCTGCCGGAGTCCTCGACCCAGCGCGTGATGGCATCGTGCCGGCTAATCGCTTCGCGGATCACGTCGCGGAAGGTCTGGTCGGCCGCCGCCGTCATGGCGAAGGCCAACGCGCGGCCGAGCCGGCTGTCCGGCGCCGCGGCACCGTCGAGCAAGACGTTGAGCGTCAGCTTTTCCAGAAGCTGCGACTGCTCGGCATCGTCCAGTACGGAGAAGTGCGCGGCGACGTTGGCCTCGAATGGAAACTGATGCAGGAGCTGCGTGCAGAATGCGTGGATGGTCTGCACTTTGAGCCCGCCGGGCGTCTCAAGCGCGCGGGCGAACAAGCGCCGCGCACGCGCGCGCAGCGGCATATCGGGCGCCATGCGCGAATGTTCGCGGATCGCCTGGTCGAGACCTGCGTCGTCGAGCGTGGCCCAACGCGCCAGCCGGTCGAATACCTGCTTTGCCATGTTGGCGGCGGCGGCCTTGGTGAAGGTGATACAGAGGATCTTCTCCGGTTCCGCGCCTTTAAGCAGCAGATTGATGACACGTTGGGCCAGCACATAGGTCTTGCCGGCGCCGGCGTTGGCGGCGACCCACGCCGAAACGTCAGGATCGGAGGCGGCCAGTTGGCGCCGCCGCACTTCGTCGGGAATGGTGCGCGGCTTGCTCATGGACCGCTCCCGAACATGGCGGCGATCGCCGCGTCGTCGTTCTCGCCGCCGGTCGCCGACCATTCCTTGACCCGGGCAAGATGATCGTATTCGCCGTAACGAGTGGTCCACATCGGGTGCACGAGCGAGCGATACGGTTCGTCGTCGCTGTCGAAGCGCGTAGCGAGCACGATGAGCTTTTGCAGCGCCCGCTCGGCCTGGGAGTCGGGCGTACCTTCAGTGAAGTCGATCGGCTTCGACTCGCCGGGCCGAGCGCCGCCCTTAAGCAGCACGTATTCGATTCCCTCGACCGATGTGCCGGCGTCGATCCCGGGGAAGCCGCCAAGGCGCAGCATTGCGGCTTCGAGCGTGAGCTGCGGAGCAAGACCCGTGCGCACCTGTTTCTCGGTACGCGCCGAACCGGTCTTATAGTCGAGGATGACATAGCGGCCGTCTGACCGCCGTTCGACTCTGTCCGCAATGCCGCGCAGCTTGAACGCGCCGTCCGCGAGCGGAATGTCGATCTCGCCGCGGATTTCCGCGGTGATGGCGGCAATCGATGGCCGCCGCTTGCGCTCCCAATCCGCGAACCAGCGGGCGATGCGTTCGAAGCGCGGCCACCAGAACGCGCGCGCCTCGGGAAAATCCTCGAGCGCGGCAAAATGTGGCCGCCCGAGTGCGAGCAACTCGCGCACCGGATCGGCGGGCAGAGCGGCAGCGTGCAGCTTGGTAAAATCGCCGATGGCGGCGTGGATGATGGTGCCGCGCTCGGCCGCGCCGGGCGAAACGTCGACCGGATCGAGGGGCGTCAGACGCAGAATGTATTTGGCGTAGATCGTGTAAGGATCGCGCAGCCAGTTTTCGATGTCGGTGACCGACAGACTTTTTGGTCGTACCACACGCGGCGGCTTCGGTGCGGGCTGCGGCGCCGGCGCTATTTTCTCCGGCCGGTCGAGTCCACGCGCCCAGGTCAGATAAACGTCGCCGCGCGCGCGCGCCGCTTTCCAGCGCTCGCCGGCCACCGCAGCCAGCCGCTGGACGAAACGCGACGGCACCGTGGGGCTGCCGGCAATCTTGGCGGCATGGGAGAGAATGACTTCCTTGGCGCCGAGGAGCTGGGCGAAATCGTGCGCCGAAAGCCCGATGCGGCGTTCGGGAAGATCGAGTCCGAGCTTGAGCCGCATCGGTCGGCTGAGCCACGCATCGGTGCGGCTCTCCGGTGGCCAGGATCCTTCTACCAGCCCGCCGAGCACGACGCGGTCGCTTTCAGTGAGCCGGGCTTCGAGCAGACCGAGGACGCGCACCGGCATCTTGAAACCGATCGCGCGGCGAACGACACGATCGGCGATAAGCGCAGTGAACAGTTCGACGTAGTCGGACGTGTCGACGATCAGCGCGGCGGCTGCCGCGCTGGCGGCGAGCTCATCGAACACCGCCGCAAGCTTGCTGCCGTCGGGGCCGGCGAAGGCAATCTCATTGCCGGTTTGCCGCGATAGTGCTGCCACGACTTTTTGATGACGCGTGACGATGTCGCTCAGCCGGTGCGATTGTCCGGCGATGCTTTCCAGCGGCGCAAGCGCCTCGGCGAGTCGGTCGACGAGCTCGGTCGCAGCAGCGAGCTCATGATCGTGCAAAGACGTTCGCGGATCGGACGGATGCAGATCGGTCTTGTCCTTGCGGTGAAGCTTCTCAAATTCGCCGCGGAATGTTTTGAGCGCGTGTGCAAGACTCGCGCTGCCGGCGCGCGGCCGCGGCCCGCGCAACACGGCGCGCTCCAACGCGGCAATGGCCTGTGATTGGCCGGTGCCGCCGAACCGCAGCAGCGGATGCTTGAGCAACGCCAACAGCGTCACTGGCGCAAGCCGGCCAAGCGCCGTTTCGGCGGCAAGCCGCGCGAAAATCCCGGCATGCGTATCGGACAGCGGCTGTCCACTCGAATCCTCGGCAACGATATTCCATCGCGCCAATGCCGCCAGTACACGGCGACCGAGCGCGCGGTCCGCCGTGACCAGCGCTGCGGTCATGTTCTGCTCGACGGCCTCGCGCAACGCTGCTGCGATCGCCAGCGACTCTTCTTCGGCATTGGCGGCTTCGATCACGCTGATGGCGCCGAGCGCCGTATTCGCGGCCATGTTGAATGCTGCGTCAGCAGCGCGTTGTGGCCACAGATCCGTGGCGGCGGCCGGCCGCAGCGCCTCGCAGATCACCCGCTCACGGCCGCCCGCCGCGGCAAGCTGAGCCACCGCATCGCGCGCGATGCCGATGCGGGCAAGCAGCGCCTGCATGGCGAATTGCGGGTGGCCCGGTGCAGGTGCGATGCTTTTTGCCTCGTCGCCGGCGATCAGCCGCCAGGACGGCTCGTCGAGGTCGGTGTCGAGCCCCGGCAATACCACGGCACCGTGCGGCAGCGCGGCGATGGTCGCGAGGAGTTCGGCCGTTGCCGGGATCGATCCGGTCGAACCCGCCGCGATTACCGGCGCATCGGTCTTGCGCGCAAGCCGTGCTGCTTCGGCCCTGAGTAACCTGTCGCGGCGCTCCGCCGCTTCGATGCAATTGTGCTCCCGCAGGATCTCCGGCCACTGTTCGCGCGCGATCTGCAAGAAACGCAGCGTGAGCTGCCAATAGCGGTCGAATTGGTCGGGCACCAGATCGTCGAGCCGCTCCCACGGCACGCCGCGCGTCGTCGTATCCTCGATCAGGCGGGCGAGGTCGTCGGCAAGAGCGCAGGCCGCCGCCGGGGTTTGCGCGACGAGCGGACTACCGCTTTCGGCGAGCAATTGCGGCGAGGAGGCCCACTTGGCGACGAGTTGTGTCAGCAGCAGGCGGCGCTCCACTCCGCCAAACGCCGGTGACAGCGCCAGCGCCTCGGCCGCGATGCCGCCGGTCGCGGCTTCGGCGAAGGCGATCTCGTCCTCGTCGATATCGCCGATGGCGACGATGTGCGGCAGGATCGCCGCATCGCCTTTCATGACCTCGAGAAAAGCATCACGCGCGAGTCGGCACGCGCGCCGCGTCGGCAGATAGAGCGTGACCGAGGCGAGACCTAGCGGATCGGCAGTGGCGGTGAAGCCGAGCTTGCCGCCGAGCAGAGCCTCGATCAGCGTCGGCAGAAATGGCGCCGTCGGCGGAATGGTGAAAACGCGTGCAGCCATATTGGCGGGTTAGCAATCTCCGGTCGTTCCCGCAAACGCGGGAACCCATAACCACGAGGCGAGCAGATTTTGCTTGGATGGTGATTATGGGTGCCCGCTTCCCGCGGGAACGGTGAAAACGTGACTAGCAGATTCTACACGGAACCTGCGAGCGCCGCCTCGGCCTCGGCGACCGCTTCCGGCGTGCCGACGTGCATCCACACGCCTTCGAGGCGCAGGCCGAACAATCGGCCACGCTTGCCGGCGCGGTCGAACAACAGTGTCAGCGGGAAAACGTTGGAAGGTGCGCCGGCGAACAAAGCTGGCGACAGGATCGAGGCGCCCGCATACACGAAGGGAACGACCTCACGCGCGCCGCGCCGCTGCAAGCGGCCATCGGGCAGCATGGTGTAATCGCCGCTGCCTGCGTAGCCGATACTGCCGGCGCTCGGCGCCAGCAACAGCAATGCGTCCATGTCGTCGGCGTCGAAGCCATCGGCCAGGCGCACCAAATTGGGTTTGATGCCGTCGAGCCACAGCGTATCGGAGTTGACCAGAAAGAACGGCCCATCGCCCAACCGCGGCAGCGCCTTGGCGATGCCGCCGCCGGTGCCAAGGAGCGTGCCGCGCTCGTCCGAAATGACGATCCGCGGCGATTGGCGCGAAGAGAGATGCCGCTCGATCGCATCGGCGAGATAATGCACGTTCACGACCGCGCGCTCCACGCCTGCATCGGCGAGACGGTCAAGCGAATAATCGATCAGCGGCTTGCCGCCGACTTCAACGAGCGGCTTGGGGATCGCGCCATTGTAAGGCCGCATGCGCGTGCCAAGACCGGCGGCGAGCACGATCGCGCATTGCGGCACTCTCGATACTCTCGATCGACCGAGCCCAGCCATCGCCCCAGCCCTTGCCCACACTCCGCGCTGCGATTCGCGCCATCATACTCCTTGCGGAGCCGGCATGTTGACCGCATACCAATCCTTCAACGACGCCAGCGCCGGGTGGGCAAGCGAGCGCTGCAGATAGCGGCATAGGCGGGGAATGTGGCGCAGGTATTGCGGTTTCTCATCCCGCCGGTCGAGCCGTGCAAAAATGCCGAGAATTTTCGTGGCTCGCTGGGCGGCAAGCGTTGCGTAGAGTTGCGCAAACTCGGCGGGCTCGAAGCGTCCGCCATTGGTTTGACGCGCGCGGACGTAACGGCTGAGCAACGACACTTCCAATAATTCTGGCACGTCGACGCGCGCATCCTGCAACAGCGAAGCGACGTCATAGGCGGCCGGACCGATGACCGCATCCTGAAAATCGAGCACACCGATGTGGGCAATATCCGCCCGATCGTCGAGCCATAAGAGGTTGGGCGAATGATAGTCGCGCAGCACCCAAGTCGATGGCGATACGATGGCGGGCGCCAGCGCCTTTCGCCACAGCGCGACGAAATCCGCACGCGCTTCCTCGCTCGCCGGCGCTTTGACATGCGGCAGATACCAATCGAGCAAAAGCTCGGCCTCGATTAGAAACGCCTCCATGTCGTAGCGTGGCAGTCGATAATCGCGATGCGGCGCCACCGGCACCGTATCAGGCAATCGGCGACGATGCAGGGCGATAAGCACATCGAGCGCGGCTTCGTAGCGTGCCTCGATCGGCTCCGGCGGATCGCCTTCGACGATGCGCTTCTCGCCCAAATCCTCCATGATGACTAAGCCATGATCCGTGTCGGCGTGCATGATCGCCGGCGCCGAAAGATTGCGCTCGCGCAGGCCCGCCGCCAGCGCAACGTACGGAATTGTATTCTCGGCAAGATGGGCGATGGCACTGTAGGGTTTGCCGTCGCGCACGGGCGGCCCGTCGGGACGCGGCGGTGCATTCATCAGCACCGTGGTTTTTCCGTTGAGCGTCAGACGCTCGAAAATCCGCGTCGACGCGTCGCCCTGCATGCGCCGGCGCTGCGCGTCGCCGAACCCGGACTCGTCGAGAAAGGCACGGACTTGGCCAATGCGCTCCGCACGTGCCGCGAACGCGCCGTAGCTGGTACAGCGCGCATGGCGCATCTCGGGACCCAATGCAGGCGCCAGCGTGAAGGTGATATCAAGCCGGCCCGGCGGCAGAAAGCCGGCGGCGCGATCCGGCCATTCCATCAGCATGACGGTTTCGTCCGGTAGATCGTCGAAGCCGATCTCGGTCAATTCGGCGGTGCCCGACAGGCGATAGAGGTCGGCATGCACGAGCGTGAAGCGGGGCAGCTCGTAGCTCTGCAGTAGCGTAAAGGTCGGACTTGGCACCTCGATCGAGTCGTCGCCGGCGAGATAACGAATGAGCGCGCGCGCGAAAGTGGTCTTGCCGGCGCCGAGGTCGCCTGACAATGTCACCAGATCGCCGGGTTCGAGCGCGCAGGCAATGTCGACGGCAAAGCGCATCGTCGCCTGCTCGTTGGGCAGGGTCACGGAATAACTCGCGCCACTCGCGGTGGTCAGCAGCATGCGGCGATCCGCCAGTAAATTTTCTGAACGTTCATGGGAATTTCAAAAACCAGTTTGTGCGGCTGATCAAGTCTAAAGCCGGGTCTTCATTTTTCGCGCTAGGCCGCCGTTCGCGCGGTCGCCGCCTCGCCCGCTGGAAACGTACAGGTGACGGTGGTGCCTTCGCCGACGACGGACGCGATGGTCACGGTGCCGCCGTGCAATTCGACGAACGAGCGCACCAGAGAGAGCCCGATTCCCGGCCCGCGATGATGGGAGCCGAGCGAATGTGTTTCGAACCAGCTGAAGACCTTTTCCAGTACCTCGGGCGGAATTCCCGGCCCTTTGTCGGTAACAGAGAAGGACACCTCGTCGGCGTGGCGTTCGGCCGAAAACGTGACGGTCGCGCCGCCTGGCGAAAAGCTCACGGCATTGGCCAGAAGGTTGAAAAGAATCTGCCGCAGGCGCCGCCCGTCGGCGACGAAGCTGCCGATATCGGCCGGCGCCCTGATGTCGAGCGTAATGCCGGCGCT
>JASHRW010000389.1 GCA_030037065.1 Xanthobacteraceae bacterium
CGATATTCGAGGAAGCCGGATTCAATCTTCACCTCGCCGTCAACGTTCCGGTCGGCGTCCTCCTCAAGCTGCCGATTCCGGCCTTGGTCGCCGAGTGCCGCCCGAAGTCCGGGCGATGGCCCGGACTCATCGTCGAAGTGACCGAAGACCAGATCGTTCGCGACCTCGCGCTGGCCCAGAAGATCGCCAACCAGCTACAGGTGAGCGGCATCAAGATCGCCATCGACGATTTCGGCGCCGGCTATTCGTCGTTTTCCAGTTTGCGCGAACTGCCGTTTGCGGAACTGAAGGTTGACCGCTCGTTCGTCGCGGGCTGTTCGACCGACGCCACCAATGCCGCAATCTGCCAGACCGCGATCGATCTCGCCCACCGCTTCGGCAGCGCCGCGGTAGCCGAAGGCGTCGAGTCGCAGGCTGATTTGCAGGCGCTCATGGTGATGGGCTGCGACTTCGGGCAGGGCGTGCTCATCGCCCCCCCGATGCCGAAGGAACGCTTCTTGGAACTGCTGCGCCAGCGCATGGGCAGGCCGCGCCCCGCTTCGCCCAAGGGGACAATGTCGGCCGGCAGCAAGCCGGTCGGCCGTGTGGCGTAGTTGCAGCCGCGATCAGGTCTCCTTGAAACCCGGCTTCACGCCTTCGGCGAGCGGCGCCTTGAAGACATTGAGCAGCATCGACACCAGCACGTAATAGCCGAGCACGCCGACCAGTTCGACTGTGCCGGCGTCGCCGAGGATTTTCTTCACGCGGTTGAAGGTCGGCGTGGAGACCCGCTTGGTAGCGTAAAGCTCTTTGACGAAGGCGTGAATCGCCAGCTCGTCCTTCGGTGCGGATTTCGGCGGCCGGCCAGCCTGCAGCGCGCGGATGGTTTCTAGTTTCACGCCGGCTTTCTCGCCGAGCACGGCATGGGCCGCCCACTCGTATTGCGCTTTCCAATGCGCGGCGGTGCAAAGGGTGGCGAATTCGATGAGCCGCGGCGGCAGGCTCGTCTTAAAGCGGAGATGACCGCCAAGCTGTTGGGCGAGTTCGCCGAAAGCGGGCGAATGCATGAAAATCGCGAATGGCCCGGCAAGCCGGAATTGTCCGCGCGGGCCGGACTTGATGGATTCGGCCAGCGCCCGTTGTTCGGCGGTGAGCGTGTCTTCAGAGAGCCGGGGCAGGCGAGGCGATTGCATAGACTTGGGCATGGTTTCCTCGTTGCGATGATTTCTAGCGGCGGTTCTTGGTTCTGCTCTTTGCGGCGGCCTTTCTAGCGGATTTCGGCGTCGTGTGCTTGGCGGCTGTAGCGCTCCTTTTCGCCCTGGCATTTGCTCCCGATTTGGCCGGCATCAGGCCTGCCTTTTCCACCTGGCGCACCCAATAGTCCCATGCACGATTGGTCGATGGCGGACGCTGTTGATGCGCCGCAGTGAGCTTGATCTCGCCTGGCGAAAGCGAATCGACCCGCCCCATGGCCATCGCCTGACTGAGCAGCTTGCAATTGTCCGAGCCGAATACGGTCCGGAACGTTAGTTCGCGGATGCTGGTGCCGGCCACGGTGGCGCCGTGGCGGCGCATCAGCACCATCCAGTTCGGGCCGAGCGTGCGGGCAAGCGAGGCGCCTTCCTCGGGCTTGGTTACCAGCATGTTGGTGTCGCCGAACTCATCGCGCTGATCCCAGAACGGGACATGGCCAATCACGGCGCCGAGATGAAACACCGGCACGATCTGCTGCCCAGAGATGGCGAACGGCAGCACCGTGTGGGCGTGGTGGTGGACCACGGCATTGACGTCGGGGCGCGCTTTGTAGATTTCGCCGTGGATCACCTTTTCGCTGTAAAGGCGGGATTCGGTCGGTCGCACCGGTTCGGAATCAAGCGTCAGCTCGACGAGGTCGGAAATCTCTGCCAGTTCCGGGGCGCGGTGGCGGGGAATGAAGTAGCGCTGCGGGTCGTGCGGATGGCGCACGCTGACGTGGCCGAATGCGTCGAGAATTTTTTCGTTGGCGAGAATGCGAGTCGCCACGATCAGTTCCTGCAGCGTCTCCGCAATAGCATCAGGCATGAGGGCCTCCGTGTCGGCTACAATCCAAGGGAGAAAAGGTGGAAGGCTTATTTCCTGGCGACGAGGTCGATCAACGCCGACATGCCGACATGGGCGCTGCCCTCGTTGATCGTGCTGTCATGCGCGTGGATTTCGAGCCCCGCCATGTCGCCAAAACCGGCTTCGAGGATCGCGCGCGTATAGAGGCGCTCTGCGTCAGGCGGGCCGCCGGTGCGGTACTTCAGTTGCTCGGGACGATAACCCTGAATGAGCAGAAGCCCGCCGGGCTTGAGGGCGCCTTTGAGATTGGCGAAGAACGCCGGCCGCTCCGCTGGCGCGGCAAAGATGAAGATCGCCGCGATTACGTCGAACGCGTCCTTCGGCCAGTGCCAGGCAAACACGTCGGTGACCTCCGTGCGCAGCCGCACGCCGCGTTCGGCTGCGAGCGCACGCGCCTTGGCGAGCGCTGCCGGTGAATAGTCGATGGTGAGAACGTCGAGTCCTTGCTCGGCAAGCCAGACGCCGTTACGGCCTTCGCCGTCGGCGACCGAGAGCGCGGTTTGTCCGGCGCGCAAGCGGTGCGCCTGTGCCTTGAGGAACGCGTTCGGCTCCTTGCCGAAAATATATTCCGGTTTGCGAAACCGCGTCTCCCAACGCTCCTGTTCGGATATCGGCTGTTCGGACATAATCGATCCCTTGCAAAAGCCGCTGGCGCTCCTTTTGGCACCGCCGGCGAATTTGCGCTAGGACTCTGGCGCATGGCGGTCGCGGTCAAAGCGCTGTTCTTCGATGTGTTCGGTACGCTGGTCGACTGGCGCACGTCGATTGCGCGCGAGGCCGAGGCGCTGCTGGAGCCGCAAGGCTTTGCGCTCGACTGGCTCACCTTCGCGGATGCCTGGCGCGGCCAATACCAAGGCGCCATGGATGAGGTCCGATCGGGCCGCATCCCGTTCTGCAGGCTCGACGTGTTGCACCGGCGTAATCTTGAACGCATCCTGCCGCGCTTCCACATCGAAAATCTGAGCGAGGCCGATAGGCGAAATCTCAATCTCGCCTGGCACCGTCTCGACGCCTGGCCTGACGTGCCGCGCGGTCTCGCGCGCCTCAAGCGCCGTTACCTCTTGGCGCCGGTTTCCAACGGCAATATTTCGCTGATGGTCGATCTGGCGCGGCGCAACGCATTTCCCTGGGACGCCATCCTCGGTGCCGAGATCGCCGGCGACTATAAACCGAAGCCGCGTGTCTATCTTGCCGCGGCCGAGGCATTCGACCTGCCACCTGCGGAGTGCATGATGGTCGCCGCGCATACCAACGATCTGGTGGCCGCCGCCAGGCTCGGTCTGCGCACCGCTCATATCGCGCGTCCCAATGAGCACGGATCCGGCAAGGGTGAAACGGCACCGAAGGAGCCGGTCGATATCGCCGCCGGCAGTCTTGAGGATTTGGCCGACAAGCTCGGCGCGTAATCGATCGCGCCGGCGGGTTGCGGAAGATCATGCCGGATATTCCGACGCTGCGTGAGGCCAAAACGCTGAACCTCAAGGTCGAATAATCCGATCTATTGTACGGCTGCCGCGGCGGCAAATCCGGATATCGCCGTGTCGGGCATTTCCGCCTTGAGCCGCGGCAAGACGTGACGGGCAAAGTTGCGGATGCTGCGCACCGTCTCGTCATGGTCGAGAAAGCCGGCTTGACCCATGATCAGAAGGTGGCCGAAGCCGCCGACATGATCGTAGATTTTGCGGAACTGCGCGTAGACCTGATCCGGCGTGCCGGCCATCATCAGTCCGGCGTTGATCACGCCGTCGACCGTCGCCTGCGCTGAAAAATTGGCGTGCTGGTCGCCCAGCTCGCCGCGCATGATGCGCGCGAAGGCTTGCGGTGGGGCATAGCCGGGCGGGAACGCGAAATGTTGCGGCACCTTGTTGGCGCGGATGTACCATAAGACTTTCTCGGCGCCGGCCCGCGCCTCCGCTTCGCTCTCGCCGACATAGACCAGCGCCGCATAGGCGAGGCGGTTGATCGGCACATCGTCACCACGCCCGGCTTCGCGCCAACCTTTCCGGTAGGCCTCATACACGCGGCGCGTTCCCTCGTATCCGGTGAGAAACGTGGCCTGCACGAAGCCCTGAGCGCCGACGCGCTCGGCGCCGCTCGGCGTCGTCGTTGAAATCCACACCGGCGGATGCGGCGCCTGATAGGGGCGGGGCCAGATGTTGACTTGGCGATGGTGATAGAACCGCCCTTCATGGCTGAACGGGCCGTCATGGCTGGTCCAAGCCTTGATGATGAGACCGAGAGCCTCGGCAAAGCGCTCGTTGGTACGTACCGGATTGCTGTTGCCGGCGGAAATCTCATAGGGAACGCCGCGCACGAAGCCGGCTTCGAGACGGCCGTGTGACAGCACATCGACCAGCGCCATTTCCTCGGCGACGCGCACCGGCTGGCGGCGGTTGGCGACCGGATTGCCAAGGATCAACAGACGCGCCGTCTTGGTGACGCGCGCCAGCGCCGCCAGCACCAGCGGTGCCGCCGGATCGACGCAGGTCGCCGTCTGATGATGCTCGTTGAGCATGATGTCGACGCCTTCTTCCTCGGCGACCTGCCATTCCTCGATGAAGCGGTCGTATAGCGCCGCGCCCTTCTTCGGATCGTAGATGCGGTTGGGCAGGCTGACGCGGATCGATTCGTACTCGGAGTCCGGCGGCAGATAGGGGTAGGCGGTCTCGCTGAAATGCCAAGCCTTCATGGCGCTCTTCCTTGGCTCATGCGTCGAGAAAGTCGAACAGGACGCGGGCGAATTCTTCCGGCTGCTCAAGCTGCGGCGCGTGTCCGGCCGCTTCAATCGTCGTCACCCGCGCATTGGGGATCAGCTTGGCGTAGCCCTCGACATACGCCGCACTGACCAGACCATCGCTGGCGCCGCGAATGAATAGCGTCGGCGCCGCGATGCGATGCAGGCGATGACGCAGTTTTGGATTGTGCATCCACGGTTCCCAGGTCAACAGCGCCGTAGTCTCGCGATTGCGGGCGATGGTGGTCAGCTGAGCGTCGGTCATGTTCGCGAAGTCGAGCTTGCCCTTGCCGATGTCGTGGTAGATCAGCCGCGCGGCTTTTTCCTGCGACATCGCGAAAATGTCGGGTATGTCGAGCTTGTCCGTAGGGCCGAGTTTGACCCCGACCGGACCGACCAGCGCCAGTCTGCCGATGCGGTCGGGAGCCTTCGTCGCGATTTCGGCGGCGAGCCAGCCGCCGAGCGAGCAGCCGACCACATCGATGCGCTCGATTTTGCGACGGTCGAGAAATTCAAGATAGAGGTAAGCGACATCGTCGATGCTATCGAGCCAGAGCGGCAGTGCGGACGCGCCGAAACCGGGGTGCGAAGGCGCTATCAAGTGCCGGTGCTGCGTCAGAAGTCCGACGTAGGGCTGCGCCGGCGCAAATCCCTGGGCGCCGTGCAAAAACAGGAGCGGGGCTCCATTGCCGCCCTCGAACAGCTCGATGTCGATGCCGGCGAGCGTGATCGTCTCGCGCGTCATCGCAGGCGAACTGGGAAGGGGACTGACAGTTGGTCGGGGCAATTCATCCTCCCTCGGATGCGTCCAAATTTCTTCACCCCGGCTTGAGGTGGCGTCTCGAACCGGCGCTTTATCGCGCAAGGTGGGTGGCGGCCTTGGACGTCAGCACTTTAACGGCTGCAATGTGTGCGAAACAACAGACGGAAATCGACGAGCTGCCACGCGCCCCTCGACCAACTCCAGCGACCGAATGGATCGTCCTCACGCCAGCGCCGGATAATCGGTGTAGCCCGCGGCGCTGCCGCCGTAGAACGTCTTGCGCTCGGCCGTGTTGAATGGTCCGCCGCGGCGCAGACGCTCGGGCAGATCCGGGTTGGCGATGAACAAAGTCGCAAACGAGACGAGATCGGCCGCGCCGCTGCGCAGCGTCTCATTGGCGCGGGCAAGGTCGTAACCCTTGTTGGCGACAAGTGCGTTGCGCCACAGCGGGCGGAAGAATTTCGCGTCGAGCCGCCCCCCACCCATCCCTCCCCCGCTTGCGGGGGAGGGATGGGTGGGGATCGGATCGGCCGGGCCCGGCTCGACCAGATGCAGATAGCCAAGCCCGAGCCGGTCGAGCGCGCGCACCGCGATTGAGAAAGTCTGGGCCGGGTCGCTGTCGGAAATATCGTTGAAGGCGACATTGGTCGGTGACAGATGCACGCCGACGCGATCGCTACTCCAGACGCCGGCGACAGCTTCCATGACTTCGAGCAATAGCCGTGCGCGATTCTCCGCGCTGCCGCCGTAACGATCCGTGCGCCGGTTGGTTTTGTCGCGCAAAAATTGATCGAGCAGATAGCCGTGCGCAGCGTGCACTTCGACGCCGTCGAATCCGGCCGCCTTCGCATTGGCCGCACCTTGCCGGTACTGCTCGACGATGCCCGGTATTTCTGCTGTCTCAATCGCGCGCGGCGTCACGTAGGGCTTCATGCCTTCGAGCGTCCAGGCCTGCCCCGCGGGCGCGATTGCCGACGGCGCCACCGGCAACGCGCCGCCTGGCTGCAGCGAGGGATGCGAGATGCGCCCGACATGCCAGAGCTGCAAAAAGATCCGCCCGCCGGCGGCATGCACTGCCTCCGTTACGAGCCGCCAGCCGGCGACCTGTTCGGCGCTGTGGATGCCCGGCGTGCTCGGATAGCCGAGGCCCTGTGGCGACACTTGCGAGGCTTCGGCGACGATCAGCCCGGCGCCGGCGCGCTGCGCATAATAAGTTGCGCTGAGCGCGGTCGGTGCATTGCCCGGCCCGGCGCGGTTGCGCGTCATCGGCGCCATCACGATGCGGTTGGGCAGCGCCAGCGGGCCAAGGCGGAAGGGAGAAAAAAGATCGAACTGGGTCATTGCGTCGGATTAGGCGCGGATTGCGCTTTGTGCAATCCGCGTTACGCTTGGCAGCCGGCAAAGATCGGCGGAGCCAGGAGCAGCGTATGACGGCGCGCATCGGCTTGATCATTCCATCCTCCGAAACCCTCTCCGCGCGCAAGCCCGCACAAAAGGTGCATGTCTAGCCATGACCATTCAGCAGAACACTGACCGTATCCAGACGACGCATATCGGCAGCCTGCCGCGCCCGCACGATCTGCTCGACCTGATGAAGGCGAAATATTCCGGCCAACCCTACGATCAGAGCAAGTACGAGGCGCTGATCGCCGAGGCGGTGAGCAACGTCGTGCGCAAGCAGGTGGAATGCGGCATCGACATCGTCACCGACGGCGAGTTCTCCAAGCCCGGCTTCTTCACCTACATCCAGGAACGGTTGGAGGGTTTTGAGCGGCGACCCAATCAGAAGCTGAAAATGTTTGCTCAGGAAGTGGCGGCGTTTCCCGAATATTATGCGGAGTATTTCAAGCAGGCGATGATGGGCGGCGCCATCGTCAGCCTGGCGCCGGTGGTGTGCGTCGGTCCGATCAAGTATCGCGGCGAAAAGTTGGTCCAGCGCGACATCGCCAACGTCAAGCGCGCCGCGGCTGCGGCCGGCGTGCCCGATCATCATGTTTTTCTGCCCGCCACCGCGGCATCGGGCGTCGGCATCAACGAATACTACAAGTCCGACGAGGAGTATTTCCACGCGCTCGCCGGCGAGCTCGCCAAGGAATATCGCGCCATTGTCGATGCCGGCATCCTGGTGCAGATCGATGATCCGTTCCTGCCGGATATTTTCTTCGAGCCCGGCCTCGATCGGGCGCAGATGCGCCGCCGTGCTGAAATCTATGTCGAGGCGACCAACGCGGCGCTCGCTGGCATCCCGCCCGAGCGGGTGCGCTTCCACACCTGTTATGGCATCAACGAAGGCCCTCGCCTCTACGAAGCAGCGCTTTCAGACATCATCGAATATGTGCTCAAGATCAACGCCGGCTCCTACAGCTTCGAAGCCGCCAATCCGCGGCACGAGCACGAGTACCACCTGTTCGAGCGCATCAAGCTTGCGCCCGGCAAGGTGCTTGCGCCCGGCATGATCACCCATGCCAGCAACATCGTCGAACATCCGGAATTGATCGCCGAGCGTATCATGCGTTTTGCCAGGCTGGTCGGCCGGGAGAACGTCATCGCGGCGGCCGATTGCGGCTTCTCCTCGCAGGCTCTGTACCGCACTGAAGTGCACCCGACGGTCGTTTGGGAAAAATTCAAGGCGCTGCGGGCGGGCGCGGACCTTGCGACGAAGCAGTTGTGGAAATGAGTTATTCCGGGGCGATGAGAGCTGCGGCGTCGAAGCCGCGCCTTCCCCTCAATGAGCCCTGAGAATTGTCATGCTGCGCGCAGGCGGAGCATCCGGTAAGCATGGCAAATGCGGCGATCGCTGCATCGTCTGCTTGCGCGCACGATGACAATAGCGTGGCTACACCGGTAAAATGCATCAGGTCAGGCAGACGAGGTTTAAAGTGCACGCTCCCCAACAGTCCCGCGATGCATCGATCGAGGCGCGCCGTGCCATGCATGGCGCCAACAAACTGCAGATCGGGCTGTTCGGCCCCAATTGCTCGTCCGGCCGCGCCGTGACACTCGTTCCGGAGCGCTGGTCGGGGAACTGGCCCGACAACAAAAGGTTGGCGCAGATGTCGGACGAATCCGGCATCGATTTTCTCCTACCGATCGGGCGTTGGAAGGGCTATGGCGGCGACACCGATTATCAGGGCACGACGCTGGAGACCGTCACCTGGGCCACAGGCCTGCTCGCCGTTACCAAGCGCATCACCGTGTTCGGCACCGTACACGCGCCGATCTTCAATCCGGTCGTGGCGGCCAAGGAAATGGTCACCGCCGACCACATCGGCGAAGGTCGCTTCGGGCTGAACATCGTGGTCGGCTGGAACGAGGGCGAGTTCGACATGTTCGGCGTCGAGCAGCGCGCGCACGAAGATCGCTACGATTACGCGCAGGAATGGATCGACGTCATCAAGATGATCTGGTCGGACCGAGAGAATTTCGAGTTCAAGGGCCAATACCTCGACATGAAAGGCGTTCGCGGCAAGCCGAAGCCCTATGGCGGCACGCGGCCGGTGATCATGAATGCCGGCGCCTCGCCGACCGGCCAGGCGTTTGCGGTCAAGAACTGCGACGCGTTCTTTCTGCAGGCCTCGCGCACCTCGCTCGAGGACACGCAGCAAAAGGTTCGCACCGCGCAGAAGGCGGCGCGTGCGCAGGGACGCGAGATCGGCTGCTACACTGTCGGCGTCGTCACCTGCCGGCCGACGCAGAAGGAAGCTGAGGACTATTTCCACTATTCGATCGTCGAGCGCGCCGACTGGTCGGCGGTCGACGGTATCCTGGCGCTGAAGAACATTTCGCCGCAGACGGTGCCGATGCAGGACTATTTGACCACGCGCAGCCAGTACGCCCAAGGCATGGGCGGCTTGCCCATCGTCGGCGATCCCGATCATGTCGCTAATCAGCTCGCCGACCTCGCCAAGGCCGGGCTGACCGGCATCGCCATTTCGCTTGTCAACTACATCGACGAGCTGCCGTATTTTTGCGACGAGGTGTGTGGGCGATTGCAGCGCATGGGGTTGCGGGAGAAAGTGAGCGTTTGACCAAATATATTTTCGACCGTCGCGTCATACTCTTTGCCTAATCGGATTTTCATCAAACAGACACAAAAAATTTTTGTGGACGGTCTCGCTTTCGTCACATAGGCGCGGATGAGCAAATGCTAACCGCTCGGGCGTGCCGGACGGACCGAGCCGCTGGCTCGAGGCCCTCAACCACCTTCGGCACACGATTGGCCTTGCGGAGATTCCAGGTCCGCCGCATCCCCCTGGGTCCGCAGCCACCGGCCGGCCGGGGCGTATGCTGCCTGTTGGCGTCGGCAATCCCGGCCGGCCTTCTCGTCAATCGTTTCCCGGGCGCAGCGCAGCACGGAAGTGATGCGCTGCTGACCCGGGATCTTTGCATACTCGGAATCTGGAACGATCCCGGATCAGCGGTGCACCGCTACCCGCTGCACCGCATCCGGCCGGGAAACGCCACGCTCAGTCACCGCCGGCTCGCAATCGGCGTGCCGCGCTTTTTGTTGTAGCGGTGGATTTGCACCCGTTCCCACACGCCGTTGAGATGATAGGGATCGCTGCGGGTGAAGGCGTCGACCGCAGCGCGATCCTTCGCATCGATGACGAATATAGAGCCGACCGGCGTCTCGCCGTCGTCGGCGACGAGCGTCCCAGCGGTGAGCACGCCGACATTATGGTCCTCGGCGCGGTCGAGATGGATGCGATGGTCGCGGTAATGCTTCGCCCGCGTCGGCAGGATGTCTTTCTTGTCGAGCGCGTGGACGACGAACAGCATGGGGTCATTATATTCCTCCCATGCACAGATAGGGGAGGGGCCATCGATGGCACGATGACAGTGCGGCTGCTGTTTTTATTCCCTCCCCTGAAAGGGGGGACGGATCGCCGAAGGCGATCCTGGGAGGGGTCGTTCGACGATATGGCCCCATCCGGCAAGCTTCGCTTGCCGACCTCCCCCTTTCAGGGGGAGGAAACAAATTTGTTACGGTCGCGGCACTATCGATTGCCTCCGTTGGCAGGGCCTACGCCCGTCGCCGCGAAATCACGTAGCTCTCGTCGAAGAACCAGAGGCCACCG
>JASHRW010000390.1 GCA_030037065.1 Xanthobacteraceae bacterium
CACCACGTTGCGCGCCTTCTGAAAGCGCCAGCGCCCGAGGCGGTGATAGTGCACGCCGCTGACGCGGCCGGAT
Source organism: Xanthobacteraceae bacterium (assembly GCA_030037065.1). Lineage (GTDB taxonomy): Bacteria > Pseudomonadota > Alphaproteobacteria > Rhizobiales > Xanthobacteraceae > BOG-931. The sequence goes on from JASHRW010000390.1 coordinate 74, forward strand.
TGATCGTGCTCGATGCGCCCGACCATGGCGAGATCGCGAATTTCCGCGCCGGCATCGAGCGCGCGCGGCAGCCACGTGGTGAGCACGCTCTGCTTGGCGTTGGTCGAACAGCCGATCACGCACATGCCGCGATAGACGCACGGATGCGCGCGCCCGCGCGGCGCCGAGACGGTGGCGAGCGGCGTTGGCGACCAAGCGATGCCGAGCGCTTCGGCGCCTTCGGCCAACACCAGAGCCGCGGCGTTAAGCTCGTGCGGGCGATACGGATAGCGCGGCCGCTTCGGTCCCCACGGATAGTTGACGGGCCCGGAAATTTTTAAGGCGTCCTCGACCTCGGAATAGTAACTCCACATTTCGCGCCAATCGAACGGCCAGTCGGCGCCGTAACCGAGTTTGCTGCGCGCCTTGAACCACTCGGGACGAAAGCGCAGCGACACCATGGCGAAGTGCACGGTCGAACCGCCGATTGATTTGCCGGAATTGTTGGCGCCGAGCTGCAACGGATTGTCGCCGTCGACAATGCGCTCGTCGGTCCAATAAAGCTTGGCTTGGTGATGTTCATCGGAAGCGAAATCTTCCAGCGGCCGCCAATACGGACCGGCATCGAGCGCCACGACCGAAAAGCCATATTCGGCGAGCTTGCAGGCCAGCGTACCGCCGCCGGCGCCGGTGCCGACGATGGCGAAGTCTACCTTCTCATCCTCATCGTACTGCCGCATCGGCACCCAGCCGCCGACGCGAAACACATCGGGCGCGCGGCCGCCGATTGCGCGCGGCGCCTTAAACGCATCATCGGACACGGGCATTCTCCCGCCGGGCCTCTTCCTCGTGGCCGGGCTGCGCTTCGGAGGCTTCCCATGGATCGCGGCGGTCGAAATTCATGCGTACGTAGCCGCGCGGGCTCGCCGGCCCGCCGAAGCCGATCTCGCTCCAGGCAGCAGGGTGCGCATAATAGGAACTGACGATGTCGTGCAGCAGACGCTTCTGAAAGAACAGTTTCGCCGACAGGTTACCCCAGGCCTTGCCGCCGACTTTTCCTTCTTGAATCGCCTTCAAGAGATCGTCTTGCAGCAACGCGCTGATCTGATGGAAAGCGCGGCCGTAGCGGGACTGCGCTTCAGCATCGATCGCCGCCAACGCGCGCCGCCATGTCTCGCGCATCGGCGGCAGACGCGCATCGCGATAGCCGTCGCCGCTGTTTGAGTGCAGCTTTTCGTCCACCAGAGCGGCGACCGGCGCCGGACGAACGCGATCGGGCGGTTGGGGCACGATGCGCTCGCAGATGGCGCGCAGGGTCGGCCATTCTTCATCGGTGAAGAATTGGTGCCGGTCAGGATCGAGCGCCATGCGCTTGTCGATCACTGCGCGCGTCTGATCGTTCCAGGACGCCGAATTGCGCTTGTTGAGAACGTCGTAGCCGGGATAACGGTCAGCCATTGCGCTCCCCGTCGATCAGCGCGAGCGCGGCGAGACCGGCGAGCGCCAATCCGGTGAAGCTTGGGGGCGCCGGCAGCGGCGGGCCGTTGAGAACGTTTTGGCTCCAGTTGCGCCAGCCGCCCATATTGCGCGATACGCCGTAGGCGTGGAAGCCGACGCCGGCGAATCCCAGAAGCGCGGTCAGGCGCAGCCACCAGCGCGCCAAATGATTGATGATACGGCCTGGGAAGGCCGCAGCCGCCGAAAGCAATACGGCGGCGACTGGAGGGATCGTTACCGGCGCGATCATGAATGGATTCTGAAATGCGCCGCGGAAATGAAGGAGCCCCGCTTCGCCGACAGTGCCTGCCAATCCTGCCGCGCTGATGGCCGCCAGGGCGCGGCCGGCCGGCAGTCCCAGCACTGAGGGAGGGCGCCGATAAGGTGTGTCGCGCACTTGCTCGGCGCCGCGGCCAAGGAGACCGGCCAGTGCCAATGCCATCGGCGCGCCGATCGGAGCGGCGTAAAACAAGTTCAGCCATGACAGCCGGCTCGGCCGCTTGAGGATGTTGTAGGCGTGGAAAGCCAATCCGGCGAGCCCGGTTGCGGCAGCGGCGCCATAGATCGTGTCGCGCACCGGATGCCGTGACGCGCGCTTGTCCGCCAGACCAAACAAACTGCCGCCGAGCGTCAGCGCTGCAGTGACCAGAGGCGTGTACATGGCGCGATTGTGGAACGAGCCGCGATAATGTTCGACAGCGCTGTCGGCGAGGACGGAGAAGGCTAACAGTGCCGCGGCGCCATTAATCCGCCGACCGGCGGCCTGCGTGACCGCCGGCGACGGCGCCAGCCGCGAGATGAGGCGCGTCAACAGTCGTGCCGGCGCTCGCTGAGGCGGCGGCGCAAGTTGGCGCGCGGCGGCGCGCGCCACATTGCGGGTCAGCCGATATGTCGCCGGCAGCAGCGGCGATCGGCGGAGCGCCGAAACATGTCGCGGCCGCACCAGCATGGCGATTGCAGCGCCGGAAAGCGCCAAGGTGGCGATCAGATCGAGCGCTGGATCGGCCGTGCTCATTGCGCTGTTCCGTTGATGCGGAAATGTTCGGCGTCCTTGCGCTTGAACTCGATACCATGGCCGGGACGGCCGAAATCGGGCTCGATCATGCCGTCGCGCGCGACCGGTGCGCCGTCGAACAGCATCTGCTCGATGCGCACGTGGTCGTGGAACCATTCGAGGTGGCGCAGCCGCGGCACCGCGCAGCCGACATGGCGGTGAATTGCCGGCGCGCAGTGCGCCGACAGATCGATGTGATGCGCTTCGCACAACGCGCCGATCTGCAAAAAGCCGGTGATGCCGCCGCAGCGCGTAGCATCGGCCTGCAGCACGTCGACCGCGTTCCCTTCCAGCATGAGACGGGCGTCGTCGGCCGTGTAAATGTATTCGCCGGCGGCGATCTCCATGGAATCCGGCGCGCGTTCGCGCATCACCCGCAGACTGGGCAAATCATCGGACGTGACCGGCTCCTCGAACCAGCGGATATCGGCCTCGAGGCAATGTTCGGTGAATTCCAGCGCCTGCTTCACCGAGAACGCGCCGTTGGCATCGACGAACAATTCATGATCGCCGATGGCAAATTTGGCCTGCATCACGCGCTCCGGATCGCGCTGCGGCTCGCTGCCGATTTTCATTTTGACGAAGCGGCAACCGTCGCGCTCGACCCAGCCCGCAAGCTGTGCCCGTAATTGCTCGTCCGAATACGTGGTGAAGCCGCCGCTGCCGTAGATCGGCACGCGGTCTCGGCAGCGGCCCAAAAGGCTGGCGAGCGGCAGGTCGAGCGCGCGCGCTTTCAGGTCCCACAGCGCCGTATCGATCGCCGATATCGCGCAGGCCGCGATCCCGGAGCGGCCGAGATTGCGCACGCTCGTCTGCATCGCCATCCAGGCGCCCGGAATGTCGAAGCTGTCACGCTCTGCGGTAGCCTTGCGCAACAGCCCCTCGATTAGCGGAATGGCAGCCGCGTCGGCGTAAGTGTAGCCGAGGCCCGACGCTGCTTCGGAATCGACGTGCACCACAACCAGCGTCGTCGCGTCCCAGGCATACGTCCCGTCCGCTTCCGGCTTGTCGGTCGGTATACGGTAGGCGGCCGCATGCAGCGCCGTGATCGGAGCGCCGCCGGTGTCGGTATCAGTCACTTTTTACTTTCCCGGAATGAGCGAAGCGAAAACCTGCTTGGCCGTCTCGGTGATCACGCTGCGCTCGTGGGGATCGCCTTTGCCCAGCGCTTCGGTCAAATGCTTGGCCTGTTCGAAGGTGATGTGCGGCGGCAGCGGCGGCACTTCCGGATCGGTCTTGACCTCGAGCACCACAGGCCGGTCGGCGGCAAGAGCCTGATCCCACGCCGCGCCCAAGGCATCCGGTCGATCGACGTAAATGCCTTTGAATCCGATCAGCTCGCCGAATTTATGATACGGCACGTTGGGAATCTGCTGCGACGCATTGAACTTCGGATCGCCCTCCATGACCCGCTGTTCCCAAGTGACCTGATTCAAATCCTCATTGTTGAACACGCAGCAGACCCAGCGACGGTCGGACCATTGCTGCCAGTATTTCGCGACGGTGATCAATTCGGCCATATTGTTCATCTGCATGGCGCCGTCGCCGACCAGCGCGATCACCGGACGGTCGGGGTGGGCGAACTTCGCCGCGATGGCGTAGGGCACGGCCGCGCCCATCGATGCCAAGCTGCCGGACAGCGAGGCCATCATGCCGCGGCGCATTTTCACGTCGCGCGCGTACCAGTTGGCGCAGGAACCTGAATCGCTCGTGAGGATGACGTTGTCGGGAAGGCGAGGGGACAGTTCCCAGGCGACCCGCTGTGGATTGACTGGATTGGCGTCTACCATCGCCCGCTCTTCCAGCGTCTTCCACCACTCTTTGACGCTCTTCTCGATCGTCGAGCGCCATTGGCCGTCGGCCTTGCGCGACTTCAACAGCGGCAAGAGCGCGCGCAGCGTTTCCTTGGAATCGCCGACAAGATTGACCTCCATCGGATAACGCAGCGACAGCATGTCGGGTGCGAGATCGATCTGCACGCCGCGTGCCTGGCCTTCCTTCGGCAGAAACTCCGAATAGGGAAAGCCGGAGCCGATCATCAGCAGCGTGTCGCATTCCATCATCAGTTCGTAGCTCGGTTTGGTGCCGAGCATACCGATCGAGCCGGTGACCCACGGCAGATCGTCAGGCAGCGCTGCCTTGCCAAGCAGCGCCTTGGCGGCGCCGGCTTGCAGCTTGTCGGCGACGGCGATCACTTCGTCGGTGGCGCGCAGCGCGCCGGCGCCGACCAGAATCGCGACCTTCTTGCCGGAATTGAGCACGTCGGCGGCGCGGCGCAGATCGGCGTCGTAGGGAACGGTCTTCGGCTTGGAGAAGCCGACGCCGGAATGAATCGTGCCGTGCTTGCGCGGCGGCTCTTCATACGGCGTTTCCTGCAGATCGTTGGGCAGCACGATCGCGGTCACCCGTCGCTCGCCGAGCGCGGTCCTGATTGCGCGATCGACCAGATGGCGGACTTGTGCGGGCGCGGACGCCTGCTCGACGAACGCGCCGGCTACATCCTTGAACATGCTCGGCAGATCGACTTCCTGCTGATAGTGGCCGCCGATCGCGGTGCGCGCTTGCTGGCCGGCGATAGTAAGCACCGGCATGTGGTCGAGCCGCGCGTCGTAGAGGCCGGTGATCAGATGCGAGGCGCCGGGACCCGATGTGGCGATGCAGACGCCGAGTTCGCCGGTGAATTTCGCATAAGCCGACGCCATGAATGCGGCCATTTCCTCGTGCCGCGCCTGAATGAATTCGATCTTGCGGTCGGGATTATTTTGGGCGCGGTTGAGCGCGCCGAACACGCCGTTGATGCCGTCACCCGGATAACCGAAAATCTTGCGCACGCCCCACGCATGCAGCCGCTCGATCAGGAAATCACCGACAGTTTGCGACATGACTGAAAACCCGGCGGAACGGAAGTTCCGACCAAAAGAGGAAGGTGGATTATCTTGGGAACGGCTTGCCACGGCGGAAGTTCCACCGCGGCAGATGCCCCGCGCAAGCAGGGCCCGGCTTGTTCAGCGCGAGCACAATTGGATTCCCGCTTTCGCGGGCATATGCGGTGGACCTATTCAGCCATGCTCCCTTAGCCATCGCTCCGCGCCGGGATGAAGCGGCACGTCTCTCGGTGTCGTGTCGGTTTCGCGCACCATATTCAGCGCCGAGCCTTCGGTACCTTGCTCGAAGGGAATTTCCGCCTCGCGCGCGGCTAGCGCGTCGCAAACAGCGTAAGCCGTCTGTTCAGGGAGCGCGGCGTTGCAGTAGATCGGCCAACCGGAGAAATCGAGCGTATCGATCTCTTTCGCCAGCCCCGGGAAGCGGGATTTCGGCAGCCTGACGCGGCGCCAGCCGAGCTTGCCCATGGCCGCGAACTCGTCTTCGTTGAGTTCGATCGGCATAAGCCCCGCGGCCAGCGCTTCGTTGAGCCACACCTTGATGCCTTCGTCGAACACCGCGTCGATTTCGCCGCGCGCCAGCGGCTCGAGCCGGCGCTTATCCGACGGCCCACCGCAGAGGATGAGACGGCCGCCCCAGGATTCGACGTCCTTGAGCGCGAAGCCGTGCAGCGCGAAGGCCTGATCGATCAGCACCAGCGTCGAATGGGTGGGATCCTCGCGCACGGAGATGCGCAGCGGATAGCGCTTGCTCTTAATATCGGCGAGCGATCGTATGCCCGCGCGCGGATGCACGGCGAACACCATGCGATCCCAGCTCGGATAGGAGGCGACGATGCGCACCGGCAGCGGTTTCGAGAACAGGCCGACGCCGCGATAGGCCTGCGTGAGCAGCGCCGACGGATTGACGAAAGCGAGATCGACGCCGCCGCCGCGGGCAACCTCTTCCGCCAAAATGGCCGAGCCGGTCGCGAGCTTGAGCCAGGGGTGGAAGCTCGGACCGGAGCCTGAGCCGACGGTGACGACCATATCGCGATTGCCGCCGTACGGCGTCGCCGGATTGCCGGCGATATGCAGGCCGATCTCCCACAGCGTCTTTCCGCGGACGAAATTGGCGCCCTTCGGCAGTTTTTCCATTGTGCGTTTCTCCCTTTTGCCGAGGGCGGCATAGTACGCGGTGCGATGCGCCGCTCAAGCGCGGTCGCTCTCGCGATGCGATTTTCTGATTCGCACCCGAGTTATCGGCACGCCACGAAAGCTTTGCCTCCAACAAATAAGGGGAGGCGGAGCGCCGAAAGGCGCATGGTAGTGGCCGCGCTCACGCATACAAGCGTCGCCGCCTGACTGCGTTTCGCTACGGCGCGCGCCCCTTTTGGGAGACGCGCTCGCCTCTCGGCGCTCTACCGCGGTTCTCGCCAAAGGCCTCACGGCCTTGGCTCAGTCCGGTCCCGCGCTTCATGGTCGCGGACAACCGATCCGCGCCCCGGGCAGCCAGCTCCTGGCAGACCGGCGTCGTGGCCGGCCGGGCGAGTTTCCGAACCGCCCGCGGACGAAGTTACGAGCCCCGTCCCGGGCACCGCTCCCACTCGCATCAATCGGCCGTCACCGGTTGACGTCCCTTAAGACGAGCGAGATGATTTCTTTTAGTTCGCCGCGCAGCGCAATTCAAAAGATTCGTTTGGTCGAAGCCATCCCTCTGATCTGACGAGACTCTTTCTTCGCTGTTTGTTTGATTCGCAGACGCGCAATTGTGACTGCGCTGCCATGATTCGCACTTTCTCAGCTAACGTGCGGAGAGTGCGGCCTTTTTTGAATTGCGGGCACCGAATCATCCGCTTTGGGGCGCGAACGTTAGCCCGCAGGTGAAGCCGGGTGCGTCAGTCGAAAGCGACCTGAAGCGATCATGGTTAGGAGAGGATTTGCTGCGATGCACGACGCACCTTTCCATCTGGGACATGGCGCGCGGCTAAAGTCTATTGCCCGAGAGATCACTTCTCAAACAGCCAACGCGCCAGCGCGACGGCGGCGAGCGCGCCGATAAGCTGAGCGGCGATGAACGCCAGCACGCCCGCCGGGGCGATGCCCGCATAGGTGTCCGATAAGGCGCGCGCGATGGTCACGGCGGGATTGGCGAACGACGTTGACGCGGTAAACCAATAGGCCGCTGTGATGTAGAGGCCGACCGCGTAGGGGATGGCGGCAGGAGTCCGCGCGGCGCATCCGAGGATCGTCAGCAACAGCCCGAACGTGGCGACAAATTCCGCAAACCATTGGCCCGGACCTGTTCGAGCGTTCATCGACAATTGCCATAAGGGAAGCTCAAACATGGCGTGCGCGGCGAGCACGCCGCCGATGCCGCCGATGACTTGCGCGGCGACATACATTGCTGTGACACGCGGCGGCAGTTCGCGGCGCAATGCCATTGCGAAGCTGACGGCCGGATTGAAGTGCGCGCCCGACACGGGACCGAACGTCAGGATCAAGACGGCGAGAATGGCTCCGGTCGGAAGCGTGTTGCAGAGAAGGGCGAGCGCGCCGTTAGCGTCCGCGAGCTTCGCAGCCATGATGCCACTGCCGACGACGCCCGCGAGCAAGAACGCCGTCCCTAAAAACTCGGCAACGATGCGTTTCACGTCGGCTCGACCGCTTTTCCGACGTTGCCAATTTCCTGGAGCTTGTTTTGGAGCGTCAGTTGATCGAGCGAGCGCAGCGGCAGCGACGTAAAAATGCCGATGCGCTGATTGAGCATCCGGTATGCATCCTTGAAGGCGAACGCGATTTCGGCGTCGGCGCCTTTGGCCTCGACCGGATCGGGGACGCCCCAATGCGCCGTCATGGGTTGACCGGGCCACACTGGGCACGTCTCGCCCTTCGCGTTGTCACAGACGGTGAAAACAAAATCGAGCGGTGGCGCGCCGGGTTTGGCAAGCTCGTGCCACGACTTGGACCGAAAACCCGACGTGTTGTAGCCGAGGCTTTGCAACAGCCGAATGGTTTCGGGATGCACTTGCCCCTTTGGGTGACTTCCGGCGCTGTAGGCGCGGAATTTCCCCGCGCCTACCTTGTTCAGGATCGCTTCCGCCATAACGGAGCGCGCCGAATTGCCGGTGCAGAGGAAAAGCACGTTGTATGGTTCGGCCATGGTTCTACCTCTCGGCGAGCGATTGCGAGGCTACGGCAGTACCGCCGAACCATGCGGAGTGCTTCGCGATGGCTGTTGCGCCGATCAAGGCCGGCAGCAGGCAGATGACGTTGATCTGCAATAGGAGGTAGCCAAGATCGCTGTTGCAACATTGATCGAGCACGACGCGGCTCACGAACAGCCGCACGCGGCGGCAGGTTCGGCGACTTTCGCCGCGGGCGCGCAACAGGATTTCTCATGAGCGACTCGCGCGACACGCTCACCGCTACCGTCGCCGTAGTCGGTGCTTTCGCCCGTCGTGTGGAAGGTCTCCCATGAGATACCGGCCGGATCGTCAATCCAGGATTTTTCCGACTTGGCGTAGCAGCAAGACGTTTGGCCTTGCTCGATGATGATGCCGCCCGCCTTGCGCAGCCGGGCGTAAATCTCTGTCAGTTCGCCGCCGCTTTCGGCTTGAATGCCGAGATGGTCTAGGCCCGGTTGTCGGCCACGGGTCGAGATGGCAAAATTCACGCGCGGATCGTCAAGCATCCACTTGGCGTAATCGGTCTTGATAACGGATGGCTTCGCAGCAAACAGCGCCGAATAGAAGCCGATGGACTGTTTCAGGTCGTCAACGGCGACGTGAACGTGAAACCGCTTCATGGGCAACCCTCTTCGGTTTGCAGACCGCCACGGGCGCGCAATTCTCTTGTGCGCCTTGGCAACAGTTCTCGGTGAGGAAGGAAACAAGACCGTTCATCGCCTCATAGCGCGCCGCATAGATCATCGAGCGGCCGTCGCGGCGAACAGTGACCAAGCCGGCAAAACGGAGCCGGTCGAAATGAAATGTCAGCGTGTTAGGGGCAAGGCCAAGCTTCTCGGCGACTTGGCCGGCGGCCATGCCTTCCGGGCCGGCCTGGACCAGCAAGCGGAAGATTTCCAGGCGGTTTTCCTGGGCGAGGGCGGCCAACGCCGCAACTGCGCTCATCGTTTCCATATTTCAACGAATATAGAAATATTTTGGGAATGTCAAGGTCGGGGCTCACCGCGGGCAGGGGAATCGCATTTGGAAAAAAGCACGCTTGCAGACGGGTCCATCGAGCGTTGTGCGTCCAACGCCGGTGCCGACCGTTCTCGCTTCGATTCTGCTCTGTTCCCGATCCGATTCCTCGGCTCGGTGTCGACGAGCACGTGCGAAGTCTTTCCCAACGGTGGATGCGACCCGATAATTTCCATATGCGATAGCCCTGTCACCGCGGGTGTGACGCCGCTTCCAAACAAATCTGCAGGGAACGAGCCGCGGCGACGCGCTGGCGAATCAAAGCGCTGGCGAATCAAGAACTACAATGCCGCCGCACCGTGCAACGGCGCCGGCATCTTTCGAACGGCCCGCCACCACGCGGCGATCCGATCCGGGTCCGCCGGCAGCACGGTGTAGGATTTGCCGGCGAGCTTCTCCCACTGTGGCTGACAAGCGGGTGAAATCGATGTCAAAAGCGGGATATGCGCGTCGAGCGTGGCGGTGAACGCGCCGAACAGTCCCTTGCCGTCGGCCTCAAGCTTGCCGAACTTGCTGAGCAGCACCAGATCGCATCCGGCGGCAATATCCCGCCGCACCGCATCCGCTGCGGTGAGCGCGCCAACGCCATCGAGATGACACGCCGTCGCGCTAGGTCCGAGATCGTGGAAGATCGAGAAGCGCTCGTCGCTTGTCAGATGACGGAGAAAGCCGGCGCTGCAGGCCCGATCGGGCAGTCCGTGGGGCTCCGCGATGAGGCCGGCCAGACGGACCGCAGGGCGCCAACGCTCGACCAGCGTTCGAAAAACCTCCTGGACCTCGCTCGAGGCTCCCCGGACCACGGCGATCCTGTTTCCCGGTGTATCCATCATCTTCTCCGCCGTTGCATCCTCGCAAGATACTGATGGAAAAACAATAAGGCATGGCGATGAGCCTGCCGACGCATTGCACATTGCTTATTCGTTATATATGGTAGGATATAACGTGATGTAATCCCAGGTCGGCCATCTTGAGCGCCGGGAAAGCGTGGGCGATGTCTCGGAACGTGACCAGTAGCCGGCTGACGACCTGCAGCGTCATCAAGGAAGGCCGCGCCATTCGCCTGGAATTCCTGGATGATGACGGGCAGCCGGTTTCGGTCGACTTTCCGTTCGATCAAGCCGAGTCGATCGTGATGACTCTGCCGCAGATGCTTTCGAAGGCGCTGGAGCGGCGCACGCACAGCCAATCGTCGCGCTATGTTTTCTCGCTGGATCGATGGTTGATTGAAAGCTGCGATGAAAAGAGTTTGATCGCGACCTTGTGCACCGATGATGGCTTTCAAGTGTCGTTCGCTATCCCCTTCGATGCCTGTCGAGCAATCGGCCAGACGCTTAGACAAGAGGGGCAATGCGGGATGGAGCAGGAAAGCCTCGATCGGTCTACCAACGAGCCCCGATTGCTCAACTAGGACGCAGGGAAGGTTTCTGGACGCGCAAACGTTCCCAATTGCTACATCGCGGGAAATTCGGAGGCGCGAACACGCCGCTCTTACCGACAGTGGATTGGACGGCTTTCATCATAATTGGCGTATTGGCGATTGCCACGTACAAGGCGCTTGGCCAGCAGCCGCATTAGTTTCTGTAAAACGTCCGCCGGGAAACGTACTTACGAAGCCAGCAGCGTGACGCTCTTGATCTGGCAGTAAATCGCCATGCCTTCGGCGAATTTGTTTTGGTCCCAAGACCACCGCGTAATACGCGCGAGCAGGCGGCCGCCGAGTCCATCCGTGCCGAGCCCGAGTACGACGATCATTTCGCTCGTCGCAATGCGGGTCACCGACACAATTCGGCACGGCAGATTATTGAGAACGGTTGTTCTCAGGGGCAGTTCACGCGCCAAGCTTACGTCTGCCGCAGCGATCGTCACTCTTTGACGGTTGCCGATCGTCACGTTTGCCATCGGCGCGATGAATTGACCACCCTCGACGGTCAGCGTGGCCAACCCATACCCCGCATCGTAGCCGCTGACGACGGAATCAAACGTCACGGTCGCGATTTGTTCACGAGCCAGCGGAGCCGCTGGATCACTTTGCAGTTGGTTGAGCCGTCCTGCCGCTCGCACGCGGCCGGCCTCCATCAGTATAAGGTACTCGGCCAGGCGTTCGATTTCCCGCATGTCGTGGCTGACATAGATGATCGGCAAGGATAAAGAATCCCGCAGGCGCTGCAGGAATGGCAGTATTTCGCTTTTTGTCTGTGCATCGAGTGCCGAGAGCGGCTCGTCCATCAGCAGCAGTTTCGGTTGCGACAACAGCGCCCGGCCGACGGCGACGCGCTGGCGCTCGCCGCCGGACAAGTGCTTGGGCGAGCGATCGACAAGTGTTGAAAGTCCAAGGAGCGTCACGACGTCCTGAAAGCCAATGGAGTCAGCGGGCGGCTTGGGGCTGCGCCCGCGAGTCCCATAGAGCAGATTGCCGGTCACGGAGAGGTGGGGAAACAGACTGGCTTCCTGGAAGACATAGCCAACCGCGCGTCGATGCGTCGGCCGGAACGACGATTTGTCCTGCCAGAGTTCGCCGTCTACAGCACAATAGCCTTCGGCGAAGCGCTGCAATCCGGCGATGCATCGCAACAGTGTCGTCTTGCCGCTTGCCGACGGTCCAAACAGTCCCGTCACTCCCGACGCAGGCGCGGTGAATTCCGCATCGAGCGTAAAGCTTCCAAGCTGCCCCTTGAAAGCAGCCTCGATCGATCCAGCGCGGTTCATTTGCCGATACGCGCCACGCGCTTCTGAATCAAAATCATCGACAAAATGACGGCGAAAGCGAATATGGCCATGCCGCCCGACAAGATGCTAGCCTCGCGCCACTGCGATGTCTCGACATAATCGTAGACGGCGACTGAGAGCACTTTGGTTTCGCCCGGAATATTGCCGCCGATCATCAGCACCACGCCGAACTCGCCCACGGTATGCGCAAACCCGAGCACGGCCGCGGTGAGGAAGCCAGGGCGTCCCAGCGGCACGGCGACCGTCCAGAACGCCCGCCACGGCGGTGCCCGCAGCGTAGCGGCGACCTCGAGCGGCCGTTCGCCGATGGCTTCGAAGGCGTTACGGATAGGCTGCACGACAAACGGCAGCGAATAAACAACCGAACCGATCACAAGCCCTGTGAAAGAAAAGGCCAGCGTCTGCCCGCCCCAGAGACCGGCGATGCGGCCGCCGGGGCCGTCAGGACCAAGCAAGAGCAGAAGATAGAATCCCAAAACAGTCGGCGGCAGGACGAGAGGCATCGCTACGATCGTGGCAACGATCTCTTTGCACCACAGGTGCGTGCGGGCGAGCCACCATGCGATCGGCGTGCCGATCAGCAACACGGCGATCGTCGTGACCGCCGCAAGCTCGATTGTCAGCCGAACGGCTATCCAGATGTCCGGTGCAAGGCTTCCGGCCACGGCGTCAATTGCTTGAGTCGAGTGCGTAGCCGTACTTTTCGATGATAGCGCGCGCTTCGGGGCCTTTGAGGAATTGGAGGAAGGCCTTGGCCGCTTCGCTGCTCGCCCCTTTTTTCAGAAGAACGGCGTCCTGGCGGATCGGCTTGTAAAGCTCCTGTGGTACGACCCAGCGTGAGCCGCCGACGTTGCCGGTAAGCTGCGACAGCGCCACGAAGCCGAGTTCGGCGTTGCCAGTGTCGACGAACTGGAAGGCCTGCATGATATCGGCGCCCAAGACGAATTTCGGTTTCAGCGAATCGTAGAGCTTGAGCGACCGCAAAGTTTCGACGGCGGCTTCTCCGTAGGGCGCCGCCACTGGATTGCAAATCGACAGCTTAGCGAAAGCATCATTGCGCAACGTTTCTTCGCCCTTCACGTAGCCGGGCTTCTTGCTCCACAAAACCAGTTTGCCGATCGCATAGGTGAAGCGGCTCTCTGGCACGGCGAGGCCGTTATCGGCGAGTTTTTTCGGACGCTCCTGATCAGCAGAAAGAAATACCTGGAACGGCGCAGCCTGCGTGATCTGCGTGTAGAATTGCCCGGATGAGCCGAAGCTCAAGACGGCTTCGTGTCCTGATTTCTGCCGGAACGCAGCGGCGATCTCCTTCGCCGGGGCGGTAAAGTTTGCCGCCACCGCGACGTTGACCTGATCCGCATCTGCTCGGCCGGCGACGAGGCAAACCGCGATCAACACGGCGGCCGCCATCATGGACTGAAAGAGTCGCATATCTGTTCCCCCGATTCCGGTTCGCTACGACGCTCAGCGCGGTGCGCAGTACCGAAGTGTCCACTCGCCGTTCGTCATATATCGGTGTATATAACGTGAGACACTGGTGCAAGAAGATCGCAGGTCGCGCAAGTATTGCGTTGCCGCACGGACAAGACGCGATGGTACGGCAAGACGAGATACGTGCGGCCGAGCGGGCGATCGAGTGGCCGGAAGCAACGGATGCCGGACTGATCTTCATCGGCCGCATCCACACGCCTTGGACCTCGCGGATGGATTGTCCGCGCCAGGGCCGTCACGACGGGCCGACCTGCCGCATCGAGGTGTTCGAAACCTGGGCGCTGGCGCTGGAACGGATTACCGAGTATGAGCGGCTCGAAGTGCTTTACTGGCTGCACCGCTCGCGCCGCGATCTTGTTCTGCAAAGCCCGCGCGACGATGGCGCAACACGCGGGACGTTCGCGTTGCGCTTGCCGGTGCGGCCCAATCCGACCGGCACCTCGATCGTGAAGCTGATTGCGCTCGAAGGCGCCTGTTTACCCCGTTCGTCCCGCCGACTCCGGGGGGTTCCGACATAGCGGGCGCGTGAATGAGGCCGCCGGCTTAAGGGTCGTAGCGATGCCGAGAGAAATCGTCGGGAAGGGATTGCGGCTTTCGCTTCGCCACGCGCCGTGCGCCCACATCTGCCGCTATTGCTTGATTACGGAAACGCGCAAGGGCAGCAGCCTGCCGTTTGCGCGTTTCGAGCAACTCGTTCACCGCTTTCACGATTGGAAGGCTGCCGAGCGCCGCGACGATCTCGATATCGGCGTCTTTGTCGGCCCGTCGTTCGATTATGACCTGGAGATTCTCAAGGGTGTCGCGCGGCTGCGCGCCCGGCGCGGCGGCAAGTTTCAGATTCTCAATCTCGGCGGCTTGAGGATTCGGCAGGGTGATGCGCTAGCGACTTGGCTGGAGGAACGGCGGGCGGCAGGTATTATCGGGTTGCACACGTCGCTTGCGGGCTACGGTGAAGTTCATGATCGCTGGAACGGGCGACGCGGCGACTTCGATTACCAGACCGCGATCTTAAGGCTTGGCGGCGAGCGCGGCATGGTCCGTCACGAAAGGCTGTTCGTCACGCAAAATGCGCTGCCCCATTTCGAGCGCCTGTTGGATGTCCTCGACGGCATCCCCGGCGAAGTGCGCAATCGCTATGCGACGTTGTTCTTCTATGCCGGGCTCGCCACACGATACGAAGCCGAGCGCATCACCGAGGAGATTCGCGATGCCCTGCCGGAGCGGATCGCCGCGCTGCGACATGGGAAATTCCAGGATTGGCGGTCTGAGCGGGAATGGATTCCGATCATGATGCAGACCGCCGATAAACCGCGCAAGCTGGTGCTTAAGCTCGACGTCAACGAGAGCAATATCGACCGGCTGGAAAAGTCATCCTGCGAGGCGATTTTCGCCGAGCGCGAACGCGCCTATCGGGAAAGCTACCGCGCAATCCCCAGCCTCGCCGAGCTGTGCACCCGCTACGGCGATCCAACGAGCCGCAAGGTCTACATGATGAGCCGCGATGTCGAGGGAAGGTGGCTCGACCTGCACGCGCGCGAGACCGGCGTCAAAGCCCCCCTGGACTGATCTCGGCGTTTGGCGCTCGATCAGCGAATTGCCGGATAGATCGCTTCAACGAGGAGCGAGCCGGAGCTTTCAGGTCTCGTATTTGAACGAGAGCGCCACGCGAGTGCGAAACGCGGTGACTTTGCCGTTCTCCACCCGCATGTCCATCTTGGTGACCTCGGCGACGCGCAGATCGCGCAGTGAGCCAGCCGCCGTTTCGACCGCATTGCGCCCGGCATCCTCCCACGATTTTTCGCTGACCCCGACAACATCGACAATCCGGTAGACGCTTTCCGATCGCTTCTTCGCCATTGGATCGATCCTTTCATGGCCAAACCGAACGCCCGCGATCAATGTGGTCGCGCGCGCCGCCATCTTAGCAGCTTCCCCAATTCCTCCCAGCAAGGGGCGGGGCTATCCGCATGTGAAGCGCTGCTATGTTTCCTCCGCCTGAGAGCGCAGGTCGGCACGGCTTTTGCTATCCGAGCAGCGCCTGCGCGTCCTGCCATAGCCGCCGCACGACATCGCCGGCGGGCTCGGCTAATGCCAAGCCGGCCGATTGGCCAGCCCACGCTTGCATGCGCTCGCTGTCGCTTTCCTTCGCAGCGGCCTCGCGCATGGGCTGGGTCAGCCCGCGTTGCACAGGGTAGGGGGCCGGCGGCGGCGCCGCGGCGTCCATCGCCGCCCGCACGTAAGCATTGGCAATGCTGCGGCCCGGGCGTCCCGAAAAGGCGCGGGTCACCGTGGTGTCTTCCGGCGCAGCGCGACCGATCGCGTCCGCCCAGGCGCGAGCGATTTTAGCTTCGGGGCAGCGCAGAAAGGCGGTGCCGACCTGCACGGCGGAAGCGCCTAACAGCAGTGCGGCGGCGACGCCGCGCCCATCGGCAATTCCGCCCGTGGCGACAACCGGAATATTCACCGCGTCAACGACCGCCGGCAGCAGACTGATCAGGCCGACCATGCGGGCTTCGGCTTTCGTCGCATCGAAAGCGCCGCGATGGCCGCCGGCTTCCATGCCCTGGGCGACGATGACGTCGGCGCCGGCGCTGGCGGCAGCTCTCGCTTCGCCGACCGTCGTCACCGTCGCAAACCATTTGACGCCCTTCTCCTTCATCCGCGTCACGAAGCGCTCGGGATAAAGCCCCATGATGGAGGAGACGATGGCCGGTCCGACTTCCAGCATGGCGTCGCACTGCGCTTCGAAATTCGGCAGCGTGAAGTCGCCGGCTGCCGGAGCGACTTCGGGCCCCCACATGGAGAGAAAACGCCGCACCGCTTGCTCGGCGGTCGCATCGCGCCGGGGCGGCGGATCCGGAATCCACAGATTGAGCTGAAAGCCGCCATTGCTGGCGGCCCGCACCTCCGCCGCCCAAGCCTTTATTGCGGCAGGCTGCAGGGTCAGCACGCCGCAGCCGCCCAGGCCGCCGGCATTGGCAATCGCGATGGCGAGCGAGGCCGGGCAGGCGCCGGCCATCGGCGCCATCAAGATCGGAACCCGTAAATTGAAGCTTTCACAGAAAGCGGCGGCGCGGGCGAGGGCTTGATGCCGTGACATGGCGCGCAGCCTACACCGATCACGCGGCGCGCAGAAGGCGACGCGGTTTTAAGTCTGCCTTCGCCGCAATCGAAGGCGGCATCGGCAAATCGGTCTATAGGCCGCGATGAAAATTGCGGGCTTTACAACGGCCCCGCGGCTGCAGCTCGCGATATGAGAGGGTGCGGCAAACCGGCGGGACATCAGAACAAAAGCGCCACGGCGGCAATCACCAGGATGCCAAAGCCCATGACGGCTATTGCGACTGGATCGAAGGCACGCAGCTTGAACACGGCGAACTCCCAATCGTGAGTCCTCAGTCCCCGACTCCCGACACGCCAGCGTTCACTTTCCTCCCTAAGATGGCGCCTCTGTGGACACCGTGTGGCCGCGCCGCGACAATCCACAGCAAGCAATTTGGCGCCGTCTCACTCCTCGCCTTGAGGCATTCGGCACGTATTTTTAGGATGAGGTCAACAATCAGAGCAGTTGGTCTGAGAGTCGTCGCTCCATTCCTGCCAATGAGTCGGATCGATATCGACGCGTTCTTTGGTGTACGATTTGACCCACCCGCCTAACACGCGGCGGCAAGCGAACACCAGCGCGTGGGCGACGCCATCCGCGTCGAGTACCGCCAAACGAAGATCGCGGTCGTAGGGTGCGACGGCAACGCGCGTCCAGACCGCCTGCTGTTTCCACGCGCGCCGCGTCTCGGCGTCGCTGTCGGCGTCCAGCAAGAAGCGCTCGACACTTTCGGCATATTCATAGCTGCGGGCCAGATGCGCCCACCATCGTGCCAGGATCAGGTCATAGGACTTCAGCGGCCCGACCGTCTGCGCGGCGCGCGCGTCGATTTGCGACGAACGCTCGTAGCAAAAGCGGATATGCTCGCTGAGCTGTTCAAGCATGGAAGCGCGCCCCGCAATTCACGGGCGATTATGCCGTGCCGCCGCGATTGCGCTTTGATCCAGATCAAGACGCAAGCCCGTGATTCGGCGGCTGCGCCGGCGTGCTTCCGGTCAGGCCGGCCGTGGCTTGGCCGCGGCAGACGCCACGGCGCGCTGCGCCATTACGCCGATCAGGTGGGCGCGGTATTCCGGCGTGCCGTGGATGTCGGCGGTCAAACCTTGCGCAGACATGACAATCGCTTTGATGGCATCAGGTGTGAACGAATTTTCCAAGGCTCTTTCCATTTCGCCAAAACGGAACACGCACGGTTTTGCGCCCGTCACCGCAACGCACACCTTGCCGGCGCGCCTGGCGACGAACACGCCGACAATGGCATAGCGCGAAGCGACGTTGGCGAACTTCACGTAAGCGGCGTTGTCGGGAATCGGGAAATTGACCGCCGTGATGATCTCGCCCTTGCGCAGACCGGTCGTGAACGGGCCCGTGAAAAATTCTGCAGCGGCGATGCGGCGCGTGTCGGTGACGATGATCGCTTCGAGCGCCAGCAGCGCTGGCGGATAGTCCGATGCCGGATCGGCATGGGCAATCGAGCCGCCGAGCGTGGCGCGGTTGCGCACCGAAGGATCGGCCATCTCGCCGACGAGCCGCGCGAGATCGGGAATGGAATTGCGCACGATGTCCAAGCCGGCAACGTCGGCATGCTTGGTCATCGCGCCGATGACAAGCGTGTCCGCCTCGCGGCGGATGCCGGCGAGGCCGTCGATCAGACGCAGATCGATCAGATCGGACGGGCGCACCCGGCGGTGTTTGAGCGCCGGAATGAGCGACATGCCGCCGGCGATATACACTCCATTGCGCGCGGCGTGCAGCACCACCGCGGCCTCGGCCAGCGTTCTCGGCTCGTGATAGTTGAAATCGTCCACGGCGGATTTCCTACCCAACCCTTGCCATGGCTTCGGCGCCGGCTTTGACGGCCTTGATGATATTCTCGTAGCCGGTGCAGCGGCACATGTTGCCGAGGAGACCGTAGCGGATGTCGGCTTCGGTCGGATTTTTCTTCTTCGCCACCAGTTCGAGCGCGCTCATGATGAATCCCGGCGTACAGAAGCCGCATTGCAACGCGTGATGCTCGCGGAACGCCGCCTGCATCGGATGCAGTTTGCCGCCGTCGGCCAACCCCTCGATGGTGGTAACGTCCGCGCCGTTGGCCTGTACCGCCAGCATCGTGCACGAGTTCACCGCCTTGCCGTCGATGAGCACGATGCAGCAGCCGCATTGCGTCGTGTCGCAGCCGACGTGGGTTCCGGTGAGGCCGAGATGGTCGCGCAGGAATTCCACCAGCAGCGTGCGCGGCTTGATCTCGCACGCTTCGTCCTTGCCGTTCACTTTTATACTCACGCGCGCCATTTCCAGCTCCCGTGCCGGGCTTTGTTGTTGGCTTGCGATCCGGCTTTTGCGTTCTCAATCGCCTGCCAGACGGCGAGCGGCGTCGCCGGCATGGCGATGTCGCGGATGCCGAAGTCTTTCAGCGCATCGACGAGGCCACTGATGATTGCGGCCGGCGCGCCGGCGGTGGCGCCTTCGCTGCCGGATTTGATGCCGAGCGGGTTGGTCGGCGAGAGCACCTCGACGATTTCGGTCGTGAGCGGCGGCAGCGTGGTGGACGACGGCATGCCGTATTCCTCGAACGATTCGGTGAGCGGGCGTCCGCTCGCCGGATCGAGGCAGATTTGCTCAAACAACGCTTCGCCGACGCCGTGGGCGATCGAGCCGTGGGTCTGGCCGTCCACCGTCATCGGATTGATGCAGCGGCCGACGTCGTCGACCGCAGCATAACGGGTCAGGTGAACGCGGCCGGTCGCGGGATCGACTTCGACCTCACACACCGCGCAACCGTTGGGAAAGACCGGCGTGTGCATTTCGTTGTCCTTGACCACTTTAAGGACGCCGCCGCGCGCCTGTGCTTCCTTGGCGAGTTCGAGAAAGTCGAAGGTGCGGTTGGCGCGGGTCGAGACGAAGCGGCCGGCCGCAAAGTCGACGTCGGCGGGCGCAACGCCGAGAATGTCGGCGGCAAGCGCCTTGCCTTGCTCGATCAGCTCGGGCGCGGCCAGCGACAGCACGGTTGCGGCATGACGCATCGAACGTCCGGAATGCGAGCCGCCGCCTTCCTTGACCACTTCGGTGTCACCCAGAATGATCTCGACGTTATCGATCGGAACGCACAACAGATCGGCGGCGACTTGGGCGAAGCTGGTTTCATGGCTTTGGCCGCTCGGCTGCGTGCCGAGTACGACCTCGACGCGGCCGGTTGGCGTGACGGTGATCTCGGCGCGTTCGCGCGGCGAGCCGGTGGAGGATTCGATGTAATTGGCAAAGCCGAGCCCGCGCAGCCTTCCGCGCGCGGCGGCCTCCTGCCGGCGCTTTTCGTAGCCGCCCCAATCGGCGATTTTCATGCCGAGGTCCATATTGGCTTCGAAAGTGGCGCTGTCGTAGGTCGAGCCGACCGCATTGGTGTAGGGAAACTGCTCCGGCCGGATCAGATTTTGCCGGCGCAGCGCGATGCGGTCGAAACCGAATTCGGCCGCCGCCATGTCGATCAGCCGCTCGATGGCGAACGTCACTTCCGGGCGCCCCGAACTGCGCATCACGTTATTCGGCACGGTGTTGGTGAAGATGCCGCGCGCGCGGAGCGTGGCGGCCGGAATGTCGTAGGAACCGGTGATCAGGCCGGCGCCTTTGGCGAGCGGGGAGAGCGACACGCAATGCGCGCCGACGTTCATGACGTTTTCGGCGCGCATGGCGAGGAAGCGGCCGTCCTTGCGCATCGCCAGCTCGACCTTGGTCGCGAGATCGCGACCCTGATATTCAGTGAGCATGGATTCGTGGCGCGTCGCCCGGTATTTGATCGGGCGGCCGAGCTTGCGCGCCGCCCACAATGCGAGCGCGTGCTCCACATAGGGGCGGTTCTTGGTGCCGAAATTGCCGCCGGTATCGAGCGCGACCAGACGTAGCTTTTCCTGGTCGATAGCGAGCGCGGCGGCGAACTGCCGCCGCTGCCGCACGATGCCCGGCCCGCCGGTCGAGAAGTAGAGGGTGTAGTTTCCGCTGGCGGCATCGTAATGAGCAAGCCCGGCGCGCGGCTCCAGCGGCAGCGGCATGATGCGGCCGACGTGAAATTCGTGGCCGATCACATGGTCGGCGGCGGCAAACGCACGCTCGGTGGCGGCGTGGTCGCCGAAGAACGCGTCGACGAGGACATTGTTGGGCGCCTCGTCCCACACCGCGGGTGCGCCGGGCACGACCGCGTCTTCGGTGCGTTCGAGGAAGCGCAACGGTTCGTAATCGACGGCCACCGCGTCGGCGGCGTCCTCGGCCTGTTCGCGGCTTTCAGCAACCACCATGGCGACCGCCTCGCCGAAATAGCGGGCCTTGTCGGCGGGCAGCAGCATATGGCGGCCGACGAACACCGAGCCGCCGCCGGGACCGGTCAGCTTCATGTCGTATTTGGTCGACGGCACCGCGTTGTGATTGAACGGGCGCAGCCCGTCGGCGGCGCAATCGGCGCCGCTGAACACGGCGAGCACGCCCGGCATGGCGCGCGCTTTCGCCGCATCGATGCGCACGATGCGCGCATGCGCGTGCGGCGAACGCACCATCACGGTCCAGGCTTGGCCCGGCATGTTGTAATCGTCGGCGAAATGCCCCTTGCCGGTGAGCAGGCGGAAGTCTTCCTTGCGCCGGACCGAGCGGCCGATCTCGTGAAAGCTGCTCGCGTCGACTTGATTCATTGCAATTCCCGGACTCGACTTACGACACATAGACCAAGAGAACGGCAGCGATCGTCGCGGCGACAAGCGACAGCGCCCGCCATTTCATCGTGGTGCGGAAAGTTTCGCCGTCTTTGCCGGTTCGCGTTCGCCAGCGATTGCGTATAGGCGATCTGCGCCGGTTTCAACGGGTTTGGGCGGCCCCCGCCATCGCCATGACGATGCCGACCGGGACGGCGAGCGGCATGCCCCGGGACGGGCGGCCAGCGCGCGGTTCAGGGGTGCTTGCGGCGATGGCGATAAGGGTGGTGGCGCGGCGAAAGGCCCGGCGATATGCCGTCATTCCACGCCGTGTGCGGCAGCGTCCTCTCGACGATCCATGGACCGATGAAGGGAATGAAGCAGCCGGCGATTCCCGCATAGGCCTCGCGCGGGGTGAGTTCGCGATGCAGCACGATCGTTCCGATAATGGGATAGACGACGGCGCAGCCGAACGATGTGATCGCGTAGGCAAAGCCGGGCGACGCAATCCGCGTCGCCGGCACGCCGTGCTTGTGGGTGAGCGCGTAGGAGGCGCCGGTGGCGGCGGCCCCAATGCCGATGCCGGTCGCGGTCAGGCGCGGGTCCTGATTGCCGAAGAGGAATTTCAGGATCGGATTGTCCTGGGCGCGCACGGCCTGACTTTGCAGTCCGATCGCCAGGATCAGGGCTGCCGTTCGCAACACTTGCCGATACATGCCGGATGACCCCGCCCCCGCCGGTCGAACGCCGATCCCGGCCCTCGCCGGCCAATTGCCAGAACCATGGAACAGCCGCGGCGGGCTGTCGAGCGACGCCGGGGCCGCACTTCCGCCTATTTCCGCACCTGTGTCATATCGGCAACGCTTTCGGTAGAACCGGGCGGCGTCGCGTACGCTGCAACTCGCGGGGCGCGATCATGCGCGGACCGCTACAACTGCATCGCCCGGTTGACGTTCAACGTGTGCGCAGGGAGGCCGGACGCGTTCGCCGGCGGGGCTGCGGGCCATGCCGGTGTCGCGTCTGTGGCGGCAAGGCCACAATCCACAATAATCGCAACGCGACGAGAATTGGGGTCGGGTTCCGCCACAAAAAAGAACCCCAAGCCGGGTACGCGCTCGGGGTTGTTGGGAGTTTGTTGCCTCAACGTTAGGCTTCTGACTGGGCGGCTGGGTGTCGGGGGATGGGGGAGCCGCCCAGCCGGCCTAATTCCCACATAAATAAAATCGGTCCCCGGCGGATACAAGTTACGCCTCGGTAACGTGGCGATCGCGCTGGCGCGGCGGGAACTGCCGTAACCGCGCGATGGCGATGCTTTCCAGCATCGCCATGTTCCGCGATAGCGCGCCGCAGCCGCGGCTTCCGCCGCGTCGTGGATAAGCGGATCATGGGCAAGAGAGGATCATGGGCGAGCGGATCAATTGTACCGTCTGAGCCACCATGTCAGGATCGCGGCAGGTTACGCGAATTCGAGGGGGGGGGGGAGCCCATGGGCAAGACATTTGCCGCGTTCGTTGCGCTGCTGGCAATCGCCGCCGCCGTGACTGCGGCGTGCGGCCAGACCGCCGCAGCCCCGCCGGCAACACCGCCGACGCCGGCGGATCAGGCCTGCGACGCGCAGAAGCTGAGCACCAACGATTACGAAGACTGCCTGCAGAAAGCGCAGACCACTATCGACAAACAACTGAGCGCGCTGATTG
>JASHRW010000055.1 GCA_030037065.1 Xanthobacteraceae bacterium
GGTCAACCGCGAGACCGGCAGTTTCGTCGATCCGCACACCGCGGTCGGCATTGCGGCCGCCGAGAAAGAGCCCGGCGACCCGGCGGTGCCGATGGTGGTCTTGTCGACCGCGCACGCGGCGAAATTCCCCGACGCCGTCGAGGCGGCTTGCGGCATGCGGCCGGCATTGCCGGAATGGTTTTCCGATCTCGATACCCGTCCGGAACGCGTCACCGTGCTGCCGGCGGAGCAGTCAGCGGTCGAGCGTTTCGTTCTGGCGACGAGTCGCGCCGCGCAGGAAGGAGCGGCAGCATGAGCGTTGCGGTGACGAAACTGAAATCCGGCATCAACGTGGTGACCGACACGATGGCGCACCTCGAGACTGCGTCGCTCGGCGTCTGGGTCAACGCCGGCAGCCGCGACGAGCGCCGCGACGAGCACGGCATCTCGCATTTTCTTGAACACATGGCGTTCAAAGGCACGCGCCGGCGCAGCGCGCGGCAGATCGCCGAGGAAATCGAGGCCGTCGGCGGCGACCTCAATGCGGCGACCGGCGCGGAGACCACGGCCTATTACGCACGCGTGCTCAAGCCCGATGTGCCGCTGGCGCTCGACGTGCTCGCCGACATCCTGTCCGAGCCGGCGTTCGACCGCGAAGAGCTCGCTCGCGAGCAAAACGTCATCGTGCAGGAAATCGGCGCGGTCGCCGACACGCCGGACGATCTGATTTTCGAACACTTGCAGGACGTGGCCTTCCCGGATCAGCCGCTCGGCCGCTCGATTCTCGGCACGCCCAAGACGGTCAGATCGTTCGACGGCGCCAAGCTGCGCGACTATCTGGCCAGAAACTACCGGGGTCCCGACATGGTCGTGGCGGCGGCCGGCGCGGTCGACCACGAGGCCGTGGTCGCTGAGGTGGAACAGCGTTTCTCGAGCTTCAATGGCGCGGCCAGTCCAGTGCCGGAGCCGGCGAGCTTCGGCGGCGGCAGCCATGTCGAGAAGCGCGACCTCGAACAGGTGCATATCGCGCTCGCGCTCTCCGGCGTGCCGCAGACCGATCCGACGCTCTACTCGCTGCAGGCATTCACCAATGTGCTCGGCGGCGGAATGTCGTCGCGGCTGTTTCAGGAAGCCCGCGAAAAGCGCGGTCTATGCTACTCGATCTATTCGTTTCATATGGCCTATTCGGACGTGGGCATGTTCGGTTTGTACGCCGGCACCGACGCGGCCGACACCTCGGAATTGATGCGTCTTGTCGTCGACGAGATCGCCAACACCGCCGAGACGCTGTCCGAGCCCGAGATCGCGCGCGCCAAGGCGCAAATGAAGGCCGGCCTGTTGATGGCGCTGGAAAGTTCGGGAGAACGCATCGGCCAACTCGCGCGTCAAATGATCGTCTATGGTCGCCCCCTTGCGATCGATGAACTGGTCGCCAAGGTGGAGGCCGTGACAGTCGAGAACGCACGCGCGGCGGGACGCGCGCTGCTGCGGCGCGGCAAGTTGGCGACCGCCATGTTGGGGCTTGGCTCCGGACTTGAAAGCGCCGCCGCAATTGCCGAGAGTTTGACGCGTCGGGCCGCATGATAAGCTACCCTTGGTCATACTCCGCTCGTGCCCGTGCAAAGGAGGGGCCCAGTCCTAATTCCATTCCAACTGGATTCCCGCTTGCGCGGGAATGAGCGGGAAACGGGCTTTTGCCGCTGAAGTCGCATGGCGTTCTTTCGCACCATCAATTTTTCCGAGCCGCTCGCCGCGATCGCCGGCGATGGCGTCAGTCTGCGCACGCCGCAGATGACGGACTACGGCGAATGGTCGGCGCTGCGTGAGACGAGCCGCGAATTCCTCAAGCCATGGGAGCCGACCTGGCCGGCCGACGATCTCAGCCGCGGCGCATTCCGGCGGCGCATCAGACGATATGTCGAGGATTTGCGCACCGACCAGGGCTACGCATTCCTGATCGTGCGCAATGCCGACGGCGTCCTCGTCGGCGGACTGACGCTCGCCAATATCCGCCGGGGCGTCGCCCAGGCGGCCAGTCTCGGTTACTGGATGGGCTTGCCGTTCGCACGCCGCGGTTACATGACTGCGGCAGTGCGGGCGGTGATCCCTTTTGCTTTTGCCACATTGCGGCTGCATCGGCTGGAAGCCGCCTGCATCCCGACCAACGCGGGATCGATCCGGTTGCTGGAAAAGAACGGTTTCGTGCGTGAAGGCTATGCCCGCGAATACCTTTGCATCAACGGCATCTGGCAGGATCATCTGCTTTACGCGCGCCTACCTGACATCGCAAACTCTTAACCAGCTTGACCTTACGTCTTCAGCCGCCTTGGGATGGCCACGGTTCGCCTGCTATGATCCTCCAGTCACGCGGATTTTCGGTGATTTTGCAGCGGGTTCAGCGCCGTCTGGCGATGGGTTGGGGAATGCCGGGGGACGCAAATTCGAGACGCTGGCGCGACCGGGCTTTGCTCGCCGCTCTGCTGGCGCTGACACTTCCAGCGGCAGGCTGCAGCGGCGGCGGCGGCTTTTTCGGCGGACCGGCCGCTTCGACCCCGGCACCCGCGCCGGCAGCAACACCTGCACCGACGCCCGCCGCGTCTGGCGGCGATAAATGGCTTCCGGCTGACATCACGAACCTGTTTGCCGGATCGTCCGACAAGGGCCCGCAGCCGGTCGCCGGCGCGACACCCGATGTCGAATGCCCTTACATGCAGATTCGGGAAGGCGCGTCGACGCTGATCATCAATGGGCCCGGCGACAACGCGGCCATGTCGTTGAAATATGAAGGAACATTCGTGCGCGCCGCGCGCCAATGCTCCGTCGTCGCCGGTCAGATGGTCATGAAAGTCGGCGTGGAAGGCCGCATCATCCTCGGGCCGCAGGGCGGTCCCGGTGAGATCAACGTGCCATTGCGCATCGCCATCGTGGATGAAACACCGGCCTCGTCGAAAACGATCGTGACCAAACTGATCATCATCCCGGTCATGGTGGCGTCCGCCGACGACAACCCGATCTTCACCCACGTCGAGGACAATTTGAGCTTTCCGCTGCCCTCGCCCACCGACGAGCTGGAAAATTATATCGTCTATATCGGCTTCGATCCGCTCGCCGCCCAAGCACAGCAAAGACACGAAAGGCCGAAGCCCAGGATAAGGCGCAAGCCAGCGCCTAGACCGGCTCCCGGCACCGGCTGACGTTCAATTGAATTTCTGCCTCAAGTCTTCGATGCCGCGCGCGAGCAAGTCCTCGGCCACTTTGCCCTTGGCGGTGGTGGCGAGGATTTTTTCGGCCGCAGCAACCGCGGCGTCGGCCGCCGCGGAACGCACCTCGGCGAGCGCCTGCGCCTCGGCCTGAGCAATTTTGGCTTCCGCCATTTTCGTGCGGCGGGCGACAAAGTCTTGCATGCGCTGCTTGGCTTCGGCGGCGAGACGTTCGGCTTCTGCTTTGGCGCTTTCGACGATAGCTGCGGCCTCGCTCTCGGCCGCAAGCCCCTTGCGTTCGAATTCGGCGAGCAAGGCCTCCGCCTCGTCGCGCAGCCGGCTCGCCTCGTCGAGTTCGGCCTTGATGCGCGCCTGCCGGCGGTCGAGCGCGGCGATGACCTTACTGTGCGCGCCCAGATAAACGAGCACCGCGATAAAGCAGACGAAACCGATGGCGACCCAGGTTTCGGGAGCGGGCATGATGGTCTGATCCTTCAGCTCTTGCCGGCGCCGCCCAAAGCGGCCTCAAGCTCATGAGGCTCGGGCGTCTTGCCGATCAGCCGCTCGACAATCGCCGCGGCAGCTTCCGCCGCGACGGCGTTCACGTTGCCCATCGCGGTCGCACGCGTCGCGGTGATCGACTGCTCGGCCGTCGCCAACCGCTGATGCAGTTCGGACTCCAGCCGTTTGTTGGTCTCCTCGGCCGCCGCCGCTTGCTGCTCGCGCGTTTCGTTGGCAATGCCTTGGGCGCGGGATCGCGCGTCGGCGAGCGATTTTTCATAGGCGGTATTGGCCGCTTCCGAGCGTTCCTTGAAGTGCCTTGCCGTCGCCATATCCTCCTCGATCCGCTTGGCGCGCGCGGCCAGGATCGAGTCGATGCGCGGCAAAGCCACTTTCGACATCAGCACGTAAAGCAGGATGAAGCTCAGCGCCAGCCAAACGAACTGCGACGGGTAATACTGCGACTGGAACGGCGGGAACTTGCTTTGTCCCGCGGGAACTTCGGTCGTTGCGGTGGTCGGTGCGGCCATGATCGCGAACGGTCAGAATTGATAGAGCAGCAGCAGCGCGATCAGCAGCGAGAAGATGCCGAGCGCCTCGACGATGGCAAACCCGAAGATCAGGTTGCCGAACTGGCCCTGCGCGGCGGACGGATTGCGCAGCGCCGCTCCGAGGTAACTGCCGAAGATCAGGCCGACGCCGATACCGGCACCGCCCATGCCGATACAGGCAATGCCGGCGCCGATCAATTTTGCGGCGGTTGCATCCATGAGAAAGCTCCTTTTCGAGGTTGAGAATCCGGCCCTTCAATGGCCCGGGTGGATCGCATCGTTGAGATAGATGCAGGTGAGAATGGCGAACACATAGGCCTGCACGACGTCGACCAGCAGTTCGAGCGCGAACAGAATGACCACCATGGCGAACGGCAGCACCGCTCCGAACATGCCGAGCACGCCGGCCCCGGCAAGCATGATGATGAAAGCACCAAAGACCTGAAGCGTAATGTGCCCGGCGAGCATGTTGGCGAACAGACGAACGCTGTGGGAGACCGGGCGGGTGAGGAACGACATCACCTCGATCGGCACGATCATCGGCAGAAAATAGACCGGGACACCCTTGGGAACGAACAGCTTCACCCAGTGCCAGCCATTCTTCCAGAAGCCGTAGATCACGACCATGAAGAAAACGACCAGCGCCAAGATCACCGTGATGCTCAATTGGCTGGTCACGCTGAACGAGAAGGGAAAGATCCCGATCAGGTTGCCGAACAGGACGAACACGAACAGCGTAAACACGAACGGGAAAAATCTCATTCCCTCCGGTCCGGTCGAATTGCGCAGCGTGGCGGCGATAAATTCGTACGTCATTTCCGCGACCGATTGCAGCCGGCCGGGAATGATCGCGCGCCGTGCGGTAGCCCCGATGAACAGCGCCGAGACCAAGATGACGATCAGCAGCATATAAGCCGCCGAATTGGTGAAGGCGATCTGGTGGCCGTGCACGTTGAACAGCAGCAGCCAGTTGTTGATCTGAAACTGTTCGATCGGGTTGATGTGCATCGTTCAATCGCAGTGCAATGCCAAAGTTGCGGCTTAGTCCTTTGCGCTTACCGAGCGCACCACGGTGAGCACGCCGCCGGCAAAGCCAAGCATTCCCAATACGATGAGCCCCCAGGGCGAAATCCCGAGCCAGCGATCGACGAGGAGGCCGAGGCCGGCACCGACCACCACGCCTGCAACAAGTTCGCTGGAAAGTCGTAAGCCTTTCGCGTAGCCGGATGCAGACGTCGCCCGACTGTCAGGCGGACCATCGGAAGGCCGGCTCGCCTGATCGCGTGCAAGCCTCTCGCCGAGCCGCTGAAGTCTCGCGGAGAGAGCGGTTTCGTCGGTGTGCGCGTTCTCGCTTTCGCCGTTGTCGCGCGCGCCGTCGCTCATGCTTCCGACACTCGCGGTCTTACGGTGATCGCGGCACGGCCGCCCGCTGAAACCGCGCGGACCATACTGAGTGGATTCTGCCGAGTCAAGAAACCCAAGTTTACTCCTAACGCTTTGAATTCATGATAGATATCGGCTTTCGCACGGCGTCGCAGGCAGCCTCCGGCAGGCCTGTTTACGGCGGCCGCCAGCGATTCTCGGCCGCATCGACTCGGCGGCCGGCTCTCTCAGCACGACGCCTTTTGTTGTATTGATAGGCACGCGCGTACTCGGCCGCAAACATCGGGCAGCGGAGATGACCATGATCAGTAAGGCAGTCGCCGCCGTCATCGCCACCCTTGTTCTGACCGGAGCCGCTTCTGCAGACGATGCGACAACGCCGCAAGCCGGCGAGGCGCGCTATGAGTTCCACCAGGTTGCGGATGGCTTCCTGCGGCTCGACACGCAGACGGGGGAGGTCACGCTATGCAGCCGGCGGGCCGTCGGCTGGGCGTGCCTCGTGGCGCCGGAAGATCGCGTCGCCCTCGAGAACGAGATCGCGCGCCTGCGCAAGGACAACGCTGCGCTCAAACAAGCCCTGCTCTCGCGCGGCCTGCCGCTGCCGCCCGGTATGATTCCCGAGGCCGGCCCCGACGACAACGGCAACAGCCTGACGCTGCGCTTGCCCGACGATGCCGATCTCAATCGACTCATGGCCTTTGTCGGCAAGATGTGGCACCGGTTTGTCGAGGCGATCGTCAACGCACAGAGCCAGGTTCAGCACAAGAGCTGACAGGCACCGGATCGGACGGGCGATTTTGTAGTGATTTCATTGTCCGACATTCGGATTGCGCGCGTCGATACGATAGCGAGCGCAGTGCTGTCGGCGGAGACGAGCGGCGAAGGCTTCTTCGAGATTACGCGCGAGGCGTCGCGCTTTCTCGAAGAGGTCCATGCGTGCGACGGCGCGCTGCTGCTGTTTCTGCGCCACACCTCGGCCTCGCTGGTGATCGAGGAGAATGCCGACCCGGACGTGCGGACCGACCTCGTCACCGCACTCAAGCGCATCGCGCCGGCGAAAGCCGGATGGGTGCACGAGGTGGAAGGGCCCGACGACATGCCGGCCCACATCAAGTCCATGCTCAACGGCGTCTGCCTGCATGTGCCGGTGAGCAGAGGCCGATTGGACCTCGGGACTTGGCAAGGCATCTACGTTGCCGAGCATCGCAGCGCGGCGCACCGGCGCCAAGTCGTCCTGCAATTTGTCGGCACTTGCCAGCAAGCCTAAGACTCAGTCCCAGGGAACGCGACACCGCGCCGCGGCTTGCGGTGGACCGCGGACGGCACTCGGCACTAAGATACAAACGACACTGTCATTAGGACATCGCGTTGAACCACGCCGAGCTTAATCGCCTGCTGATTGCCGACGATCACCCACTGTTCCGCGGCGCGCTGCGCGAGGCGGTTTCCGGTAGTTTCAGCCGCGCCGAGATCGGCGAGGCCGGCACCTTCGAAGAGGTGACGGGCCTGCTTGAGCGCGACGCCGAGGTCGATCTGATCCTGCTTGATCTGCGCATGCCGGGCGTGCGCGGCTTCTCCGGCCTCATGTATCTGCGCGCGCAATATCCGAGCGTGCCCGTCGTCGTGGTTTCGGCCAACGACGATCCCGCCGTGATCCGCCGCTGCATGGAGTTCGGCGCATCGGGGTTTTTCCCAAAAACCCTCGGCGCGGACGCGTTGCGCGGGGCCATTGCGCGCGTTCTGGCCGGCGAAGTGTGGACGCCGCCCGATGTCGATCTTTCGCTCCAATCCGACGCCGAGAGCGCAGTCATGATCGCGCGGCTTGCGACGCTGACGCCGCAGCAAGTTCGCGTAATGATGATGCTGTCCGGCGGCCTCCTGAACAAACAGATCGCCTATGAGCTCGGCGTATCGGAGGCGACCGTGAAGGCGCACGTCTCCGCCATTCTGCAAAAGCTCGGCGTCGACAGCCGCACCCAAGCGGTCATTGCCGCCGGGCGGATCGAAGCCGGTCAATGGCCGCAGGTGGTGCCGCGGGCCTGATGAATCAGGCGGCCAGCTCGCGCATGATCCGGTAAAGCCGCGCCTGGCCCTCAAAGCCGATTCCGGGTCGGTCGGATAAAGTGAGAAACCCGTCGGCGAGTTCGGCATCGTCGGCGAAGCCGCCGAAATCGCCAAAAACGCCCGGATAGGATTCGGCACCGCCGAGTCCGAAGCCGGCGGCGATCGCCAACGACATCTGATTGCCGCCGTGCGGGAACAGCAGACTGCGCGGCCACTGATGACGGGCGAGCACATCAAGGGTACGCGCATATTGCACGATGCCGTAAGCCTGCGGTGGATCGACCTGGATGACGTCGTTGCGTTGCGGCTTGAGCCCACCGAAGCGCACCAAGTTTTCGACGTCCTGGGTGGAGAACAGATTTTCGCCGGTGGACAGCGGCGCGTCATAAGTGCCGGCGATCTCGGCCAGGAGCGCGAAATCCAGCGGATCGCACGGCTCCTCAAACCAGCGTAGCCCAAACGGTCGCAGGCCGCGCGCATAGGCGAGCGCGTCGCTGCGATTGAATTTCGAATTGGCGTCGACGGCGAGCTGCGCGCCGCGCGGCAGGATCGATTTGACAGCGTCGACGCGACGAAGATCGTCGGTGAGCGGCGCGCCGCCAACCTTCATCTTCACCATGGTATAGCCGGCGTCGAGATGGCGGCGCATCTCGTCCTGCAAGTCCTTGGTGGTCTTGCCGGGCGCATACCAGCCGCCGCCGACGTAGCAAAAGACCTTCTCGGCTCCTTTGCCGCCGTTGTAGCGCTCGGCAAGCAGCCGATGCAGCGGCTTCTGCGCGATTTTGGCGACCGCGTCCCAAACCGCGACCTCGATCGTGCCGATGCCGATCGAACGCTCGCTGTGGCCGCCGGATTTTTCGTTCTGCATCATCACGGCGAGGATCTTTACCGGCGAAAAGTTCTCACCGGTCTCATCGAGCAGCGACTTCGGATCGGCTTTGAGGATGCGCGGAATGAAGCGCGCCCGCATCTGCGCGCCGCAGGCATAGCGGCCGGTGGAATTGAAGGCAAAACCCACGACCGGCTCGCCGTCGCGCTTGACGTCGGTGAGGACGGCGACGACCGACGTCGTCATTTCCGAGAAATCGATACTCGAATTGGCGAGTGAGGAGTTCAGCGGGATCGCGGTCTCGCGGATATCGACAATGCGCATGGTTTCTTACCCGGACGT
Source organism: Xanthobacteraceae bacterium (assembly GCA_030037065.1). Taxonomy (GTDB): domain Bacteria; phylum Pseudomonadota; class Alphaproteobacteria; order Rhizobiales; family Xanthobacteraceae; genus BOG-931. The sequence goes on from JASHRW010000055.1 coordinate 8,850, forward strand.
TTGTCCGATGCTATCATTGCCAGCACGCTGTCGGCAGGGAGCACGGCGGCGGATTTCTCTCACCCCAGCAGAAGGGCGAATCATGGCCGGACGCAAAGTGACGCGGGACGATCTCCGCCGAGCCGCGGAGAAGTACAAGAATTGGGGCAAGTGGGGGCCGCACGACGAGATCGGCACGCTCAATTACACGAGCGCGGAGGACATCGTCGCCGCGGCGCGGCTGGTCAAAAAGGGCAAGGTGATCTCGCTGGCGCTCAATTTCGACAATACCGGCCCGCAGGGCGGCAAGACCAATTACCCGGCGCTCGGCCGCATCAATCCGCTGCACACCATGCTGCGCACCGGCACCGACGCCTATTCGGGCGTGCTCGACAAGCGCGGCATCCGCGCCGCCGACGACATGGTGGTGATCCCGCTGCAATGCGGCACGCAATGGGACGGCCTCGGCCACGT
>JASHRW010000391.1 GCA_030037065.1 Xanthobacteraceae bacterium
TCAACCTGTTCCGCGGCGGCGGCCGTTCGTTCGGCCCGCAGGTGCGCAGTCATGAAATCGGCTTGCCGAAAAAGGTACGGGCGCTCGCACTCAAGCACGCGCTCTCGGCCAAGGCCAAGGACGACGGCATCATCGTCATCGACGCGCTCGCCGTGAAGGACGGAAAAACCAAGGAGCTGCTAACGCGCTTCGTCAAACTCGGCCTTGCCAACGCGCTGTTGATCGACGGCGCCGAAGTCGCCGCCAACGTGCGCGCGGCGGCGCGCAACATTCCGAATATCGACGTGCTGCCGGTCGCCGGCATCAACGTCTACGACGTGATGCGGCGGCACAAGCTGGTGCTTACCCGCGCCGCGCTCGATGCGCTGGAGGCGCGCTTCAAATGACCACCAGCGATCCGCGCCATTACGACGTCATTCTGTCGCCGGTGATTACCGAGAAGGCGACCAATGCCTCCGAGCAGAACAAGGTGATCTTCAAGGTCGCCATGGACGCCACCAAGCTGCAGATCAAGGAGGCGGTCGAGAAACTGTTCGATGTGAAGGTGAAAAGCGTCAACACGCTGCGCCGACGCGGCAAGTGGAAGCTGTTCAAGGGCCGGGTCGGCCGTACGTCCGACTCCAAGCGCGCGGTCGTCACCCTGCAAGAGGGTCAGACGATCGACGTGACCACGGGATTGTGAGGAGCGGCGCAATGGCACTGAAAACCTACAATCCGGTCACTGCCGGCCAGCGCCAGCTGGTACTCGTCGATCGCGCAGGCCTCTACACCGGCAAGCCGGTCAAAGCGCTGACCGAAGGCAAGAATTCGACCGGCGGCCGCAACAATTCCGGATCGATCACCAGCCGCTATCGCGGCGGCGGCCACAAGAAGGCGTACCGCCGCATCGACTTTAAGCGCCGCAAATTCGATGCGCCGGCCAAGGTCGAGCGGATCGAATACGATCCTAATCGCACGGGGTTCATTGCGCTCATCAAATACGAAGACGGCGAACTGAACTACATTCTGGCACCGCAACGGCTCTCGGTCGGCGACACCGTGGTCGCCGGCGAATATGTCGACGTGAAGCCGGGCAACGCCATGCCGGTAGCCAACATTCCGGTCGGCACCATCGTCCACAATATCGAATTGAAGATCGGTAAGGGCGGCCAGATCGCCCGCTCGGCCGGCACATACGCGCAGATCGTCGGCCGCGACGGCGAATACGTGATCTTGCGATTGAATTCCGGCGAGCAGCGCTTGGTGCACGGTCGCTGCATCGCCACTGTCGGCGCGGTATCGAATCCGGACAACATGAATATCTCGATCGGCAAGGCCGGACGCACGCGCTGGATGGGCTGGCGCGGTCATGTGCGCGGCGAGACGATGAATCCGGTCGATCATCCGCTCGGCGGGCGTACCCGCGGCGGCCGTCATCCAGTGACGCCCTGGGGCAAACCCACCAAGGGCATGAAGACGCGGAAGAACAAGTCGACCAACAAATTCATCATGCTGAGCCGCCACGCGCGGAAGAAGAAAAAGTAGGAGCGAAAGCGATGGCGCGTTCGGTCTGGAAGGGTCCGTTTTTCGACGGCTATCTGATGAAGAAGGTGGACGCAGTACGTGCGTCCGGCCGCCACGAGATGATTCGCATTTGGTCGCGACGCTCGACCATTCTGCCGCAATTCGTCGGCCTGACCTTTGGCGTCTACAACGGGCAAAAGCACATCCCGGTGATGGTTACCGAGGAGATGGTCGGCCACAAGTTCGGCGAATTCGCACCGACGCGCTCGTTCTACGGCCACTCATCGGACCGCAAGGCCAAGCGCGCCGGCGCTCCGGGTGCTCCCGCGGCGTCCGGTGCAGCTCCGGCTGAGGGCGCGGCGCCGGCGGCGCCAGCCACGCCGGCAGGCGGCGCTTCGTGAGGCGGGGAGCGGCATCATGAGCAAGAAGCACCGCGAGCGCGCGCTCTCCGACAACGAGGCCAAGGCGGTCGCGCGCATGTTGCGAGTGAGCCCGCAGAAGCTGAACCTTTTGGCGCAGCTCATCCGCGGCAAGAAGGTGGCGACCGCGCTCGCCGATCTCGAGTTTTCGCGCAAGCGCATCGCCCGCGACGTGAAGAAGTGTCTGGAATCGGCGATCGCCAACGCCGAGAACAATCACGATCTCGACGTCGACGATCTCGTCGTCGTGCAGGCCCATGTCGGCAAGGCGATGGTGATCAAGCGGCACATGCCTCGGGCGCGCGGCCGGGTGGGCGCGATTTTCAAGCCGTTTTCGAACCTCACCATCGTGGTGCGCGAAGTCGCAGCGCCGGCGAACTAGAGAGCGCGGTAGGAGAAGACCATGGGTCAGAAAGTCAATCCGATAGGCCTCCGCCTCGGCATCAACCGCACCTGGGATTCGCGCTGGTATGCCGGCAAGACGAGCTACGGCTCGCTGCTGCACGAGGACATGGAGATCCGCAAGGCGCTGATGGCGGAGCTCAAGCAGGCCGCGGTGTCCAAGATCGTGATCGAGCGCCCGCACAAGAAATGCCGCGTCACCATCCACTCGGCGCGTCCGGGCGTGGTCATCGGCAAGAAGGGCGCCGACATCGAGAAACTGCGCCGCAAGGTTGCCGCACTTACCGACAGTGACGTCGTGATCAACATCGTGGAAATCCGCAAGCCGGAGCTTGATGCCCAGTTGGTCGCCGAATCGATTGCCCAGCAGCTCGAGCGCAGAGTGGCGTTTCGTCGCGCGATGAAACGCGCGGTGCAATCGGCGATGCGGCTCGGCGCCGGCGGCATCCGCATCAATTGCTCGGGCCGGCTCGGCGGCGCCGAGATCGCGCGCATGGAATGGTACCGCGAGGGCCGCGTGCCGCTGCACACGTTGCGCGCCGATGTCGATTACGGCGTCGCCACCGCCTTTACCACCTACGGCACCTGCGGCGTGAAGGTGTGGATCTTCAAGGGTGAGATCATGGAACACGACCCGATGGCGCAGGACAAGAAGATGGCCGAGGGCGAGGCCGGCCGTCCGCGGCGGGACGTGGCGTGAGCGAGAACGACGAAAAAAGGTGATCAGAGGCATCCGCCATGCTGCAACCGATGCGAACGAAATTCCGCAAGGCTCACAAGGGCCGCATCAAGGGCGTCGCCTCGAGCGCGGTCGATCTCGCCTTCGGGGCCTTCGGCCTCAAGGCGACCGAGCCCGATCGCGTCACGGCCCGGCAGATCGAGGCCGCGCGCCGCGCGCTCACCCGCCACATGAAGCGCTCCGGACGAGTCTGGATCCGCGTGTTTCCCGACGTGCCGGTGTCAAAGAAGCCGCTCGAAGTGCGCATGGGCTCGGGCAAGGGCACGCCGGAATTCTGGGTGGCGCGAGTAAAGCCGGGCCGCATTCTGTTCGAGATCGACGGCGTGACCACACAGGTCGCCAAGGAGGCGCTGGCGCTTGCCGCCGCAAAATTGCCGATCAAAACCCGCTTCGTCGAGCGCATCAGCGAGTAGGCATGCCATGAAGCCGGCCGACATCAAAACAATGACGATCGATCAGATCGACGACGAGGTGCTTAAGCTGAAGAAGGAGCAGTTCAATCTGCGCTTCCAGCGCGCCACCGGGCAATTGGAGAACACCGCGCGCGTACGCGAAGTGCGCCGCGATATCGCGCGCCTGAAGACGATCGCCCAGCAGAAGCGCGCGCCCAAAGCGGCCAAGAGTTAAGAGGAATAGAGATGCCCAAGCGCAGCCTGCAAGGCGTCGTGGTCAGCGACAAGCAGAACAAGACACTAGTGGTGAAGGTCGAGCGCCGCTTCGCCCATCCCGTCTTCGGCAAGACCGTGCGCCGTTCGAAGAAGTATTACGCGCACGACGAGAACAACGAATTCAAGGTCGGCGACATTGTGTGGATCGAGGAACACCGGCCGATCTCCAAGCTCAAGCGCTGGGCGGTGGTGCGCGGCGAGAAAAAGAAGGCTTCGTAGGCGCGGTACGCCGATCGGTAAGCGCGTTGCGCGCCAACTTTAGGAATGAATGGGATAGCCCATGATCCAGATGCAGACCAACCTCGACGTCGCGGACAATTCCGGGGCGCGCCGCGTCATGTGCATCAAGGTGCTGGGCGGCTCGAAGCGCAAATACGCCACCATCGGCGACGTGATCGTCGTCTCGGTGAAGGAAGCGATTCCGCGTGGAAGGGTGAAGAAGGGCGACGTGATGAAAGCGGTTATCGTACGCGTCGCCAAGGACATCAAGCGTCCGGACGGCTCGATCATCCGCTTCGACAGCAACGCTGCGGTGCTGATCAATCCGCAGATGGAGCCGGTGGGGACGCGCATCTTCGGCCCGGTGCCGCGGGAACTGCGCGCTAAGAACCACATGAAGATCATTTCGCTTGCGCCCGAGGTGCTGTGATGGCGGCGAGACTCAAAAAAGGCGACAAGGTCGTCATCATCGCCGGCCGCGACAAGGGCCGCACCGGCGAAATCATCGAGATGCGCCGCGATGAAGATCGCGCGCTTGTACGCGGGATCAATATGGTCAAGCGCCATCAGCGCCAAACCGCCACCGCCGAGGGCGGCATCATCTCGAAGGAGGCGCCGATCCACCTGTCAAATATCGCGTTAGCCGATCCGAAGGACGGCAAACCGACCCGCGTCGGCTTCAAGTTCGTCGGCAGCGGTGATGAGCGCAAGAAGGTGCGCGTCGCTAAGCGTTCGGGAGTCGAGATCGATGGCTGATACCGACGAAAAGAAAGCCAAGAAGCCGGAAAAGCCGCAGCGTCCCGCCAACGCGGAACAGGGTGAGAAGCCTGCGAAGGCGCCGAAAGCCGTCAAAGGCGGGCAGGCTGGAAAGCCGCAGCAAGGCGAGAAAACAGGCGACGGCAAGGCCGGCAAGCCAGCGGCGCCCCGCGAGCCGGAACCGCGCGTGCCGGCGCGGCTGAAGGTGCAGTTCGAGGGCACCATACGCGGCAAGCTCGCCGAGCAGTTCGGCTATAAGAACCGCCTGCAGATACCGGTGGTCGACAAGATCGTCATCAATATGGGCATCGGCGAGGGTGTCGCCGACCGCAAGAAAGTGGAGTCGGCCGCCGCCGATCTCGCGCTGATCGCCGGGCAGAAGGCGGTGATCACCAAGGCGCGCAAGTCAATCGCCACCTACAAGGTACGCGCCGGCCAGGCGATCGGCTGCAAGGTGACGCTGCGCAAGACGCGCATGTACGAATTTCTCGACCGGCTGATCAACATCGCGCTGCCGCGGGTGCGCGATTTCCGCGGCCTGTCGCCGAAGAGTTTCGACGGCCGCGGCAATTACTCGCTCGGCATCAAGGAGCACATCGTGTTTCCCGAGATCGATTACGACAAGGCCGCCGACATCTGGGGCATGGACATCACCGTGTGCACCACCGCGCGCAACGACGACGAGGCGCGCGCCCTCTTGACGGCGTTTAATTTTCCGTTCCGGCAGTGAGTCTCGAAGCAAACGGGCCTCAGACGCGGAACCGCGAGGAGAACTAGATGGCGAAGAAGAGTGCGATCGAGAAGAACAACCGGCGTCGCCGGATGACGAAAAAATATTCGGGCCGGCGGACCCGGCTTAAGGCGATTGCGCATGACAAGTCGAAGCCGGTGGAGGAGCGCTTTGCCGCCACTCTCAAGCTCGCCAAGCTGCCGCGCAACTCGTCGGCCACCCGCATCCGCAACCGCTGCGAAATGACCGGCCGCCCGCGCGGCTATTACCGCAAGCACAAGCTGTCGCGCATTGCCTTGCGCGAACTGGGCTCCAAGGGGCTGATCCCCGGCCTGGTGAAGTCGAGCTGGTAAGGAGGCTCGCACGATGTCCATGAACGACCCGCTCGGCGATCTGCTTGCGCGTATCCGCAACGCGCAGCTCCGCAATAAGAGCAAAGTTAGCTCCCCGAACTCCAGATTGCGCGAGCGCGTGCTCGAAGTGCTCAAGAGCGAGGGATATATCCGCGGCTATGCGGTGGTCGAACGCGACGGCCGCTCGGAGATCGAGGTCGAGTTGAAATATTTCGACGGCGAGCCGGTGATCCGCGAGATCGAGCGGATCTCCAAGCCCGGCCGCCGCGTCTACACCTCGGTCAGGAACCTGCCGCGCATCAACAACGGTCTCGGCGTCGCCATCGTCTCCACGCCGAAGGGAGTGATGGCCGACCATGACGCGCGCGACGCCAATGTCGGCGGCGAAATCCTTTGCACGGTGTTCTGATGTCGCGAATTGGAAAAAAGCCGATCGCGGTCCCTGCCGGGATTACCGCCAATATCGAGGGCCAGACCGTGAAGGTGAAGGGCCCCAAGGGCGCCTTGCAGGTCGTGGTGCACGACGACGTGGCGGTCAAACTCGAGGGCGGTCAGATCAAAGTCGACCCGCGCGTCGAGACCAAGCGCGCCCGCGCGCAATGGGGCACCTCGCGCACCCTGATCGCCAATCTGATCGCCGGCGTCAGCAAGGGATTCGAAGAACGGCTGGAAATCAACGGCGTCGGCTATCGCGCCGCCGTGCAGGGCAAGAACCTGCAAATCGCGCTCGGTTACAGCCACGACATCGTCTATCCGATCCCCGAGGGCATTACCATCGCCACGCCGCGGCCGGTCGAGATCGTGATCAGCGGCAGCGATCGGCAGAAGGTGGGACAAGTCGCCGCCGAGATTCGCGATTACCGGCCGCCGGAACCCTACAAGGGTAAAGGTATCAAATATACGTCCGAGCGGATTTTCCGTAAGGAAGGCAAGAAGAAATAACGGAGCCGCCGATGAGCAAGCTCAACAACAGGATGGAGCGGCGGCAGGGGCGCGTGCGCGGCGCGCTGCTCCGCGCGGCGCATGGCCGCAAGCGGCTATCGGTATTTCGCTCGTCAAAACACATTTACGCGCAAGTGATCGACGACGATGCCGGAAAGACGCTCGCTGCCGCCTCGTCGGCCGAGAAGACCACACGCCAGGGACTGAAGACCGGAGCGAACATCGAGGCCGCCAAGACGGTGGGCAAGCTGATTGCCCAGCGCGCGCAGGAAAAGGGCGTCAAGAATGTCGTGTTCGATCGCGGCGGCTACCTTTACCACGGCCGGGTCAAGGCGTTGGCCGAGGCTGCGCGCGAGGGTGGCTTGAATTTCTGACAACACAAGGGCTTGAACAGAATGGCAGACCAACATGGCTCGTGAACCCCGCGAACGGCGGCGAGATCGAGACGAAGAGCGCGACAGCGAGTTCGTCGATAAGCTCGTGCACATCAACCGCGTTGCCAAGGTAGTGAAAGGCGGCCGACGCTTCGGCTTTGCGGCGCTGGTCGTTGTCGGCGATCAGAAGGGCCGCGTCGGCTTCGGCCACGGCAAGGCGCGCGAGGTGCCGGAGGCGATCCGCAAGGCGACCGATGCCGCCAAGCGCGCGCTTACGCGCGTGCCGCTGCGCGAGGGGCGCACACTGCACCACGACGTGGCCGGCCGCCACGGCGCCGGCCGGGTGTATTTGCGCGCCGCGCCGCCCGGTACCGGAATCATCGCCGGCGGGCCGATGCGCGCGGTTTTCGAGACGCTCGGCATGCAGGACGTGGTGGCCAAATCGATCGGTACGTCGAATCCCTATAATGTCGTGCGCGCCACCTTCGACGCGCTCAAGCGCCAGGATTCGCCGCGGTCGGTTGCCGCGCGGCGAAACGTCAAGGTTTCGGCGCTGCAGGCGCGCCGCCGCGACGGCGATGCCGAGCAGGCCGCGGCTGACTGAACCGTGTTAATTTGGAGTAGGCGATGAACAGCGGAAAAGGTTCGGGCAAGACTGTCAAGATCCGACAGATCGGCAGCCCGCAACGTCGGCATCATCGCCAGCGCGAGACGCTGGTGGGGCTTAAGCTCAATAAGATCGGCCGTGTTGCCGAGCTTCCAGATACGCCCTCAACCCGCGGCATGATCGCCAAGGTTTCTCACTTGGTCGAGCTGGTGGAGAAATAACGATGAAACTTCACGAACTCGCCGGGCGGCCCGGCGCCCGCAAGCCGCGAAAGCGCATCGGCCGCGGCATCGGCTCCGGCACCGGAAAGACCGGCGGCCGTGGCGGCAAAGGCCAGACCGCGCGCTCCGGCGTCCGCATCAAGGGTTTCGAAGGCGGCCAGATGCCGCTGCATCGCCGCCTGCCCAAGCGCGGGTTCAAGAACACCATGTTCGCCCGCAAGCTCAACGAGGTGAATCTGGGCCGCATCCAGGAAGCAATCGATGCCGGCCGGCTGGGTGCAGAGGGCAAGATCGACGCGGCTGCGTTGGTCAAAGCCGGCGTACTGCGCCGCGAGAAGGATGGCGTGCGACTCCTTGGTGACGGCGAGATCAAGGCAAAGGTCGCGCTATCGGTATTCGGGGCGTCGAAATCGGCGGTCGCGGCGGTAGAGAAGGCTGGCGGCACTGTCGAAATCCTAGCCCCCAAGTTGGAGGCGAACGAACAGGCCGCCTAGCGGCTGTGGCGGCCTTGTACCGGGCACCTGCGGTTTCTACTTGTCCCAGGAAGCGCGGAATGGCCGGGACGTAGCTAACGAAGTGATGCCGTTCTGGCGAACGGCTATGCCCACGGGTGACGGCAGGCGGGCTTACGGAGCGGCGGATGGTCTCTGCAGCAGAGCAACTGGCAGCCAATCTCAACTTTGGCGCGCTCGCCAAGGCCGAGGAACTCAAGAAGCGCATCTGGTTCACGCTTGGCGCGCTTCTGGTCTATCGGCTCGGCACCTACATTCCGCTGCCGGGGATCGATCCGACCGCCTGGGACAAGATCTTCAACCAGCAGGCCGGTGGGATTTTGGGCATGTTCAACATGTTCTCCGGCGGCGGCATTCACCGCATGGCGATCTTCGCGCTCAATATCATGCCCTACATCTCGGCCTCGATCATCATTCAGTTGATGCAGACCGTTTCGCCCACGCTCGAACAACTGAAGAAGGAGGGCGAGCAGGGCCGCAAGACGATCAATCAGTACACCCGCTACCTCACCGTGGCGCTCGGAGCATTCCAGGCCTATGGCATCGCCATCGGACTTGAAGGCGCCGGTTCCGGCTCGGTGGTGCAGAATCCCGGCATTTTCTTCGTCATCACCACGGTGATCACTCTGACCGGCGGGACCATATTCCTGATGTGGCTCGGCGAGCAGATCACCCAGCGCGGGATCGGCAACGGGACTTCGCTGATCATCATGGCCGGAATCATCGCGCAGTTGCCGACGGCCATTGCCAGCACCCTGGAACTCGGCCGTCAGGGTGCGCTTTCGACCGGGCTGATCCTCGCCGTGCTGGTCATGGGCGTGATTGTCATCACCTTCATCGTATTCATGGAGCGAGCGCAACGCCGGCTATTGATTCAATATCCAAAGCGCCAAGTCGGCAACCGCATGTTTGAAGGCCAGTCCTCGCACCTGCCGCTCAAGCTCAACACTTCGGGCGTGATTCCGCCGATCTTTGCCTCATCGCTGCTGCTATTGCCGACGACGGTTTCCAGTTTCACTGCGGGGTCCAACAGCAACGCAACGGGATGGCTCACGACCATCACGACCATGCTCGGGCAGGGTCGGCCGCTGTTTCTCTTTCTCTACGTCGGCCTCATCATTTTCTTCGCCTTCTTCTACACCGCGATCATCTTCAATCCGACGGAAACCGCCGACAACCTCAAGAAGCATGGCGGTTTCATCCCCGGCATCAGGCCCGGGGAGCGCACCGCCGAATACATCGATTACGTGCTGTCGCGGATTACCGTGATCGGCGCGGCATACCTGGCGCTCGTTTGCCTGTTGCCGCAAATCTTGATCTCCTATGCGGCGGTGCCGTTCTATTTCGGTGGCACATCGCTCCTGATTGTGGTCAGCGTGACTATGGATACGGTGGCGCAGGTGCAGGGCTATTTGCTTGCCCACCAATACGAAGGCTTGATCAAACGCTCGAAGCTGCGGGGGCGCCGTAGATGAGACTGATCCTGCTCGGCCCGCCGGGGGCCGGCAAAGGAACGCAGGCCCAGCGACTTGTTGCTAAATACGGACTGGTCCAACTGTCCACCGGAGATATGCTGCGTGCGGCGGTCAACGCCGGTACGCCGATTGGCCACCAGGTCGCCGACATTATGGCGCGTGGCGCACTGTGTCCTGACGAGATCGTCGTCGGCATCGTCGAAGAGCGCATCCAGCGGTCGGATGCGCGTAAGGGCTTCATCCTTGACGGCTTCCCGCGCACTGTCCCTCAAGCAGAAGCACTCGACCGCATGCTTGCCAGGCACGGCGTTGCACTCGACGCGGTGATCGAGCTGCGCGTCAATGAGGCAGCTTTGCTGCGGCGGATCGAGAGCCGGATTGCCGAGATGAGGGCCCGCGGCGAGAAGTTGCGCGACGACGACAACCCCGATGTGCTGCACCGCCGCTTGGCGGCATATCGCCAGCTAACCGAGCCGCTGATCGCCTATTATCGGCGGCAAGGGTCACTGCGTACTGTGGATGGAATGGCCGCGATTCCCGAGGTTACCGCGGCCATCGACGCTGTCCTGCCGTCCAAACCAGCCACGGCAAAGCCCGCGGGACCGGATGATGGCCCAAAAAAGAAGAGAACCACTAAGGCTGTCAGTCGGGGGCCGACTATAGGAAAAAAGTCCGCAAAGTTGAGTGCCCATGCTAGAAAGCGGCCGGAAGGCCGCAAAATGACTGGGCGTCAACCGTGAGCTGCGGCCCCGTCCGAACCCGCCTGATTTTGCACACGAAACCCCCAAGCTGAGGTTGACGAAAGCGAGAGGAATCCATTAATAAGCGGCGAATATCCAGTTGGAGATTAAGCAGCGATGCCGGGCCGCACGGGCAGGGCAAGCGCTGGCTTTTTATGTTTGTGGCCTTCTCTGGCGATAATGAAACCGAGAAAGGGCGGTTTGCCGCCATGCCGGCCGCGAGGCTTGGCGAGGCGGACGGCCGCCGCAGGGAGTAACTGACGTGGCTCGTATCGCGGGCGTCAATATACCGACTAACAAGCGCGTGGTGATCGCGCTGCAATACATCCATGGCATCGGCAACGCCAAGGCCAAGGAAATCATGCAGAAAGTTTCGATTCCCGAATCTCGCCGGGTATCGCAGTTGACTGATCAGGAGGTGCTGCAGCTCCGCGAAGTGATCGATCGCGACTACCTCGTCGAGGGTGATCTGCGGCGCGAAGTCGCCATGAACATCAAGCGGCTGATGGATTTGGGCTGCTATCGAGGCTTACGGCATCGCCGCAGTCTGCCGGTGCGTGGCCAGCGCACGCACACCAATGCACGCACCCGTAAAGGTCCGGCCAAGCCAATTGCCGGTAAGAAGAAGTAGTGAATTTCCCATTCTTCGGTTCCCGCCGTGCGGGGCACGAAGAAGGCTAACGGTGCCGGAGCGGCCGGTTCCGATCCAGGATTAAGGGTTCAGAATGGGTAAGGAAGCCACGCGCGTCCGCCGACGCGAACGCAAGAACATCGCTTCAGGCGTCGCGCACGTCAACGCGACGTTCAATAATACCATGATCACGATCACCGACGTGCAAGGCAATGCCATTGCCTGGTC
>JASHRW010000392.1 GCA_030037065.1 Xanthobacteraceae bacterium
TGATTGCGCTATTGACCGTGCTGTCGCTGGCGCCGTCGATCCTGGTGATGATGACCTCGTTCACCCGCATCGTGGTCGTGCTGTCGCTATTGCGTACCGCACTCGGCACGGCAACGGCGCCGCCCAACTCGGTCGTCATTTCGCTCGCCCTGTTCCTCACCGCCTTCGTCATGGGTCCGGTGCTCACCAAATCCTACGATGCCGGGGTGCAGCCGCTCATCGCCAATCAGATCACCATCAACCAGGCGTTCGACCGCGCCAGCGGGCCGCTGCGCGCGTTCATGGAAAAAAACGTCCAGGAGAAAGATCTGAAAATGTTCATCGACATGTCGGGCGAGAAGCCGCCGGACAAGCCGCAGGACCTGTCGATGCGCATTCTGGTTCCGGCGTTCATGATTTCCGAGTTGAAGCGCGCCTTCGAAATCGGCTTCTTGCTGTTCCTGCCGTTCCTCATCATCGATCTGGTAGTGGCTTCGGTGCTGATGTCGATGGGCATGATGATGCTGCCGCCAGTCGTGGTGTCGCTGCCGTTCAAGTTGATCTTTTTCGTCCTGGTCGACGGCTGGACGCTGGTGGCGGGGTCGTTGATCCAAAGCTACGGAACGTAGCCCTCAGCGCCAAACAGCCCGCGCCGTTTCGACCACCCGCTCCAGCTTGCGTTTCTGATCGTCGGCAGAAAGCAGGTTGCCGACCACGTCGGAGGCAAAGCCGCATTGCGGCGAGATGGCGAGCTGATCGAGCGGGACGAATTTGCTCGCCGCATCGATTCGCCGCTTGAGCGCGTCGATCGACTCCAGTTCCGGCACCTTGGTGCTGACGAGGCCGAGCACTACCACCCTGCCCTTCGGCACGAAACGCAGCGGTTCAAAGGAGCCGGCACGCTCGGTATCATATTCGAGCAGGAAGCGGTCGTGCGGCAGTTCGTTGAACAGCCTTTCGGCGATGGCGTCGTAGGCGCCTTCGCGGTGCCACATGCTGCGCTGATTGCCGCGGCACAGATGAATACCGAAAGTCACGCCGGGGAAATTGGCGGTCACGGCGGCTTCGGCCTTCAGCGAGCGCGCGAAATTTTGCTCCGGATCCTCGCCGCGCGCGCACATCTGTTGCAGCGATGGAGGATCCACATAAGCGGTAAAGCCCGGGGCATCGATATGGACGTAGCGGCAGCCCGCTTCGACCAGGCTTGCGACGATCTGTCGCTCGATGACAACGACATCGGACAGAAACTCGTCCATGTTGCGATAGATTGCCGTCGAGCTTTCATGGGCAAAACGCTGCGAAATGCGGTCGGGCCCGATCAGCGACACCTTGGCCGGCCTTTCGGCGACAGCGGCGACGAAACGATATTCCTCGAGCGGGCGATTGCGGCCGAGCGTCAGCCGCGCTTTGGCCGGCCGGCGATGTGAGACCGCGGTGCCGACATCATGCATTTGGCGAATATCCCAGCGCTGGCCCGGCGCCGCGCCCTCGACCCGCCGCTCGTATACTTTCAGCGTCGAGCGGCTTGCGTCATAGCCTTCGACCGAGCCGCCGAAACTGTCCTGAAAATTGAGCCGCCGCATTTCGCCGTCGGTCACGACGTCGAGACCGGCACTCTCCTGCAGCCGCACCGACTCGCGCACCGCCGCATCCTCGATGACGCGTAGCGCAGCAGCCGTGATCGTGCCCTCGTCGAAACGGGCGCGCGCCTCCCTCAGACCTTGCGGCCGCAGCAGGCTGCCGACCACGTCGGTGCGGATTTTCCTGAGATCGGCTACGCCTCGCGTACCGGCTTCAACGACCGCACTCATGCGCTTTGGAACCTCCACGGTAGGGGGCATGGAATGTGCACGAGCTCAGATCAGGCAGCAAGCAAGCCTATCGCAACGCGGTCGGTCCGAAGGCCGCCGGTGTTAGATTGGGTGGCAAGGCCGGCATGGTCGAGGCGCCGGGAGGAGCAAGCCGCGCTGGGCGGGTTTGCGGCGGCGCCGCGGATAGCAGCGCGCCGTTTGGCGGCAAAGCCGTAGCGGCGGGCGGCGGCGATGCCGGCTTCGCATCCGCCTCCGGTTCCGAAGAGATCGGATTTGATTCCGGATAGCTCGCCTTCATCTCGCGGAGGAAATCGTCGAGCGTGTCTGCGGCTGCCGCCGCGCGGGCTATGTCCTTGAAAGCCTCGCCGCCGGTCCCGATCGGCGCCGAGGCGATTTGGAAGGTACGCGCATCGGGCGTTCCCGCCATCTTCGGGCCGTATCTATCGCGCAAACGCTCGAGATCGAGTTTATCCTCGGCGAGTGCATAGCCGACCTCGGCGCGCAAAATGTCGGAACGTTCCACGTCGGTCAAAGGCTGCCACTGCTTCCAACGGTCGCCGTACAGGAGCTCGATCTGCTCGGCCGATTTGCGCCACTTGTGCGCCGCCCAATAAATATCGGAACGAAGCCGCATCGCCGCGCGACCCTTGACGTCGGCGGTCACTTCGAGCGCGAGGTCGCGCTGACCGAGATCGGACAAAGCCCGCGCCTCCAGCAGCAACCGCTCGTCGCGCAACTGGCTGGCAAGGTCGGCCGTGCGCGTTGCGCGAAGCACGGTCACCGCTTTATCGGGCTTGCGGTCCATCAGATAGATGACCGCGAGCCGCGTCGCCACCTCGGCGCGCGCGGCGCCCTGCAGGCGGTTGTCGACCTGATATTGCAGCAGACCGGCGGCCTGATCGAGCAGATCGACCGAGACCAGCCTGTCGGCCAGCCGGCGGATCATCTCGTCGCCGCGGCTGCCGATCGGCGTAAGTTCGCGGAAGTCGTAAAACAAGGCGAGCGCGTCGATCGCCGACATCGAGTCGCCCTTGCCGGCGATGAACAGCGAATCAAACGTCTTTGCCGCTTCCTCCTGGATTTTGCGCGTCATGTCCCAATCCGGGTGCGCCGTCATGGCGCTGCGCATGACGTAAAAGGAATCGCGGTAGCGGCCTTCCTCGGTGTACAGCCGGGCCAGAATTCGCAGCGCGTCGATCTCGGTTTCGTCGCCGCGCCATACCGTGGTCAGCGATTCGAGATCGGACACGACCTCGCTGCGCTTGAGATCGCCCAGTGAATAACGCAGTTCGGTTTCGCGCAGCCGGCCTTGCGCCGCCGCCGGACGGTTCGATGAATCCGCTGCCGCGCGATAGGCGGCAAGCGCATCTTCGGTACGGCCCAAAGCCTGATCGAGCCGGCCAACGAGCACCGAAACTTCCGGCTGCATCCGATGCGGTATGCCGATCGCCTGTAGATCGTTAAGCTCGTTCTCGGCCTCGCCATAGTCCTTTACTT
Organism: Xanthobacteraceae bacterium; assembly: GCA_030037065.1. Classification (GTDB taxonomy): domain Bacteria; phylum Pseudomonadota; class Alphaproteobacteria; order Rhizobiales; family Xanthobacteraceae; genus BOG-931. The sequence goes on from JASHRW010000392.1 coordinate 3,288, forward strand.
CGATTGAGGCGCGCACTTCCTCTTTGAGCGCGAACCGCTGCAGTTCGATCGGCAGTGTCGCTATGGCCGCTTCGACCTTTTTAAAACTCTCGCGCGCCTCGCCCCACTTGGCCTGACGCGCATAGGCGAGTGCCCGCCACAGGGCCGCTTCGTGCTGGTCGCCGACGGACGGATCGGCAAGATCTTTCAGCGCGGCCTCGGGCCGATTCATCATGATCTCAGCGACGGCGTGCAGCACAAGGGCGGTTACGTTTTCCGTCGCCGGACGCTTCTCCGCGAGCGCCACGTCGAGCACCCCCTCCGCCTCGGCATACATTGAGCGAGCGAGATAGAAACGAGCCAGCGCGAGCCGCGGTTGCAGACGCTTGTTCTCGGGCGCCGCGGCAGCGGCGGCGATGAGTTGAGATTGCCGCTTTGCGTAAGAGCCCTTGCGGTCGAACCCCCAGAGCTGGGGATCGAACGTCGTCGGGTGCAATTCGCCGCGCAATAGCGATTGCAGCGAGCTTGAGAGAAATAAACCGCCCGGCCGGCTGATGACCACTTTGTCGGGCGCCAAGCCCATAGTGAGGTCGTCGGCAAGCGGCGCGACCACCACGCCTTGTTCGGAGGCAAGCGCACGGAATTCGATGAAATCCTGCGTGTGGATCACGCCGCGCGCCGGCGCAAAGGCAGTGACGACGAGAAGCTGATCGCCGGCTTCCGGATCGACGATCCGGTGCAGTTCATGCGGCGCATTGAGCTCAATAGTCATGCTGGACCGCTTCGGTCCAATCAGGGTGCGATCGAGATCAAGCGCGTGCGTCGGATCGGCGATGGTGTCGCCGATCACCACGGTCCATACCGGTCCCTCGGTACCGGTGCTCGATAGGTGCGGGCGATCGAGTTTGATGCGCACGATATCGGCATCCGGCGCGCGGGTAAGTGTGGCACTGCGGATAGTGCGGCTCGCCTCACCCTTGAGGGCGCTGAGATCGATGTTGGCCTTCGAATCGAAGACCAGCCACAGCGTATCGGCACGCATGAATACCGCAGCGGCCGTAGGCGACATAAAGTCGAACGACAATTTCAGATTCTGTCCCTGGCGCGCGAGTTCGACCGGAATCTTGTCGCTCGCCTGTCCACTTTGCGCCGGCGGTTTTGGCGGCGCGGCGGCAGCAGCAGGCTTGCTTGCGGGCGTCGCAGCAGCGCTCGCAGCCGGCGGAACCTTTCTGGTTGTATTGTCAGATCCCGGTGCCGGAGCCGCCGCCACGGTTGGCTGGGAGGGGAGCTCAGGCCGGGCAGCAACAGGCCGGGCGGGCGGCGGCGCAATTGGCGGCATCGCCGCAGCCGATTTTTCCGGCGGCGAGACCGGTTTCGCCGATGGCGCCACGGGTTGAGGGGCCGACTGCGCAACGGGCGGCACAATGGCAATGGCGGCCGATTTTACCGGCGGGGAAACCGGCTTCGCCGGCGGCGTGGGCGCTGCTTCGGCGGGTTTTTTCGTGATCCCGACCGGCGTCTGAGGTGCGGCTTTTGCGCTTTTTGCCCCTGCGCCTGGTACAGTCGGGGCCGGTATTGTTTCCGGTGGCGACGACTGCCGCGCCATTTTTTGCAGCGCGGCCGGTTGCGCCGCCGCGCCGTTAGCAGCGGGCTTGCGGCCGGCGCCGACGATATCGACCGCGTAACCGTTCTCGTCGCGGAAGGTCCGCACATCGACTTTGCCGGGCAGATCGAAACGAACTGACGCTGCAGCGTCCTGCACCTTCGCCTTGATCGCTGTGACCGTGCTTGGCAGCGCAGCCTCGACATCGGTGAGATCGAACCTCAGCGGCGCGTCGAAGGTGAGCGTGAGCCCGTTCTTTTCACGGTCGGCGGTGACCGAAACCTGCTGCGAAATGCCGAACACAAACCGGGTAAATGTCGGCTGGGTGGCCAGACGGACGCGCACCGGCGGAATCTTCTCCAACGCCACAATCCGACGCTCGCGCTCCACCATCTGTTCGGCTTCGTGGGCCCGGCGCGCCAAATCCTCGATCACATCCTGCGGCAGGCTGGGCGGCATTCCCTTCCAGGTATCGGGCAATAGGTCGACGAAATACTTCTCGCCGGCACTCATGGCGTTGATGGTCACATCGCGGGCGAGCGCCAAGCGGACTGCCATGCCGTCGGGATCGCGCCGCGCCGCGCCGATGTAATCCGGCGCTTGCGTGGCGAGCCGATCGACCGAGACATTGATCGGCTCTTTGAAGCTGACGATGAGCACGCTGCCTTCCTTGCGCACGCTGGCAGCGTCGTAGTCACTCATGGTGAACACGATCCGGGCATAGCCACCGGCCACGCCGGCGGTGACGCTGGCCTGGACCGGATCGGCCAGTCCCGCGCGCGGAACGATCAAAAAAGCGGTCAGGATCAGAACGAGAAGCGGCCAACGGGCACCGCGCCGCGCACCGCTTCGCGCGAGCGCAGACCCAGGCGCCAAATTCCCGCCGAAGGGGGAATGCGCGGTTAGCCGGTGCACGCGACCGCACGCCATGACCAAAACTGCACTCACAACTCAGGATACGAGGCCGCAATGCGCCGGGATCCGATACCGGCACGTCTTTAAACTACCGAGCCTCCACGTTACGGCCGCGCGTTTAACGGCTGATTAACGGCTTTTCCAATGATTCCAGATGGTTATGAGTAAAAATACGAACAGCGGAGGCCCATCGCGAGGCCCGGCATCATTTGCCCACTGACCGCAATCGCCTTTCGCCGCTTTCCGGTCCCCGGCTCCCCCCTCCCCCGACGCTGCCTCATTCCGCCGCCACGACGTGGGCTGCCGCCTGCTCCTCATCGTAAAGCCGCGACAGGATACGGCGGGCGGAGAGGACTCCGGCGTCGGCGTTGATGTCGACCTGCGGGGAGTTCGGAAAACGATTCATGTTCTTCTGCTGCGCCGAGAACACCGCCACATCCTCGTAGAACGCAGTCTGAATCTGGTCGAAAATCTTGTTGGTGGTCTCCGGACTCTTCGGGTCGATATCCTGCGCTTGGCCCCAGAAATAGTGCGAGGTGGTCTCGGTCTCCGGCGTGATGGCGTTGAGGTTGCGCATGGTGAAACCGTTGACGCGCCGGCCCTCCGGCGCGCCGGTGCCGGTCGGCGTCGCCCCGACATCGAGGCGCAAAAACGCCGGCGGGGTGAAGTCGATGATCTGCCAGCGGTCGACCTTGCCGGTGAGGCCGCCGACTTTCCGAAACGTCGGCGGCGGCTCGTGGTTGATGGTCCAACGGGTCACGGTCACGTTGTTGGGCGTGCGGTCGACTTTCACCTTGGCGAATTCGGCCAGCGCCATGTTGCCGATCGTGGTGTCGTGCACGAAGGCAAGGTGGGTGAGATCGAGCAGATTGTCGACCACGAGCTGCCAATTGGCCTCGACGTACAGATACGAGGACTTGGCGCCCCAGTTTGCGTCGTCGAGCCAGTGAAAATCGGTGATCTTTTCCGGGTCGGCCAAGGCCGGATCGCCCATCCAGATCCAGATCCAGTGATAGCGCTCGGCCAGCGGATAGGTCCGCACCTTGGCGTTATGCGGAACGTGCTCCTGGCCGGGGACGCGCACGCAGCGGCCGTCAGTGCCGAAGCGCAGCCCGTGATAATGGCATTGCAGCTCGTCGCCGACGAGCTTGCCCATCGACAGCGGCAGATGCCGATGCGCGCAGCGGTCTTCGAACGCCACCGGCACGCCTGCCTCGGTCCGGAACATCACGACCGGCTCGCCCAGAATGGTACGGGCCAGCGGCTTTCTTCCTATCTCGGCGTCGCTTGCAGCGACGTACCAATAATTGCGCAGGAACATGGGCTTCTCCGGTACTACGTCTGTCTCCGTTTTGCGCATTTTACCCGCTCGCCCCGCCCGGCGGTAGCGCCTTCGGCTTTGTCTTGAACCGCGCCAGGTACGCGTCGACGGCTTGCGCAATGGTCTCGGCATAAAAATCGCGCGGCATGCAGAGCCGCGCTGCGCGTTCAGGCGCGCCGATATTTACCGGCGTCGCGTCCAGGACATCCTGCCGCGCCTGCCATTGGGTTCGATGCGGCACCACGCCGAACGCGCGCGCGAGACAGGCGTTTTGATCGCCGCAACAGGCGCGCTCGCGGCGGCAGCGTTTGCGCGCGCATGTCCGCCACAGCTTGAAGGCGTCGCAATAGCGCCGCTGTTGCCGCGCCTTTTCCGCCTTGAACCGCGCGCCAAATGCGGGGCCCGTCAGTTTGCGGCGGCGGGACGTTTGTTTTGTCATGGACATTCCTTCGTCTCTTGTCGCAATGCCGCTGCGCCAGCGCCCACTTCCCTCGCCCCGCTTACGGAGAGAGGTGAAAATACGATCGCGTTCCCGCGACGCGATTTTTTGATTCGCGCACCGCGAGGTGTGAAACTTGCTCCCGCTGCCCACCGATCGGGGCTTTGTTTGTTCCCTTCGCCCACTGAAGCAAAAGGAAGAAAAAAGGAGGCAGAACGCCGACAGACGTAAACCAATGCCGCAACTGCCGTTGCGGCGCGCGCCCGCAGACAAGTTTACGCCGTCTGCGCAACCAATCTGCCAAGCGCGCCCGCCTGTCGGCGTCCTACCGCGGCTCTCGCCAGGGGGACAGCTGGTCCCCAGGGCTCAGCGTCAGGCCATGCTTCCTGTGACTCGGCGGGAGCGTTCGATCCGGTACGGCCGCCCCAACCGGGGGGCGGAGACCTTGCGCATCTCCACGGGCGTTACCCGCGCCCGCCTGTCGCAGTCCAGTGAGCACCTCACACGCCGGTCATAGTGCCGGCAGGATGATGCCCGACGCCTCCCGGGAGCAAGGTGACGAGCCCTGCCCGCGGGCACCGCCCTCGCTCCGCCGGCCACTGTCACATGGCCGGCGTCCTTACTTACGGGAGCGAGGCGGCGCGTCTTTTACCTGTCACTAATGACGTGTCAATAGTCCTCAGAACAAAAGCTATTTGTCCTTGATTCTACGACGATTTCTGCAACGGCGTTTGGCTGTGGCAACGACAGGCCTGGGAAGAACCGAGCGAATCATACGA
>JASHRW010000001.1 GCA_030037065.1 Xanthobacteraceae bacterium
GCGCCACGATGTCGATGACGCGCGCGGAGAGATCCTTCTTGGTCGGATCCTCGTATTCCATCTTCAGCCACTCGTCGGGATAGAGCGGCGTCAGATTGTCGAAATTGACCTTGTGGCGCGCCTTCTCCGGGTCCTCGAAATTGAGCGTGTTCACCTTGAGCAGGGCGAAATAGCGCTCGCCTTCCTTCGGGCTGCGGATGTGGCCGTCGATGGTATCGCCGGTGCGCAGGCCGAAGCGGCGGATCTGCGACGGCGACACGTAGATGTCGTCCGGTCCCGGCAGATAGTTCGCCTCGGGCGAACGCAGGAAGCCGAAACCGTCCGGCAGCACCTCGACCACGCCCTCGCCGACGATATCGGTCTCGCGCGCGGAGAGCTGCTTGAGGATGCCGAACATCAGCTCCTGTTTGCGCATGGTCGAGGCGTTCTCGACCTCGAGCTCCTCGGCGAACGAGACCAGCTCGGCCGGAGTCTTGGCCTTGAGTTCTTGGAGTTTCATTTCCCGCATAGAATGTCCTATGGAAATTGCGCCAGCGGCGGGGAGTGGGTCGCGGCGTCGCTGACGGGAAGAGGGTCGCAGGTTGACGGGTTGCGAGGAGCTTAGCCCCGAACCCCGATGCATTAATCGGCTCCGTTTATCCGAAGCCAGAACTCAACTGCATCCGCCTACGTTCGGTGGGATGTCCCAAACATAAGAAAAGACCGGCGTTCAGGCAAGAGGCGAGACGTGCTGTGCACTGGCAACGCGCGCGCCTCAGAACGGTTTCACCACGGCCAAAATGACGATGGCGATCAACAGCAGTGTCGGTATCTCATTGACGATCCTATAGAATCTCTGAGAATGCCGGTTCGAATCGGCGGCGAAGGCCTTGACCCACCGGGCGAATAATCCATGCAGCGCCGACAGCAGTAAAACCAGCACGATCTTGAGGCGGAGCCACCATGCCGATGTCAGCCAGAACCATTCGTAGCGCGAATCAGGGCCCATCCAGGCGAGCCACAGGCCAAGCGCCCATGTGGCGATCATCGCCGGATTGATGATGGCGCGCAGGAGCCGGCGCTCCATTACCTTGAAGGTTTCCGACTGCACCGATCCCTTTTCGGCCGCGCAGTGGTAGACGAACAGCCGCGGCAGATAGAGCATCCCGGCCATCCAGGCGATCACCGCGATGACATGGAAGGCCTTGAGCCAGGGATAGATCGTCATCATCGCCAATAACCCTTTGGCCGGTCAGCGACTGCCTGACCTATTGCGCACGCGCTCGATCAACCGTTCGACATGTGCGACCGGCGTATCCGGCAATACACCATGACCGAGATTGAAGATGAATGGTCCGCCCGAAAAAGCTTCAAGAATGGCATCGACGGCCCGGTCGAGTGCCTGTCCTCCAGCCAGAAGCGCCAGCGGATCGAGATTGCCTTGAACCGGCCGCAGCGCCTGAATGCGCTCGCGTGCAAACGAAAGCTCGATCGTCCAGTCGAGACCGACCGCATCGACTGCGACGGCTGCGAGATAGCACGGCAGCTCGGTTCCGGCGCCGCGGGGAAACCCGATGACTTTTGCTCCGGGAACGCGATGGCGCAGAGCGCCGACGATTCGCGCTATAGGTTCGATACACCATTTGCGGAATTCGTCGGCCGGCAATACTCCCGCCCAACTATCGAAAATCTGTACCGCTTCGACACCTGCCTCGAACTGACGCGCAAGATAATCCGTCGAAGCTTCAACCAACAGTGCGATCAGTGCCGCAAATGCTTGCGGATGCCGATAGGCAAAGAGCCGCGCCGGAATTTGCTCTGCCGCACCTCCGCCGGCGATCATATAGGTCGCTACGGTCCACGGCGCTCCGCAGAAGCCAATCAGCGTCACCGCGGGCGGTAGTTTATTCTTTAGCCGTGCGATGGTTTCGTAGACCGGCGCCAACGCCTCATGATCGATTTCCCGCTTCAGCCGCTGCAACGCTGCCGGATCGGCAAGCGCATCAAGCCGCGGTCCTTCTCCGTCTTCAAATGTTACACGCTGTCCGAGTGCATGCGGTACGACCAGAATATCGGAAAAAAGGATCGCGGCATCAAAACCAAATCGCCGCACCGGTTGTAACGTCACTTCGGCGGCGAGTTCGGGATTAAAGCAGAGACTGAGGAAGCTATCGGCCTTTTGGCGAATGGACCGGTATTCCGGCAGGTATCGGCCTGCCTGCCGCATCAGCCAGACTGGCGGATCGGTAAGCCGTTCTCCAGCCAATACGCGGAGCAGAGGTTTGGTCTGAGATCCATCAAGCACATTCCAATCCTAAACCAAATCATAGTTAAAGAGAGTCTGTTGTAGTGCTTGGACGGTTGATTAGACTCATTCCTCCGCTTTCACATATCGTCCACGCCTTGCCCACATTTCCCCGCGATTCACCGCCAGTAATAAAGACACTACACCGATCGATTTCACGGTTCATGAGGGGTCATTTTTGCCTGTCGGCGGGATTCTATCCACATTTCACCAATAGCCGGATGGATCAGATGATATGATCGTCGGACGAGATGGGTGTGGATGGTGTTGCCAGAAAAGTGCCGCCAGTGCTTGCACCTGGACGCAAGGCATGGCCTTCTCCCCTCTTATTGACAGGTTATACGGTTGGGTCGATGCCGCATACGGCGGGCTATTTCCATCTGCACCTAGTTTCCGACGCGACCGGCGAGACATTGATAACGGTCGCACGGGCGGCTGCCGCTCAATATGCGAAAGTCATGCCGGTCGAGCACGTGCACCCGCTCGTGCGCACGCAAAAGCAGCTCGACCGGGTGCTGAGCGAGATTGAGGAATCGCCCGGGATCGTCCTGTACACGCTGCTTGAGGAAAACCTGCTCGAACGTCTGGAGGGAAAGTGCCGGGAGCTTGGTCTGCCGTGTCTGTCGATTCTCGGCCCGGTGTTACACTTGTTTCAAGCCTATCTCGGCGCGGAAACCACCCACAAGGTTGGCGCGCAGCATACGCTCAACGCCGAATATTTCCGTCGCATCGACGCACTCAATTATACGATGCTGCACGACGACGGTCAGCAGACCGACGATCTTGAGGAAGCGGATGTCGTTCTGGTCGGAGTTTCACGCACCTCGAAAACGCCTACCTCGATCTATCTCGCCAACCGCGGCGTTAAGACCGCAAACGTGCCGTTGGTTCCGGGTGTGCCGCTGCCATCCGAGGTCGAGCGGCTCGCCCATCCGCTGATCGTCGGTCTTTTCGCCACACCCGAGCGGATCGTGCAGATCCGGCAAAACCGTTTGCTCGGTCTCAAGGCCCATCGCGACGACGATCAATACATCGACCGCGTTGCGGTCGCCGAGGAGGTTGCCGCGTCGCGCCGGCTCTGCGCCCGGCATAATTGGCCGCTTATCGACGTCACCAGGCGCTCGATCGAAGAAACGGCGGCGGCAGTGCTGGCGCACCTTGGCGAGCGGCGCCGACGCAAGGCATCGTGAGCAATGCCGCTTTGGCTTGCCGCCGAGCCGCTGCTGCTCGCATCCCGGAGCAAGGCGCGACGGATGCTGCTTGCTGCGGCAGGCATTCCGATCGAAGTGAAAGCGGCCGACATCGATGAGCGCGAGCTGGAGAAGCGCGCGGCCTCGCTGGGTCCAGGCGCAATCGCGGCACTGTTGGCGCGCGAAAAGGCCACAGCAGTCGAGCGCCATTGTCCCGGCCGACTCGTGCTGGGCGCGGACCAAATGCTGGCGCTCGATGATCGACGCTTTGCCAAGCCCAAGGATCGGGTGGAAGCGCGTGCGCAACTGCGTGCCCTATCCGGACGGACCCACGAATTGCATTCGGCGGTGGCCTTGCTGCAAAGGGCGACGGTCGTGTTCGAGCATGTCGCGGTTGCGCGACTGACCATGCGCGCCTTTTCGGATCGCTTCCTCGATCATTATCTCGACACCGCCGCAAGCGCCGCCACGGAAAGCGTCGGCGCTTATCAAATCGAAGGCCTTGGCATTCAACTGTTCGAACGTCTGGAGGGCGACTACTTTACCGTCCTCGGATTGCCGTTGCTGGAGGTTCTTGATTTTCTGCGGCGAGATGGATGCCTGCTGCGATGAGTGCGGCAAAAGACGATCCTTCGAAAGCCGGTCAGACTGGGGGCGAGCGTCCGTTTGTGCTCTGCCTGACCGGTTCGCTCGGCATGGGGAAGTCGACAGCGGCACGCTTTTTTGCCGAAGCCGGCGTTCCGGTCCACGATTCCGATGCCGTTGTGCATGCGCTTTACGAGGGCGAAGCTGTGCCGGCCATCGAGCGCGCCTTTCCCGGCTCGACCGCGGGCGGCAAGGTGGACCGCGGCAAGCTTGCCGCCATCGTGCTTCGGGACAAGGCGGCGCTTGCCCGTCTCGAAGCGATCGTCCATCCGCTCGTTGCCGTCTCCACCGAGCGATTCTTGGCGGAGGCGCAGAAAAGCGGCGCGGCCGTGGTGGTGCTCGATGTGCCATTGCTCTTCGAGGCGGGCCTGGACTGCCGCTGTGATGCCATCGTCGTGGTTTCCGCGCCGGCCGAAGTTCAGCACCGGCGGGCTTTGGAACGGCCCGGCATGGACGAAGAGAAGTTTGCCTCCCTTCTCGCCAAGCAGTTGCCCGATGCGGAAAAGCGCAGGCGAGCGGATTTTGTTTTGGATAGTTCGGGAAGTTTCGATTATGCCCGCAGCCAAGTGCGCGACATTTTGCGCGCCGTGGGTACAATGCCGCAACGCCGCCGCTGATTCGCCAGGCGCGCCGGTCGGATCTGCAACCTGCTACGAACCTCTAATGCGCGAGATCGTCTTCGACACTGAGACTACCGGGCTCGACCCCGTGCAGGGCGACCGACTGGTCGAGATCGGCTGCATCGAGCTGTTCAATCGTTTTCCGACCGGGCGGACCTTCCACTGCTACTTCAATCCGGAACGCGACATGCCGGAGCAGGCTTTCCAGATTCACGGCCTGTCAGTGGAGTTCCTGAAGGACAAACCGCGTTTCGCCGAAAAAGCCGAGGAGCTCGTCGGCTTTCTCGGCGAAGCGCAACTCGTGGCGCACAATGCGACGTTCGATTTCGGTTTTCTCAATGCCGAATTGGAGCGCGCCGGTCGCGCGCCGGTAAACCGCGAGCGGATGATCGATACCTTGCTGCTGGCGCGCCGCAAGCATCCCGGCGGCGCAAACCGGCTCGACGATCTGTGCGTCCGGTATGCCATCGATAATTCCCGTCGCACCAAGCACGGGGCGCTGCTCGATGCCGAATTGTTGGCCGAGGTCTACGTCGAACTGATCGGCGCCCGCCAGGCGCAGCTCGTTCTTTCGCAATCGACGGCACCCGTTGAGTTGTCTGGCGCGGCGATTGTCGTGCGCCAGCGGCCGCTGCCGCTTGTACCGCGCGTGTCGGTAGAGGAACGCGCCGCGCACCGCGCTTTCGTTGCCACGCTCGGCGCCGGCGCGATTTGGCTCGATTACATCAGCTCGGATTGAGCGGCTGCGGCGCGGGCTGCGCGGCAGACATGCGCTGCCGATAGAGCGCAACGAAATCGATCGGATTGAGCAAGAGCGGAGCGAAACCGCCATTGCGGGTCGCCGTGGCGACGATTTCGCGGGCGAAGGGAAACAATAGTCTTGGACATTCGATCAAGATGAGCGGCTGGAGCGAGTCGGCCGGCGCGTTTTGAATGCGAAAAACTCCGGCGAAAATCAGTTCGAACGCGAACAGGATCAGCCCCTGCGACTCGGCCTTGCCCTCGATTCGAAGTGTCACTTCGAAATCGGTCTCGCTCAGCGGCGCGGCGTCGACATTGACTTGAATATTGATCGCCGGCTGCTGGGTGCTTGGGGCCAGCGAGCGCGGCGCATTCGGATTTTCGAACGACAGGTCCTTCACATACTGGGCGAGGACGCCAATCTGGGGCATCACCATCTGAGGCTGGGGGCCACCGTTTGTTATCGACATGCTCGCCTCCGACCCGCGCCTGCGGGCGTGGCGGCTTGGCTAACACATTGCGGGGGCGGCAAACAATGGCGCCGGCGCGCGTTCCGTACCGAGGGACGGTGCGTGGTGCCGGCTGCCGCCCGATGCCCTGCAGAACGCCTGGGCGCCGGCTGTTTCGCCAAGCGCCGACCGGTTCTGTCGAATTCGATCACAATCATCAGCGCGCCATCCCGGCAATATTGGCCTTATGGCCGCAATCGTTTAAACTTGCCGGTGAGGGTCATGGTGCTACCGATGCCCCCTGGAGGCTTCCCCGCGCGTGCTTACATATTTGGGGAACCGGGTTCCTCTTGCGGCTTTTCTCGCTCCAACTGCAAGCCGCGCTGCGCCAGGTGCAACGCCGAAAGATCGTGAGACGTGTTCGAGGATAACATCTACACCATCATCTTTCTGGCGCTCGCAGTATTCATATTTCTGCGGCTGCGCAGCGTTCTGGGCCGGCGCACCGGCCGTGAGCGGCCGCCTTACGATCCGTATTCGGCGCGCGACGTTGTGCGCAGTCCGGCAGGCGACAAGGTAGTGACGCTGCCGGCGCGTCCGGCCGAAGCGGCGTCGCGGCCGGCGGAGGTCGCGCAATCGCCGGCAGAACGCTGGAAGGGCATCGCCGAGAGCGGCTCTGCCGTCGCCGCCGGACTTGATGCAATCGTTGGCGCCGACTCGGACTTCGATGCCAAGCATTTTATCACCGGTGCGCGCACAGCATATGAAATGGTGGTGACCGCCTTTGCCTCAGGCGATCGCCGGCAGCTCCGCGGTTTGCTGTCGCGCGAGGTCTTTGACGGGTTCGATGCCCACATCGGCCAACGCGAGTCGCGCGGCGAGACGGTCGAGACCAAGTTCGTCTCTATCGATTCATCCACGATCAGCGCCGCCGAACTGCGCGGGCGCACCGCGCAGATCACGGTCCACTTCGTCTCCAAGCTGGTTTCGGTCACGCGCGACCGGTCGGGAGCCGTGATTGACGGCAACGCCGAGAAAGTCACCGACGTTACCGACGTGTGGACCTTCGCGCGCGATGTTTCCTCGCGCGATCCCAATTGGAAAGTGATCGCCACCGAAGCCGGACAATAACGCCGATGACAGCGCATGCTCGGCTGGCTTGCGCTTGCGCCTTGCTCATCGGTGTCTTCGGCACGACCAATGCGGTGCGGTGCGAATCCGCCGGGCCATTGCAATTTCTCGACACGCAGTACCAGCCGGTCGCCTGGGCCGAGCTTGACGGCTGGGCCGCCGACGATCATGCCGCGGCGTTTGCAACCTTTTTGGATTCTTGCCGCGCACTCACCGGCAAATGGCGACTTTCCGCCGAAGTGACGCAAGTCAGCGAAGAGTTGAGAGAAGCGCTGAGAGAGACCTGCGAGCGGGCACAAGCCGCCGTGCCGCTCGATGACAATGGCGCGCGAAAATTTTTCGAGGAAAATTTCCGGCCGGTGCAGATTTCCCAACTCGGCACGAGCGACGGATTCCTGACCGGCTATTACGAGCCGATCATCGACGGCTCACGCGTGCCAACTGCCGAGTTCCACGCTCCGCTCTACCGGCGCCCGCCCAACCTCGTGGCTTCGGGTTGGCGTAAGCTCGGCGGTGCATTTCCTTCGAAGGGCGTCAAGGTGGGCCGGCGCGTCGGCCGACGTTTCATCGTGCCTTATTACACGCGCGCCGAGATCGAAGACGGCGCGCTCGACGGCTGGCATCTGGAAATCTGCTATCTGCGCAGCC
>JASHRW010000393.1 GCA_030037065.1 Xanthobacteraceae bacterium
CGTCTCCGGCCGCGGCGGCGCGTGCATTCTCACCAGCCGGCTGTCGGTCGAGCTTGTTCAAAAGGCGGCGGTAGTCGGTATTCCGGTTCTCGTCGCCGTATCGGCGCCGACGGCGCTGGCCGTTCGCACGGCCGAGGCTTCCGGCATCACGCTGGTCGCGGTTGCACGCAATGACGGCTTCGAAATCTTCACCAATCCGCAGCGCATTCAAGAGCAACACGCCGCCCAAGAGGTCGTCCCCAGTGTCCTCGTCTGAAGCATCTTCGCACAGCACCAGCGACAAGCTGGTCTACATGGCCAACCAGATCGGCACGTTCTTCAAATCGCAGGACGTAGACACGGCGTCCGCCAAGATTGCCGAGCACATTATCAAGTACTGGGATCCGCGCATGCGCCGCACGATCATCGCCCATCTCGACGCCGGTGGCGCTGGTCTCGATCCGGCGGCGCGGCAGGCAATCGAAACGCTGCGACCGAGGCCGTAGCGCACCCCAGACCAAGCTCGGGGCGAGCCTTCGGAACGATGCTCTCGTCTGGAACGAATCGGGCGGCGCTATCGCCGCGCCGCCCGTTCGTTGCTACTCCGCGGCGCCCGCCGCTTCGCGCGCCTCGGCGCCTTCCGCTTTCTGTTTGGCTTCGAGGTCTTCGCCGGTCTGCTGATCGACGACCTTCATCGACAGCCGCACCTTGCCGCGCTCATCGAAGCCGAGCAGCTTGACCTTCACCTTGTCACCTTCCTTGACGACATCGGAGGTCTTTTGCACGCGGCGGGGCGCGAGCTGGCTGATGTGCACGAGGCCGTCCTTGGCGCCGAAGAAGTTCACGAAGGCGCCGAAGTCCATCACCTTGACGACGGTGCCCTCATAGATGTGGCCGACCTCCGGCTCGGAGGCGATCGACTTGATCCAGTTGATTGCCGCCTTGATCTGTTCGCCATTGGCGGAGGCAACCTTCACCGAGCCGTCGTCCTCGATGTTGATCTTTGCGCCGGTCTTCTCGACGATTTCGCGGATGACCTTGCCGCCCGAGCCGATCACCTCACGGATCTTGTCCACGGGAATCTTGAACGACTCGATTCGCGGCGCGTATTCGCCGAGTTCAGCGCGCGCGCTGGTCAGGGCTTTGGCCATTTCGCCGAGGATATGCATGCGGCCGTCCTTGGCCTGGGCCAGCGCAACTTTCATGATCTCTTCGGTGATGCCGGCGATCTTGATATCCATTTGCAGGGATGTGACGCCGTTTTCGGTGCCGGCCACCTTGAAGTCCATGTCGCCGAGATGATCCTCGTCGCCGAGAATGTCGGACAGCACGGCGTAGCGATTGTCTTCAAGGATGAGGCCCATGGCGATGCCGGCCGTCGGCCGCTTAAGCGGCACGCCGGCATCCATCAACGCCAGCGAAGAGCCGCACACCGTCGCCATCGATGACGAACCGTTCGACTCGGTGATCTCGGAGACGATGCGGATGGTGTAGGGGAACTCGTCTTTCGACGGCAGCATCGGATGGATCGCGCGCCAGGCGAGCTTGCCGTGGCCGATCTCGCGGCGTCCGGGCGCGCCCATGCGGCCGGTTTCGCCCACCGAATAGGGCGGGAAGTTGTAGTGCAACAGAAAGGTTTCCTTATACGTCCCCTGCAGCGCGTCGATGAATTGCTCGTCTTCGGCGGTGCCGAGCGTGGCGACGACCAAAGCTTGGGTCTCGCCGCGGGTGAACAGCGCCGAGCCATGAGTGCGCGGCAGCACGCCGACTTCCGCTACGATCTGGCGGACGGTCTTGACGTCGCGGCCATCGATGCGCTGGCCGGTGTCGAGGATGTTCCAGCGCACGATTTTGGCTTCAAGCTCCTTGAAGACGCCGGCGACCTGAAGCTTGTCGTATTTCGGCTCGGCGCCTTCCGGGAAGAAGTGCCCCATCACCCTGTCCTTCACCGCGGCGACGGCGTTCTGGCGGTCCTGCTTCTTCACGATCGCGTAGGCCGTGCGCAGGTCCTTCTCGGCCAGGCCGAGAATCTCTTTCTCCAGCGCCTTGTTGTCGGGAACGGCGAGTTCACGCGGTTCCTTGGCCGCCTTTTCAGCAAGCTGGATGATGGCCTGAATCAGCGGCTGGAAATGCCGGTGGCCGAACATCACGGCGCCGAGCATGATCTCTTCGGACAGCTCCTTGGCTTCCGATTCCACCATCATCACGGCGTCCTGTGTGCCGGCGACAACGAGATCGAGATTGCTCTCCTTCATCTCGTCGATGGTCGGGTTGAGGACGTATTCGCCGTTGCTGAAACCAACGCGGGCCGCTCCGATCGGACCCATGAATGGCGCGCCCGACAGCGTCAGCGCCGCGGACGCCGCGACCATGGCGACAATGTCGGGATCGTTCTCTTGATCGTGCGAGAGCACGGTCACGGTAACTTGCGTGTCGCAGCGCCAGCCCTCCGCGAACAACGGGCGGATTGGGCGGTCGATCAGGCGCGAAGTCAGCGTGTCCTTTTCGGTCGGGCCGCGCTCGCGCTTGAAGTAACCGCCGGGGATTCGGCCGGCCGCATAATATTTCTCGGTGTAGTTGACGGTGAGTGGAAGGAAATCGACTCCTTCCTTCGGCTGCTTGGCCGCCACGACGGCGGCGAGCACGGTGGTATCGCCGTAGGTGGCAACGACTGCGCCGTCGGCCTGACGCGCGACTTTCCCAGTCTCTAGCGTGAGCGGTCTGCCACCCCAGTCAAGTTGAACTTTATGTATAGCGAACATAGCGATTTTCTCTCATGGTTTTCGGATAAGCGCGAAAGCCATGAGCAAGACGGCGAGAAGCTGCTATTCGCAACAACCTTGCGAATCCAAACAGCGTCCAGCGATCCTGCCATGGCCATCGGGCCTTCCGGTGATGCGCGAGGGCACTGGCCCGTCGCTCTAATAGGCAGTCATAGCTGCCGTACAAATGGCGGACGCATCTTGCATTCCGCCACCGAAACGCGCGGGTTTTCCCGCGCGCGAACATGTCAACGGCGGATACCCAGCCGTTCAATCAACTCCTTGTATCGCGACTCATTGGTGCGATGCAGATAGTCGAGAATCTGACGCCGCTGCGACACGAGCTTAAGCAGCCCGCGCCGCGAGTGGTTGTCCTTGATGTGAGTCTTAAAGTGATCGGTCAGGTTGTTGATCCGCTCGGACAGCAACGCGACCTGGACTTCGGGCGAACCGGTGTCGCCGGACTTGAGAGCATAGGTTTTAATAACTTCCGCCTTACGCGCGGTCGTGATCGACATCGTCATCTAACCTTTCTGCCGGCTCGACCAACGATGCCGGTCAAATTAAACACGCGTCTCGGGACGATCTCGCCATGATCCACTTCGGCGATGGCCACGATTTCGCCAGCGCACGCGACTTGAACCATGCCGCGGAAGATGGACGCGTCCCGTCCGCGCAACAAAACGGCTTGGCCGCGTCTGAGCCTTGCCGCATCTGCCGGGCTCACGGCCAACGCCGGGATGTCGTCCAGCGCGGTCTCGATCGGCAGGATTACGTCGGCGAGGGTTTGACCTTGCTCGCCGGCCGTCGCTCTATGGCATAAACCCTCGATCCGTTCCAGCGAAATCATCTCCTCCTCGCCGAACGGCCCGACCCGCCCGCGGCGAAGCGTCGCCACATGGCCGAGCGCACCCAGCGCACGGCCGAGGTCCCGGGCCAGCGAGCGCACATAGGTGCCTTTGCCGCATTCGCAGGCGAGCACGGCGTGATCGGCATCGGGCATCTTGACGAGTTCGAGCCGATGGATATCGACTGTCCGCGGCTTTAACTCGACCGTTTCGCCATCGCGGGCGAGATCGTAGGCCCGCTCGCCGCCAATCTTGACCGCCGAGAAACGCGGCGGCACCTGCTCGATCGCACCGGTAAAGCGGGGCAGGAGCGCGCGGATCGTCGCCGCATCGGGACGCAGCGCGCTCGTCGCCGTGACCGCACCCTCGGCGTCGTCGGTGTCGCGCTCCTCGCCCCAGCGAATGGTAAACAGATAAGTTTTGCGGCCATCGACCACGAAGGGCACGGTCTTGGTCGCTTCGCCAAGCGCGATCGGGAGTGAGCCCGACGCCAGCGGATCGAGCGTGCCGGCGTGACCGACGCGTTTGGCGGAAAACAGTCGCTTGATGACCGCCACGGCATGGGTGGAGGTCATGCCGACCGGCTTGTCGAGCACGAGCCAGCCGTGCACGTCGCGCTTTTTCTTCTTTGCTTTTGGTTGCTCGGAGACACCCCGGGCCGCTTGTTCAGCGTGTTCCCTCTCCCCTTGAGGGGGAAGGTCGGGGAAAGGGGTAAAGGAATGTGAGGGAGCGACAGAAAGATCCCCCTCTCGTTCAGCGCAAACTTGTTGTTTATGCTGAACGACCTCCCCCTCAAGGGGAGAGAGCTCATTGCTCCCGGCGCGGTGTTCTCGCCCGATCATCACTCGTCGGTCTCGCCTCCCAAATCGCGCTGGACTGCAGGCGTTCGCAAAAGCTTCTCGATCCGTTCGGCTTCGTCGAATCGCTCGTCGATGCGGAAGCGAACTTCAGGTGCGAATTTCAGGTTAACGCGGCGCGCGACCTCGCCGCGGACATATTTTTTGTTCCGGTCGAGTGCCGCGAGCACGTCCTTCGCGTCGCGGCCGCCAAGCGGCATGATGTAAATCGTGGCGAGCCGCAGATCGGGGCTCATGCGCACCTCGGGCACGGTGATCATGTGCGTCTCCACGACCGGGTCATGAACGTCGCCGCGCGACAGCATGTCGGCGAGTTCGTGGCGGATCAATTCGCCGACGCGCAGTTGGCGCTGTGAACCGCCGGCATCGTGGTCGCGATGATGTTGGTGGCGTGGCAT
>JASHRW010000394.1 GCA_030037065.1 Xanthobacteraceae bacterium
GAGATCGATGGATTCGGCCTCGACCCGCGCATGCGCAAGCGCGGAGCGCGCTGCCTGCGTCGCCATTTGCGATGTCAATTCGCCGGGCGCCGCGATCCGGCGTTCGTGGATGCCGGTCCGCTGCACGATCCACTCGTCCGATGTGTCGACCTTGTGCGCCAAATCGTCATTGGTCAGAACCTGGCTCGGCAGGTAGCCGCCGCAACCGAGCATGACCGAGCGGCGTACGGTCACGAGGCCGCTCCGCCGACCGCCCGGTGCTGGTACTCATGGTGACTACCGATCGCGGAAGTGATCTTGCTCAACAGCTCCTCACGCACCACGCCGTGGCCGAGCTTGATGGCTGCGGCAAAACCTTCGGCATCGATGCCGCCGTGGCTCTTGATGACGATACCGTTGAGTCCAAGAAAAATGCCGCCATTCGACCGGCGTGGGTCGATGCGCTCCTTAAGCTCGCGGAATGCGGATCGTGCAAATAAGTAGCCGATACGGGCGCTCAGCGACCGGCTCATGGCGCTTCTTATGTATTCGCCCATTTGCCGTGCCGTTCCCTCAGCCGCCTTCAGCGCGATGTTGCCGGCGAAACCCTCGGTGACGACCACGTCGACCCTACCCCGACCGATGTCGTCGCCTTCAACGAAGCCTTGATACTCCAGGTCGGGCAATTTCTCTTCGCGCAGGATACGGCTGGCTTCGCGCACCGGCTCGAGACCCTTCACCTCTTCGACCCCGATGTTGAGCAAGCCCACAGTGGGGCGCTCCAGGCCGAACAGAATGCGCGCCATCGCCGCACCCATGACCGCCAGATCGACGAGGTGCTCGGCGTCGGCGCCGATCGAAGCGCCGAGATCGAGTACGATCGATTCGCCGCGCACGGTCGGCCAAAGCGCCGCAATCGCGGGCCGCTCGATACCCGGCAAGGTTTTGAGTTCAAATTTCGCCATCGCCATCAGCGCGCCGGTGTTGCCCCCCGATACGGCGACATTGGCTTCGCCCTTCTTCACCGCCTCGATGGCGAGCCACATCGAAGATTTCCAACGGCCATAGCGGAGCGCCTGACTGGGCTTAGCATCCATCCGGACCGCGACCTCGGTGTGGATGAGTTGCGCGGCGGCCTTAAGCTGCGGGCGAGCGTCGAGCAGCGGCGCCACCTGTGCAGCATTGCCGTAGAAGAGGAACTCGCTGTCCGGATGGCTCCGCAACGCCAGCTCGGCGCCGGCAACGACCACGGCGGGGCCGTGGTCGCCCCCCATCGCATCGAGCGCAATGCGGACCTTATCTGACATCGAATGAATGAACCTTGCGGTCCTAGGTCCGGGAGACGGGGTGCCGGAAGCGGACGCGACAATAGCGGTTCGGCGCCCCGACACAACTGCGATCAATGGTCATCCCGTCCCTTTGCCCAGCCGGCGAGCGCCACAAACGGACCTCCGTCGCTCTGACTATCGCGTGGAGCTTCGAACACCGCGCCGGGCTTGCGCGGATACGGATCGATGCCGAGGATGAGAAACTCGGTGGCCAAAGCGCCGAGATCGACAATGCCGCCGATCAGCGGCTCGGGATCGTCCCATTTTGCTTCCGGGACGCTGTCGGTTTCTTCGGCACCGCCGGCCCTTTCGGCTGATTGTGGCACGAACAGGAGGTCGACATCCTCTTCGACTTCATTGACGAGCGGCTCAAGCGTAACGACGCAGTTTTGGCCCACGGCCGCCGAAACCCGCCCGACGACGCGAAGCCCCCCAAGACCTTGCCGCGTGACCTCGAAATCGGCTTGCAGGCGGGGCAAATCGCGCAATCCGGCCATGCTGGCGATGGCGGCGCGTACGTCCGAGTCGGCAATCAGCGCGAAGTGCTGGCCGTCCTCGGCAATGTCCTCCGCCGTGACCGGCACACGCCACGGAGTTATCGACCGTTCCGATTTATGCTCGCGCATCAGCGAAGGCCTCGGGATTGGGAAAGGTGACCTCGCCACGAATAAGGGCGTTGGCCTCCTGCGCATCGAGTTCACGGACGGCCGCGTGCGCATAACGCGCCAGCCGAGCCGCTCCGCTATCGATGCCCTCGCCTGGGAAGATATTGCGTGTCAGCGCATTCTCAAAGTCCCGGTCATCCGCGGCATCCAATGCGGCCACATAGGCTGCTTGCCGGCCATAAAAAGCCTCGGCGAATCGGCGCATGTGCTTGGGAACCGCTAGGTCGCCGGTACCCATTTCGCGCAGGTTGCCGTCGAGGTCGCGACAAAACGCATCGAAAAGCCGCTGCCCAAGCTCACGCCCGCCGGCTGCGCGCCCGGACGCCTCCTCGCGCGCCAAGCGCCGAAGGAGCAGCACGAGATGCAGCACAATCAAGTCAAAGCGGCCTTGCACGGTATCGGGCACCCCGTAATCGGCGTAAAACGCGGCCAAGCGCGCCTGCGCCACGATCGTGCCATAGAGCGAAGCAATGCTGCGTTTCTCGGCGTTGCGCCGAAACGGCCGCAGGATCATGGGGATAGTCCGTTTCGCCGCATCGCGTCGCCGGCGGTGGAATGAAGCCAACCCAATCTCCGCTTGCGGGGAAGCGTAGGCCGAGCGTATGCGGGGTACGGCACGAGGCGGCGGGACGCAAGGTAGAGCGGGCATGTGGGGGACGGCCAAGTTGCGTAGCAACAGTACTTTCGCTCAAGGCAGTGTGCGGCGAACCACCGCGGCTTGCCTGGTGATCCTCGCGCTCGGTCTTATGCCGGGCGGTTGCTTCGGCGAAACCTTCCAGCGCGGCTACGTCCTGCCTGACGGCGCGCTCCAGCAAATCCCGCTCGGTTCCTCCCAGGAACAGGTGCTGATCGTGCTCGGCACACCATCGACGGTCGCGACCGTGAGCGGCGAGGCCTTTTATTATATTTCGCAGCGCGCCGAGCGTCCGCTTTCGTTCATGCAGACCAAGGTCGTCGATCAGCGGGTGATTGCGGTCTATTTCGATAGGAATAGAAAGGTCAAGCGGATCGCCGAATATGGACTTAAAGACGGCCACATTTTCGACTTCATCAGCCGCACGACGCCGACCGGCGGCGCCGACATGAGCCTGCTCAACGGCCTGTTCCGCATCATCCTCGACAAGACGACGTAGGAATCGGACGACAGAAGACGGACGACAGAGGACAGAATCGGCCTCTGACATCTTCTGTCGTCCGTCCTCTGTCCTCCGCCTAATGCGCCAAGACCGCGAGCAGCAATAGCGCCACGATATTGGTGATCTTGATCATCGGATTGACCGCCGGCCCCGCGGTGTCCTTGTAGGGATCGCCGACAGTGTCGCCGGTCACCGCCGCCTTGTGGGCGTCGGAGCCTTTGCCGCCGTAATGGCCGTCCTCAATATATTTCTTGGCGTTGTCCCAGGCGCCGCCGCCTGAGGTCATCGAGATGGCAACGAAGAGACCGGTGACGATGACGCCGAGCAGCATGGCGCCGACCGCGGAGAAGGCCGCGGATTTTCCCGGCGCGCCGCCGCCGGCGATGAAATAGATCACGAAATACACCACGATCGGCGACAGCACCGGCAGCAGCGACGGCACGATCATTTCCTTGATCGCCGCTCGCGTCAGCATGTCGACGGCGCGGCCGTAATCGGGCTTGTCAGTGCCCTTCATGATGCCCGGCCGCTCGCGGAACTGACGCCGCACCTCCTCGACGATCGAGGAAGCGGCGCGGCCGACCGCCGTCATGCCCATGGCGCCGAACAGGTATGGCAAGAGCCCGCCAAACAATAGGCCGACGACGACATACGGATTGCTCAGGGAGAAATTGAGCGAGATCCCCTGGAAGTACGGATGCGCAGCCCCGTTGGCGATGAAGTAGTTGAGATCCTGATTGTACGCCGCGAACAGCACCAGTGCGCCCAAGCCGGCTGAGCCGATCGCGTAACCCTTGGTCACCGCCTTGGTGGTATTGCCGACGGCGTCGAGCGCGTCGGTCGACTTGCGCACCTCCTTGGGCAGCCCCGCCATCTCGGCAATACCGCCGGCATTGTCGGTGACCGGACCGAAGGCATCGAGCGCGACCACGATGCCGGCGAGCGCCAGCATTGTCGTCACCGCAATGGCGATGCCGAACAGGCCGGCAAGGTTATAGCTCACCAGGATGCCGGCGATGATGACCAGTGCCGGCAATGCCGTTGCCTCGAGCGAGACGGCAAGCCCCTGGATGACGTTGGTGCCGTGCCCGGTCACCGAGGCGATCGCGATCGAGCGCACCGGGCGGTAATTCGTGCCGGTATAGTATTCGGTGATCCAGATGATGAGCCCGGTCACCACCAAGCCGGTGATGCCGCAATAGAACAACTCGGCGCCGGAATAATCGACGCCGGGCAGCTTGCCGAAACCGATCAGGAAATAAACCACGGCCGCGATGCCGATGAGCGAGAGGATCGCGGTCGCCAGCATGCCTTTATAGAGCGCGCCCATGATCGACTGATTGGCGCCGAGCTTGACGAAGAACGTGCCGATGATCGAGGCGACGATGCAAACCCCGCCGATGGCGAGCGGAAAGGTCATCATCCGCATCACCATGTCGGCGTTGACGCTGCCGAAGAACAAGGCCGCCAGCACCATCGTCGCCACCGTCGTCACCGCGTAGGTTTCGAACAGGTCGGCCGCCATGCCGGCGCAATCGCCGACATTGTCGCCGACGTTGTCGGCGATGGTGGCGGGGTTGCGTGGATCGTCTTCCGGAATGCCGGCCTCGACCTTGCCGACCAGATCGCCGCCGACATCGGCGCCCTTGGTGAAAATGCCGCCGCCCAAGCGGGCGAAGATCGAAATCAGCGACGCGCCGAAGCCAAGCGCCACCATCGAATCGACCACGGTGCGGTCGTTGGGCGCAAGGCCGAGCCCGTGGGTCAGCACGGTGAAGTAGATGGTCACGCCAAGGAGCGCCAGCCCGGCCACCAGGAGCCCGGTGATGGCACCGGAGCGGAACGCGAGTTCAAGCCCGCCGGCGAGCGAGCCGATCGCGGCTTGCGCCGTGCGCACATTGGCGCGCACCGAGACGTTCATGCCGATGAAGCCGGCCGAGCCCGAGAGAATAGCGCCGACCGCAAAGCCAATGCCGACCAGCCAGCCGAGGAAATAGCCGACGATCAGGAAAATCACGATGCCGACAGCGCCGATCGTCGCATATTGCCGCTTGAGGTAGGCCTGCGCGCCCACCCGCACGGCGGCGGAAATTTCCTGCATTCGGTCGCTGCCGGAATCGGCCTGCATCACCGAAAAGGTGGCCCAGATGGCGTAAACGATGGCGAGGCCGCCGGCCGCGACGATGAGCCACAAAGTTTCCATAGATGAAGACCCCGGTTGCTGATGGGGCCGGAACTCTTGAAGCCGGCCCGGAAGGAAGGTGGAAGGCGTCCCGCGCACGATCAAGCTCGCGCGCAGCGAAGGTCGCCAAACCTCCGCAAATCGGCGCGGACATTGCACAAAATGCCCGCCGGGCGCAACGGCGGGAGCGCTTTTCCCCTCCCCCACCCGAATGCAGCAAGGGCCACTTGAATTCACCTCCCCTGGAGGGGGGGGGTCGATTGCGCGAAGCGCGATCGGGAGGGGGTGAGTTTGCGCGCCGCATCTCATAGCTCTCTTCATCTCAGCTCACCCCACCCCGCTCGCTGCGCTCGCGACCCTCCCCCTCCAGGGGAGGGTGAGGATATAAAATCTCGTTCTCGCGGCGCGATTTTTTGATTCGCACCCCCGAGCTTTGAGCCAACGATTTCAAACAACCCTCGCCGTCACCCCGATCTTCGTCAGATCAATCCGGCAGTGGAGGACCGGAAGGATCACGATCGGGTACGGCGAGTCTCCGTTCCTTCCCCCTTGTGGGGAAGGGAACAAATAACGCGACCTACAAACTCTTTTCGAACTCGCTTCCGGCAATAAAAGGAAGCAGAACGCCGACAGACGT
>JASHRW010000395.1 GCA_030037065.1 Xanthobacteraceae bacterium
GCAGGCGGCGGAGTAGGGGAGCAATCTAAGGTTCCGGCGCCTGGTTCCAGCGGATGCTCTATTCTGCTGCAATGAGAGAGTTATATGCGTACGTGTTCCACGTAGGCTCGTAGTTGCGGTCCGCTTGGTTACCCCAACTCAACCAACCTCGCCGCGTCCCGCGCGCAAATAGCTCGAGGTAGGGACCGGGACTGCAAGCTTCGATTATTGCGTATTGTTCGTCCGGCTTCCGCGAATGTTCACGCTTGCGAGTGCCCAGAAAATTGACTTGGCGTCGGCCGGGCGCAAGCGTACGAGCGTTGGCGCCTTTGACGCCAAACAGAATAAGTTCGGTCACGTTGCGGAAATAGAATCCGACCCCACGGCCGTCCGGCCCACCATCCTTGCGTATTTTATGCCATACGATATTCGATTTGTAGGTAAAACCCCATGCCTTCATTACAGCGAGCGCCTCAGGTAACAACGCATTTGGACTCCAAAGGTAGAGATGTGCTGTCTCCTTGGAAATCTTACAGATTGGTAGATTGACGATTTGTTGAAAGTCCATCGTCGCGTATCTTGTAAGCCGACGATGCTCGGGGGCAATCTTCCCAGATCGATTCTTGAACTGCCACGGTGGGTCCGCAAGAATGGCAGAAAAAGTCCGTCCGTGCGCAAAATGCAGCAGATCGTCACTCGCTGATCCCATACGTTTCTCGGGTAGCTTGAGAAATAATCAGCCTCACAGGTTACGGTTAATCGCCGGTTAAGAAACTACATAGCGCTAACCCACGGTTTGGTCATGCCACTAGCGAAGGCTGCTGTGCTGTCGCTTTAAGTAGCTTTTCCTCGAAGGTGCGCTTGATCCATTCAAGAAATTCCAGGTCATCAGACCGAAAAGCGCGTTTGTGAGGATGAGCTACTACTCGTCGGAGTTCATTAAGTCGATCCATCCATTTTAAATTTTTTGCATAGCCCTTCTCGTTGCGCAGTGGGATGTCAAAATACGATTTGAAGACCGGCCAGTTCTCCGCTTTTTCGATGATTTTCTTTTTATCGATAAAATCGAGGTAGGCGTCTAAGTCTAGCTGCTTCTCAGGAGGGTCCTCTTGCTGGCGTTCATACGCCTTCACCCTCATTTCTTTTGTTCCTACATAATTCCAATAATTAGCTCCGTGTATCTTCTTGAAATAGCTAACGACGATCTCGGTAACGCGATTTTCGATGAACCTTATGGTACCTTCGGCTTCTTTGATGCGCCGCTCATCCTTCGATTCCACATACTGCAAGAGACCGTCAGGAGTGAAGGTTTTGTCCGCGTGCCAAATTACCTGAGACATCTCAAAAAAATACTCAGGAGGACCGCCCGATCCATATTTTTCGCTGAAACGTTCAAGGAATTCGGAGTGCGATATCGTCCGAAAATGTTCAATCAACGGCGTTGCTAAGGAGGCTGCTTCGTCTACTATCTCGCGCGGAGTGGCGTTGTTGGGATCGAAATTTCGTTGGCGAGCCTCAGCATGCTTTATAAGGGCATTCATCAACAGCAAAAGAGCGCGGATACCGACATTCACGCACAAGCCGCCTTTTCGGCCCGAGTCCCATCGAGAGGGATTTGCTGATCGAATGCGGTCGAGAAACTGGCTAATCACTTCAGTCGCCCTCTTTACGGTGCGTTCATCCGTGTCCGCCGATAAGGGGCCGCTGATTAGCATTCTTCTCTTTTGAGCGAGTGATCCGACGAGGTGGGAGCGAACGACGCCTCCCTTTACCTCAGGCATTGTCAAGCACATGGCATCATCGCTCTGCATGCCTTGCGCTACTACCCGACGAAACAGCGGGCCTCCGACAGTTTCGGTAAGTGACTGCACAATCCGCGCCGCCACTGAGGCAAGTCGCTCGGAAGGCACTGCAGAACCCCATTTGAGGTCAGCATCCAATTCATCAAGAAGTGTCCGTGGAACGGTCTTCTGCTCGTGATTTATGGTCACGAACAAGTTGGCCTCATCCTCGCGCTTGAGTTCCTCGAAGGCGATTACGGCTAAATTTTGCTTCGAAAATTTTGGATCGATGACCGAATAGCCATACAATCGATGCTGTCCATCAACTATCCACGCCGATTTATAGCGATCGGGGAGATGGAGGTCGCCGAATTGTATATTAGCCGGTTCGTTCTTTGCTCGCTGATCGAACCGACGCCTCTCTTCAAAATTGATCAAGATGTTCGTGGGGAAAAATCCGCCATTCTTTATGAACTCGCCAATAGCTTTCAACCGCCCCTTTTTCACCAAACGCTGGTAGGTCGGCAACGCGAGGGGGTCGGCGAGAGTTCTGTGGTTTACAAAGCAGATTTTCAGTAGCTGCTCTGCGGTTGAAACAAAAGAGTAAAAAGTCTTGCCGCCCAGCTTGCCTCGGATAGCAGGAACCTTTACGTCCTTGAGTTCGGGTATCTTTTGTCCCCCAAGGTACTCGGCGAGGAATTGATACCGCGTGGCTCTGCCAAGGTGCTCGGACAATTGGGAGAAATAGTCGATCTCCCTTTCAGTCATTATCTTGAGTTTCTCAGCAGTTGCCTTGGTTTTATCTGATTGAGACCAGAGCACCTTATTGGTGAAGAAAAACCACAAGATCTTTGGCTTAAAGTCGCGACCGTAGTGCGCACGGATTGCGTCAGCGAATTGCTTCCGACGACCCACGAATTCGGCTATGTCCTTCGATAATTGGCGGGTTCTGTAATCGTCACAGCACTTGCATTCGCCAACTATTACGGTTTCGGAGTCCCTGGCAAAGACGTCTATTTGTTTTTCACCGAATGTCCCATCAGCGGCCTTGTATCGGATTGTGAAATCACGACCCTTGTTCAGATCATCATATCCCATTTTATAGAAGAAGCGCCAAACCTGGTCTTCAAACTGCCGATCAAGGCTTTTCGGTTTTGCTAATCGAATGAACCGCTTCAATTTTTTGGAAACTTTCCAGCCTTCTGCCAGATAGGGCGCTTCGCCACCGGGCGGAACCTTCATATAAACAGATTGGTCGCGTCGTCGCCTGTACTCCGCGTGTTTCTCTCCGTCCGTTTGGACCAATGGAGCGAGTGGTAGTCGGTCTTCCGATTTTGGCATTCCCGCCCTGGGCTCCTAACGGTTCGGCCCCCTGGATTAGTTTGATTGATCGGCGTGGCGTTTGCAAGTGCGGATTGTGGAGAGACTGGTTCCTAGTGCTCGATATTTGCAGGCTCCCACCACATGCGGCAGCGCTGGCCGCGCTCGTCGATGTCCGGCAAATCCTCGTTGCTTGTGCCATCGTAGTCGCAAATGCGAATCGGAAACGGATTGCCCAGCGTCCATTGTACTTGTCCGCCGTGAACGCCGACGGTGATCTCCGGGTAAGGCGCGCGGTGCACAAGCTTGACTGTGAGTGCGTCGATTTCGCGCGATTTCTTAGTTACGGCGCGCCGCAGTGCGGTGAGTGCATCCAGCAGAAGTGCCCGCTCGCGAGCGCTCATGCTGATCCAGGAAGCTTCGATCATTGCGTCATCCTCCTTGCCATCTATCAATTTTAATTGTTCTGTCGGCGACTGTGAATCTTAGACGGTTATCGGTACCGACTGTCCACAATGTTTGAACTGCCTTGCAGGCACTTGCCGGGTGAGGGGCGCAGACCGTAACGCTGTTACCCCTCACCCGGTCCTCGCACGCTTTCGCGTTACTCGGACCACCCTCTCCCGCAAGGGGAGACACAGCGCGCCGATGGCTAATTCAGCGAATCAAAAAACAAAGAAAAATGCAAGTATGCCGTGACTTAGCGCGAAATGACTCGAGGATTCGGCGAGTGACAGCGGCGCCGGGCTCGCGGACGCGACTCCGCGCGATTCGAAAACCAATGTTGAATCAGAGCGATGCGGCGTCATCGGCGAAATTTCTTGAACCGGGCGCGCGCGACAACTAGAAGCAGCGCCGCTCGCTCGCCGAAGGGCGCTTTCTAGACGCGATCTTGAGAGCGGAGCGAGCGCGGTGCCTGCGCACGGTTTCGCAAACCGGCGCGGGCGGTTCGGAAACTCGCCCGGCCTGCCACGACGCAGGTCCGCCAGGAGCTGGCTGCCCGGGGCGCGGATCGGTTGTCCGCGACCATGAAGCGCGGGACCGGACTGAGCCAAAGGCGAAAGTCTTTGGCGAGAGCCGCGGCGGAGCGCCGGAAGGCGAGGGCGCCTTAGCGCAAGGCGCTCGCCGTATCCGTAAGGATGCGGTCCGCACGGGTATTGTGCGGGACCCGGCCCTCTCACCTTTATGGTGGGCGGTGGGTCCGCGCCTATCGGCGCTCCGCCCCCTTCACTGGGGGTTCGTGCTTGCAGTGGCTTGCCGCAAAGCTCGGGGCGCGAACAAAAAGCGCAGCGCGAGAACGAGAGCCTTTTATTCGCCTCTCCCCGGTGGGGAGAGCATAGGCGTCCTTCGGACGCCGTTCTTAGTGCTAAGAACGCCGATGCAAGGCATCGGCTATGCTTGTGAGCGTAGCGAGCAAGTCAGGTGGGGGGAGCCGGCCTTACGTTTGATCCCCCTCACCCGGCTCGCAGCTCGTGCTGCTCGCCGACCTCTCCCCACCGGGGAGAGGTGAAAGAAAAAAGAGGAGCCGTGCGAATGAAATGCGCGATGCGGGGTGTGGTGAGTTCGGGGTGGGGTGCGTTGAAGGAGAGCTTGATGCGGCAGGTGTCTCACCCCCTCCCGATCGTCTTCGCTCTTATCGAGCGAAGACGATCGACCTCCCCCCTCCAGGGGGAGGTGAAGAGTCTACCGCCTCAGCTTCGCGGTGAACGAAAAGCCGCCGGCGCCGCAGCACGGGCAGCTCATGCCGATGAGAATCGATTGCTTCTGTTCCTCGGTGAGATCGGCGCGTTCCAGCATGCGTGCGGTTTGCTGCGCGAACAGGTCGTGCAGGGTTTGATTGCTGGCGGCGACGCGGTCGTCGGGCGCGCGCGGAGTTCGCTCGGCCGGCGGCGCCAGCAGGGTTTGCTCTTTCGACCGGGCCGCGGGTTTCGCCTCGCGCAGCCGTGCTGGTTTCTTGGGTTTCTTAAGTTTCTTGGCTTTCGGCATGATGCCTTCGCGCAAATTCTATTTGTTCGCCGCCTTGATATAGGCGTTGAGAAAGGTGCGTACAGCGGCGGGCATCGACAGCACCGACCGCACGTCTTGCTGTACGTTCGGGCCGGTTTGCCATTCCGGTACGAAGCCGATGGTGCGCACCGCCTCGGCGGCGTAATCCTTGTCGCCGTTGAGCGCCACCACGGCGGCGGCGAGCGCGTCGCGCGCAGCCTGCGGCGCACCGGGCGGGAAACAAATCATGCGCAGCATGGCGCCGTCGATCGTATTGACGGCGCGGTAATTGTCCCACAGCGGTCCCGACGGCGGCGCGCCCTTGATCTGCCGGTACAGCGCGGGGAACGGCAGGATCGACAGGCCGGCCATCTGCGACGACGGCTTCGAAGAAACGCTGGCGTCGTACCAGAGCGGGATGGCGCGGCCGCGGTCGATCAGATCGGGAATGACGATGCTGCGGTAGCTTGGAGTCGATTCGGCGAACACGTTGATCTCGCCGCGCTCGAACGCGAGCCGCGCCGGCGCGCTCGACCGGTAGCCGGTCACATATTTGTATTTCAGCCCGAGCAGGTCCATGGCGAGCCGCACGCGGATGTCCTTGGAACTGTCGGCCGACAGCCCGCCGGCGATGAGCCCCTGAGCCTTGACGATGTCGGTTGCGGTTTTCAGGCCGGGCGGCACGTCGGTGCGCACGTAAGTGACCGTCGCGCCGCCCTGGATGGCGACAAAGCCGTAGCTTTCGAAGTCCGGATTAAAGCGCGGCGGATAGAGCGCGTACGTGAAGCCGGTGCCGGTGAAATAGCCGACCATGGTGCCGTCTTTCGGCGCGACCGCGCCGAGATATTCGGCGCCGACCACGCCGCCGGCGCCCTCCATGTTCTGCACCACCACGCTCGGACGGCCGGCAATGTGGCGGCCGATATATTTGGCGAACAGCCGCCCTTCCACGTCGGCCGGGCCGCCGACGGCGAAGTTGATGAGCAGCGTGAGCTGCTTGCCCTTGTAGAACGGCTCGGCGGCATGGTCGGGAGAGGCAAACGCAATCGAGGTGGCAGCGAGAAGCGCGACTGCAATGCGGAAGACGAACGACACCATCCTGCTCTCCCTGACGACCGACGTCAGACGGCGGACGACCGAGGACGGATTGAAATTCATGTCGCCCTTTTCTTGTCTGTCCTCCGTCTACTGTCGTCCGTCCTCCGTCTACTGTTTCGTCAGCGCGTCGACGCCGGCTTTGGCGACCTGCGTGTCCTGCGCCGATATCGCGCCGGAGACGCCGATGGCGCCGATGATTTTGCCGTCGAGCATGATCGGCAGCCCGCCCTCGATCGGCGTGATGTCTTTCAGCGCGAGCAGACGGTTGCCCGGCCCGCCGCGGGCGATGGCATCATCGAGGTCCTTGCTAGGCCGCTTGAACTCCAGTGCCGTGCGCGCCTTGCCCTCGGACACGGTGATGGCAGAAAGCTGCGCGTTGTCGATCTTGTGGAACATGACAAGATTGCCGCCGCTGTCGAGGATGGTGATCGCCACCTGCCAGGTATTCTCCGCCGCCACCAGCTCCGCCGCCGCCATGACGCGCTTGGCCTG
>JASHRW010000396.1 GCA_030037065.1 Xanthobacteraceae bacterium
TCGGGATTACGATTGTGCTCGACGATTTCGGCACGGGATATTCATCGCTCAGTCAGCTGGCGATGTTCCCGTTCGATCGGATCAAGATCGACAAAACGTTCACGCAGAATCTGACCAAGCGCAGCGAATGCGCCGCAATCATATCGGCGACGCTCACGCTGGCGCAGACCCTCGACATCGCGACAACCGCCGAAGGCGTCGAAACCGCGGATCAATACCGGCTGTTGCGCCTGGCCGGCGTGACTTCGGTGCAAGGTTTTCTGTTCAAGCGTCCGGGCCCCGCCTCCGAGCTCGACTTTTCCGCCGTCTACGGCGGAGTGACTTTGGGCAATGCCGCCTGAGCCTTGCGCTGCGCCTACCCATTACGACGGAAACGGGCCCCACGCGCGTTGTACGGCGGGCCGCGCCTCGATCGCATCGTGCCAGCGCTTCAGGTTCGGATATTCAGCAAGGCCGATGTCTTTGACGCCGTGCAGGTGCACGTCCGAGTACATGGTCATGTCGGCGATCGAATAGTCGCCGCCGAAATATTCGTTTTGCGCCAAGTGCCGGTCGAGAATGCCGAGCATGTCACGCAGATTGGCGTCGTAGTGCTGTTGCGCGACCGGCGCCTTCACCGGTGACCGGATCGTCCAATGCCCAAATTGCTGCGACAGCGTGGTGAAGGTCGCGGAGCCGTAGAACAGCCATTGATCCACCTTGATCCGGACCGCCGGGTTGGTCGGGTAAAACTTTCCGGATTTTTCCCCTAGATATTTCAGGATCGCTCCCGACTCGCAAAGCGTGACGCGCACGCCGCCGGGGCCGTCATCGTCGACGATAGCCGGTATCTTGTGGCCGGGGCTGATTTTCATGAATTCCGGCGACATCTGCGCCCGTTCACGAATATTGACCGGAACGATCCGGTGCGGAAGCCCGGTTTCCTCCAACATCATGCGCGGCTTGTAGCCGTTATCCGTCGTCCATGTATAGCAATCGATCATCTCATCCTCCTTCAAGCGTATCTCACGTCGGCCTTGGGTGCGAGCGCCTCGTGCAGCCTTTCGGGGTCAACCGCTATCTCGATGCCGGCGCGCTCTTGCTGCAAAAGCATCACCGCGCGCGAGTCGCGGCCGCCCCAGCCGCGCCCAAGCGCTTCGGTCATTTCCGCCAGCGTGAGATTACAGAGCCGCATCGGCAAGCCGAGTTCGCGACCGAGCGCGTTGGCGAGCGCAACGTCCTTGTGGGCAAGCTTGAGCGCAAAGGCCGGCGGATCGTATTTGCCGGGCAGGAACTGATCGATCAGCGCGTCGAAAGTGAGCCGCCGTCCGACCGCGCCGTTGCGGACCGCCCGCCACAGTGCCAGCGGCTCCACGCCCGCCTTCACGCCGAGCGTGAAGGTTTCCGCGAGCGCGCAGACCAAAGCATAGCCCGACATGTTATGCACGAGCTTAGCCACGGTGGCGCTGCCGATCGGCCCGATATAGGTGGCGGCATCGCCAATCGCGTCGAGCACCGCTCTGTATTTGTTGAAAACGCTTTCGTCGCCGCCCACCCAGATCGCGAGCCGGCGCGACGCCGCGCCGGCTGGGCCGCCGCTCACCGGCGCGTCGAGCATGTGGCCATCCTTTTCGGCGAATGCGGCGTGCAGCTTCTTCACCACGCTCGGCGCGTTGGTCGACAGATCGAAATAGGCGGTGCCGGGCTTCAGGCCGGCGAGGAGACCGTCCGGCCCGAGAGCGACGCCCTCCACGTCGGGCGGCTCCGGCAGCGAGGTAAAGATCACATCCGATTGGCTAGCGAGCGAGCGCGGACTCTCCGCCCACATGGCCCCGGCATTGAGGTGATGACTGGCCGCCTGTCGATGCAAGTCATGGACGACAAGCTTGTAGCCCGCCTTTTGCAGGTTGGCGGCCATGCGGCCGCCCATAATGCCGAGCCCAACAAATCCCACCACCACGCTATCGCTGGACATGACTCACCATCCTAGGATTTGGATTTTTCTAAGCGCCCAGGTGAACCCACTCGATGCTATTGGCGGCTTCCAACTGTGGCAATCTGCTTGTCACGGCGGCCATGGCTCGGCGGTGACGGATGCTGCGTCGGCGCCGACATAGTCCTTGAGGCTGTCTTGCCGGTCGCGTTCGAGCGCGTCGATGAGGGCGCGCTTTATCTCGGTGACAAGGCCAGTACCGCGGAAAACCAATCCGGAATAGATTTGGATGAGAGTGGCGCCGGCCCGCATCTTGGCGAGCGCAGCTTTTCCCGAATCGATTCCTCCGGCTCCGATCAACGGGAAAACGCCTTCCACCCGCACATAAGTTTCGGCCAACATGCGATTGGCGAGAGCAAACAACGGCCGCCCCGATAGACCGCCGGTCTCATTCGTTGCCGCGCTACCCAAGCTCGCGGGCCGAGCGATCGTGGTGTTGCCGACGATCATACCGTCGACCCGACGCGAACGGGCAATGGCGACCACATCGTCAAGATCGGACAGCGACAGGTCGGGCGCGATCTTCAACAGCACCGGAGTGGGGCCGGCGCTCTTTGCCACCCGCTCACGCGCATCGACCACCCGCGCCAACAAATCGCCGAGCACCGCGGCTTGCTGCAGATTGCGCAGACCCGGCGTGTTGGGCGAGGAAATGTTAATGGTGACGTAGCTCGCCACCGGTGCAAAGCGCTCGATCAGATGGGCGTAGTCGACGATGCGATCTGGCGCATCCTTGTTGGCTCCGATATTGACGCCGACAATTCCGCCGCCATTGGCGCGCGCGGCAAGCCGTTGCAGCACGGCATCCGCGCCCTCCGAATTAAAACCGAGGCGGTTGATCACACCCTGGTCGGCATCGAGCCGAAACAACCGTGGGCGGGGATTACCGGGCTGCGGCAGCGGCGTGACCGTGCCGACCTCGACGAAGCCGAAGCCCAGCCGCAACAGTGCGTCGGGGACTTCCGCGTGCTTGTCGAAGCCAGCCGCGATGCCGATCGGGTTACTGAAGTTAATCCCGAAGGCCCGTGTGGCGAGCCGTCTATCGTCGCTCGCGGGCCGCGGTAGCGGGGCGAATTTCAGCATTCCGATCGCGAGGCGGTGAGCGTCTTCCGGATCGAGCGCATGTAGAAATGGCCGGGCGAGCCAATCGAACAAGCCGATCACGGTTCAAGCTCCGGCAGCGGCCGCACACCTTTGACCTCGTCTGGCAGCGGCCGCGCCCAGCGCACCGCGTTTAACGGTAGCGCAGCGTAAAGGTGCGGAAACAAATCGCCACCGCGCGAACGCTCCCACTTGAGCGCAGCGCTGCACGCGTCGGCGTCGACAGCAATCAGCATCAAGGCGGATTGCCCGGCAAAATGCTTGGCTGCGGTCTCCGCAAGCTGCGCCGCGGTGGAGAAATGGATGAAGCGGTCGCGCAGGTCGACCGGCGAACCGTGAAACTGTCCATCGGCTTCGGCGACCAGCCAGTCTTCCCGTTCGCAGATCTTATAGATTGTCGCCACCACTGCGCGCCTTGGACCGGAGCGAGCCTATATCGGCGCGTCAGCGCCCGTTCAAGAACGAAGGCTTCCAGACCCCGCTAATGGCCGCACTTGAGCATGCAGGTAACTATTCCTATGATGGCATGAACCCGGAAGCCATGCCACTCGCATCTGGGTCAGCGCGGAGCCAACATCGATGCTCACCCATGCGCAGGTCTGGTCGGCGATCGACCGCCTGGCGGAGCGCGCAGGGCTCTCCGCCTCGGGGTTGGCACGGCGTGCCGGTCTCGATCCCACGACGTTCAACAAATCCAAGCGCATTACTGCGGCCGGCCGCGCGCGCTGGCCTTCAACCGAGTCGATCGCCAAAGCGCTCGCGGCGACGGGCACGCCGTTTGATGTTTTCGTCGGGCTGATTGAAAAAACCGGCGCTGGCGCAGCGGGCGCCGTCCCGCTGATAGGCTTCACCCAAGCCGGCAACGGCGGCTATTTCGACGACGGCGGCTTTCCGGCCGGCGAGGGCTGGGACGAAACCGCCTTCCCGGCCGTCAACGACGAACATGCCTATGCACTCGAAATCTCCGGGACCTCTATGGAGCCGGCGTATCGCGCGGGCGATGTGATCGTGGTGTCGCCCTCGGCTCCCATTCGCCGCGGCGACCGCGTCGTCGTGCGCACCAAGGCCGGCGAGGTGACGGTGCAGGAACTCAAGCGCCGCACGGCAAAATCGATCGAGCTGAAATCGCTCAATGCCCAGCATGACGACCGTACGCTCGCTGCCATCGACGTGCTCTGGATCGCGCGCATTCTTTGGGCGAGCCAGTAGGCTCTTGCTTGTCATTCCGGGCCGCGCGCCTCGGAATGACTACGCGCTCCTGGCCAGCGCACCGTCGATCATGTCGATGGTATTTTGAATGCCGTAGGCGCCGACGAACGAGCCGAAGCGCGGGCCCTTCTCCTGGCCGAGCAGCACCTGATAGAGCATGTCGAACCAAGCGAGCGCCACACCGGGCTTGCCGTCCTTGGCCTTTTTCTTTTCGTCCAAGAACGGATCCCGCCGGCCAACCTCGTAAACCATGCTCTGGATTTCCTCGGCCGTTGCATCGGGAGCAAGTTGCGACAGGGCATCGCGCAGATCGATCAGCGCGCCGCGCTCGGCCGTGCTCGGCTCGCGGAACTTTTTCGCCGGCAGCACGAAGTCGTGGAAATAGTGGATGGCGTATTCGACCAGCGCGGCAAGATGCGGATGGGTCTGCCGCGTCACGCCCGGCCGGTAGCGGCCGATGAACCCCCACAGCGTGTCGGCGTTCTCGGCATTCGACGCGGTGACGAGCGAGAGCAGCATTGCAAAGGTCACCGGATTGTCGGGTTTCGGCGGCGCGCCGCCATGAATGTGCCAGACCGGATTGCTCAGCCGGTCGCGCGGAGCCTGCCGCTCATAGGCTTCGAGCAATTGCTGGTATTCGTCGACGTGGCGCGGAATGACGTCGAAGTAGAGCCGCTTGGCGGCCTTCGGCTCGCGATACATAAACAGCGACAGACTCTCGGGGCTGGCGTAGCGCAACCATTCCTCGATGGTCAGTCCGTTGCCCTTCGACTTCGAAATCTTTTGTCCGTGCTCGTCGAGAAACAGCTCGTAATTGAATCCTTCTGGCGGCGCGCCGCCGAGTGTCCGACAGATCGTTCCGGACAGCTTGACCGAATCGATCAAATCCTTGCCGGCCATTTCGTAGTCGACGCCGAGCGCGAGCCAGCGCATCGCCCAGTCTGGTTTCCATTGCAGCTTGCAGCGCCCGCCGGTGACCGGCGTGACGACACGTTCGCCGCTGTCAGGGGCCTCGTAGGTGATGGTGCCGGCTTGAGCGTCGTGGGCGACGACCGGCACCTGCAGCACGATACCGGTCTTCGGCGAGATCGGCAGGAACGGCGAGTAGGTCTGCGCCCGCTCCTCGCGCAGCGACGGCAGCATCACCGCCATGACCTCGTCGAAGCGCTGCAGAACCTTCAGCAGCGCGGCGTCGAAGCGGCCCGAGGTATAGCAAGCGGTCGCCGACATGAACTCATAATCGAAGCCGAACCGATCGAGAAAGGCGCGCAGCCGCGCATTGTTGTGCTCGGCGAAGCTCGGATACGCGCCGAACGGATCGGGCACCTTGGTCAGCGGCTTGCCCAGATGCTGCGCCACCATCTCCTTGTTGGGGATGTTGTCGGGCACTTTGCGCAAGCCATCCATGTCGTCGGAAAAAGCGATGAGGCGGGTCTTGATCTTGTCTTCGGTGAGCACGCGAAAGGCGTGGCGCACCATCGAGGTACGCGCGACCTCGCCGAACGTGCCGATATGCGGCAGTCCCGACGGCCCGTAGCCGGTCTCGAAAATCACTCCGTCCTTCGGCCGCTTGTTCAGCCGCGCCACGATCTTGCGTGCCTCCTCGAACGGCCAGGCGTGCGACGATTCGGCGAGCGCGCGCAGGTCCATCGGAGAATCGTTCGCGGGTCTGGTCATGATGCGAAGCTCTTAGCCGAGCACGGGTTGTCGCTCAAAACGGGCTGATCGGAAAATAGCGCAGCCACAAGTCGGTAAAGCTTCCCTTTTCCCAAATCTGGAACTGCGCCCAGTTGAACGCTTGGCGTAGGGTGTCGTTACCCGGTTTGACCGCGATGCCGACTCCTCCGCCGAAATAGCGGTTGTCGAGGAAAGGCCCGCCGCGGAAGGCACAACAGCCCGCCGAATCAGTACCGTTGAGCCAAAACGAGAGCGCAATCCCGTCGCCGAACAACAGGTCGACTTGCTTATTCTTAAGCGCCGCGCGCGCCTGCTGGGCGGTTGCATAGCCGCGGATTTCCGCCTGGGTGAACATTTGTCTGAGAAAGAACTCGTGGGTGGTGCCGGCAACGACAGCAATCTTCTTGCCGGCGACCAGCTCGGGCAGCACGTCGCCGATCGGACTGTCGGCGCGCGCCACGAAACGCGCCGGCGTGCGGTAATACGGATCGCTGAAGTCGGCGCGCTTGCGCGACTCGGAGTTCTCCGCGATCGAAGCGATCACAGCGTCACCTTGATTGTTGTCGAGCGCGTCAAGCAGGTTCGCAAACGGCCGCGCCTGGATCGTGCAGGCGACCTTGATCTCGTCGCAAATGAGCCGCGCCAGATCGACATTGAAACCAGCGGGATTGCCATCCGGCCCTGCATAATCGAACGGCGGATAATCGAGAGCAGTGAGAAATCTGATCGTCTGCAGGTGAGACAGATCCGGCCGCTCGGGGCGCCGGCGGGGGTCCCAAAATCCCGGCACGACGACAGCCCGCGGCGGCGCGGCGGCCTTTGCCGGCGGCAGCACCGGCTGCGCCCGGACGGGTGCCGTAATGAAAGTGCACACAACCAGACAGAGTAAGGCAGCCAATGTCAGACAATATCTAGGGTTGAAAAATGTTGTCTTTCGCCACGCCATAGGTACGATCCGTCGGCGATAGGGGCTCGACGCTCTCTGCGACCGCTTAGCGGTGACGCGGTGAAAAGTCGAGCAGAGTCGATGCTTTCATAAAGTCGAGTGCTTAGACAGTGGCATTCGGTGGCGTAATTGGGGCGGCCGTTAATAAGGCCAAGACGGAAAGGTGGCTGGGCCGCAGATCGCCCCGGGCCGTTCACCACGTCGCCGACCGACCGGTATTCACGCCGCGGCCAAACCTCTGCCCGGAACTCGACTGCGTCCGCGATATCCTGCCGCGACACGTCATAGCGGCCGCGGAGCGGCGGGCCCGGGCGATCGGCATCGGCGCCGACCGCGTGCTGATTTGCGGCGCCGCCATTACCGAAGACGCTTACCTGAGAGCGCTGGCGTCGTCGCTCGGTACATTCTACGAACCGCTCGACGATGTTTCCCGGACCGACTGTCCGCTCGATGACAATCAGTTGATCCAGGCGGCGGCCGCCGGATTGTTGCCGCTGCGGGAGGCGGGCAAAATCATCTGGGTCGTCGCTCCTCGTCGGCTTACCGCGCGCCGCTTCGCCGACCCCAAGCAGCCGCCGCAATGGCTTGCTCCGTTCCGGTTGACGTCATCGGAACGGCTGTCGCGTTTCGTTGCCAGATACACGCAACGCACGCTCGGCCGGCGAGCGGCCGATGAACTGCGCCGTACCCAGCCGCTGTTGTCGAATGCGCCGCAACCGCGAGCCTGGAACGATGTCATCCTCCCGGCGCTCGCACTATTTGCGCTCGCCGGCCTCCTCGGGCTTCCAGCCGCAACGATCGACGCATTGGGCGCGC
Source organism: Xanthobacteraceae bacterium (assembly GCA_030037065.1). Lineage (GTDB taxonomy): Bacteria > Pseudomonadota > Alphaproteobacteria > Rhizobiales > Xanthobacteraceae > BOG-931. The sequence goes on from JASHRW010000396.1 coordinate 7,722, forward strand.
TCTTATGCGCGATCTTTCTCGCGGCAGCCACGCTAAGGCTGTGGAGTGCGCTGTACGCGCCGCGAGCGACCGCGAAGTTCACCCGCATCGCCGACGACAAGCTGCCGATCTACACGATCATTTGCGCTTTGTACCGCGAGGCGAATGTCGTCGGCGACTTGGTCGAGGCGATCAACGCATTTGATTACCCAATCGAGAAACTGGATGTGAAACTCGTTCTGGAAGCCGACGACCGAGAGACCCGCCATGCCGTCGAGCGGCTCGATCTCGGCCCTTCGTTTGAAATCGTCATCGCGCCGGAGCTTGGACCGCGGACCAAGCCCAAAGCGCTGAACGTGGCGCTGCCGTTGGCGCGCGGTCTGTATACTGCCGTCTACGATGCCGAGGATGCGCCGGAACCCGATCAATTGCGGCGCGCGGCCGCCATGTTCATGGCCAGTGACGATCGGCTCGCCTGCCTGCAGGCAAGTTTGACCATCGACAATACCGCCGACAACTGGCTCGCACGCATGTTTACCGCCGACTATGCGGGCCAGTTCGATGTCTTGCTGCCCGGCCTTGCTTACCTGCATTTGCCGCTTCCGCTCGGCGGCTCTTCGAACCATTTTCGTACATCCGTCTTGCGCAGAGTCGGCGGCTGGGATCCCTATAACGTCACCGAAGACGCCGATCTGGGTATTCGTTTGCATCGTCACGGCTACCGCGCGGCGACCTTGCAATCGGCGACCTACGAAGAAGCGCCCACGCGTTTCGTGCCGTGGCTCAAACAGCGCACGCGGTGGTACAAGGGCTGGATGCAGACGTGGCGCGTGCATATGCGCCGTCCGTTGCAGCTCGTGCGCGACATAGGCATCGGCGGCGCCATTGCATTTCAAGTCTGCCTTGCCTGCAACGTGCTGGCGCCGTTGATCCACCCGTTCTTCATGGCCGGACTTTGCTATGCGTTGCTGGTGCTGCCGCCGCGTGAGGGCGTGATCGCCATGGGGCCGGGGACGCCGATCTTCGTCGCCACGCTTCTCGCCGGTTATGCCTCGACCATCGCACTCGATCTGGTCGGATTGCAGCGCCGCCGGCTGTTGGCTCACGGCTGGGTGCTCGTGCTGACCCCGCTGCACTGGCTTCTGCTATCGCTCGCGGCCTGGCGCGCGCTCTTTCAGCTTCTGTACGATCCGCAAAGCTGGGAGAAAACCGAGCACGGCCTGGCGAAGAACTCACGCATTGCCGAATCGAAGCAGCGAAGCAACTCCGGTAGCGGCTACGAGCTTGTCGGGCCCGCGACCCTCACGGCAAAGGCAGCCGGTCGGCTCACGAACGGCCGCCACCCAAATCGGCCGTTCTGACGCGTTGTTCCGATTCGCAGTCCGCTTATCAAAGCCACGGCAGCGTAACCGATCCGCCTCATAAATAGCGCTGCAAATCGGCAGCTTCGGCGGTGACCTTGCGCTGCAGATTGAACGGCGCGACGAAGTGGCCGTCCTTGTCCATGAGGTAGACAATCGCGGTGTGATCCATCGAGT
>JASHRW010000397.1 GCA_030037065.1 Xanthobacteraceae bacterium
AACTCGAGGGCGTGCCGATCGAAGACATCATGAAAAGGTATGTCGGCCGCTTCAAGGAGAAGAAGCCCGATTGGGCGGCGTTCGAGGACGCCAAGATCGAGGGATTTAAGCGCGCGCAGCACCGCTTCATCGGCGCCGGCGGCTCTGGCAAGCACGGCGACCCGACCGTCATTCCGGCCGGCAATTTCACGCTGTCGGTCATGTATGTCGAGCCCGGCCAGGGCAACGCCGCGCACACGCACGAAGTGGAAGAATGCTTTTTCGTGCTGCAGGGCTACCTCGACGTTTTCGTCGAGGACGAAAACGGCAAGCGTCTCACGACGCGGCTCGGTCCCTGGGAGTGCATCTCCTGCCCGGCCGGCGTGATCCACGGCTATCAGAACGATTCGCTCGAGCCGGTCTATTTTCAGGTCATGCTCGGCCGCGGCAAGCCGGAGACGATGGGCTATGCCGATGAGGAGCTTTACAAGCGCAAGGACGCGCACTTAAAGGCGGTGTAGTGCATCGGTACGCCGGATTTGCGGGCGTTGTCATGGCGGCAGCGCTCGTATGGCAAGCCACACTTGGCGCCGACGCAGCCGAGCCGAGCTTCCCCTGCACCGGACCGTTGAATGCGACCGAGGCCGCGGTCTGCTCGGACGAGAGTTTGGCCGCGCTGGATCGGATCGTTGCTGCCGCCTACAAAAACAAGTTCGACGGCCTGCCGGTGGAATCGGCAAATGCACTGGACGAACTGGTCAAATCGCTCGTCATCACGCAACAGGCCTGGCTGGCGCATCGCGACCGCTGCGGCGCGGACAAAGGCTGCATCTACAAGGCCTATGTCATCCGTCGAGCATCGCTGACCGTTGGCAATGCTGATAAGGATGTCCCTTGCCGGGACGTTGTCGGCACCGCACAGGCTGCGATCTACGTCAAGGACTGCGTCGCGATCGCCACCGAGACGCATCCGCCCTGCAATGCCGCCAATTCATGCGAGCTGATCATTTCGCACAATATCTTCAGGTGTGTCGGCCTCGGTGACGGCGCGCCGAAGTTCTGCGCCGCCTATATGAAGCCCGCAAGATAATAGCCGAACAACACTCGTTCTCTAACCGTATGTCGGCACGAATAGTTTCTCGATCGGAATCCGATCCGGTATCAGGCCCTGCTCGACCATATAGCTGACCAGCGCTTCGAGCGTCGGACGGTTGGGTTCGACGCCGTAGGGCCAGCAATCGCCGCCGAACAGCGCATCGATCTCTTCAACATCGTCGGGCAGCCATGGCAGCATGTAACGCAGCGTTCCGGAGTAGCGCATCTTTTCCCGGGCCAAATCCTTCGCCGCGCAGAAGGCGTTATAGAGGCTCGTCGCCACGAACGGATTCTTCTCGTAAACGTCGTTGCGGATGACGATGAGGTGCATGATCGGAAAGATCTTGGTGCGCCGGTAATAATCCTGTTCGCGCGCGCGATAATCCGGGAAAAGGCGCAGCACGTCGGGATGCCGCTTGAAACTGTGCGGTAGGTTGGAGCCGATGATGGCGTGGATTTCGCCCGCGGCGAGGAGATCGCTGAGCGATTTTCCGCTGGTGTTCGGCTTCCTGTTGACCGGCTTGAGCATGGGCATGACATTAGGATTGCCGTAACCGCCCGGTTCGTTGACCGCGCCCTCGATCCACTCGATAGTCGACAGGTCAATGCCGAAATCGTGCTGCATCAGCCCGCGGATGAACATCGCGGCGGTCTGAGTGTAGAGCGGTACGCCGATGCGCTTGCCCTCGAGATCCTTCGGCGATTTGACGTGGTTGCGGTTGACTACGATGAAGCCGTGGCGAAACACCCGCGAGGCGAAGACAGGTAACGCCACGAACGGCAGCTTGTTGGCGGCATAGCGGCTGATGAATTCGGAGCTCGACATTTCGCAGGCGTCGAATTCCAGCCGATTGGACATGCGGTCGAAGATTTCCCGCGGATTGTCCATGACCAGGAAGTTCAGATCGATACCCTCGGGTTTGATGTCGCCGGTCTGCAGCGCAAGCATGCGGTCGTAGAGGCCGCAGGCGAAAGTGATGGGCAAAGCAGGCATTGGATTGCACCTTGGGAAAGTTCGCGGCGGGACTGCGCACTATCACACCGCCGAGCGGCCGGAAAGCCGTGAGAGGGCGTGTGTGACTGTTCTTACGGCTTGCCGATCGGCTCGATCTCGATGTTCAGGTAACCGTCGATGCGGCCCCGCTGCCCTGGGTAGAGCACGACCGTCGAGGTCTTTTCTTCTATGATGGCGGGCCCATCGATCATCATGCCCGGCGAGAGCGTCGAGCGCCGGAAGACAGGAACGCCGGTTGCATTCACCGGACCGAAATAGGCGGCGCGGATTTCGTGCGAATGCGGCGCTTGCGATTGCACAGTCGCCGCAAGCTCGTGGAATTGCGGCTTTGGAATTTGTCCGACGGCAGTGACCTGAAAGTTGACGATTTCCACCGACTCCGATGCGGCCATGTGACCGTAGCGGCGCTGGTGCGCTTCGTGAAAGTGCTTGGCCAAGCCGGCGATGTCCTCGTCGGTCTGCAATCGCGAAACCGGGACGCTCACTTCATAGGACTGGCCGCGGTAGCGCATGCCGGCGCTGCGCAGCGTCGTCAGCCGCTCACGCGAGAATTTTTCCTGCAGCAACTCGGCCAGCGCGGCTTCTTCCATCGCGGCGAACGTCTTTTCCAGCTCCGCCGGATTCGCCGCATCGAGGCGAGTGATGCGGGTCAAGCTGCGTGTCTGGTGCACGTCGGTCACCAGCATGCCGAAGGCGGAAAACGTGCCGGGATCGCGCGGAACCAGAATGCGGCCGATGCCGAGCTCGGCAATGATGCGGCCGGCGATGGTCGGTCCCATGCCACCGAAGGCAATAAGCGTGAATTCGCGCGGATCGTAACCACGCTCGATGGTGATCGTGCGCATCGCCATGGTGACGTTGGTGACCAGCACGGTGAGGATGCCCCAAGCCGCTTCGGCGGGCGTGAGCCCGAGCGGCCGCGCGACCCGGCTGGTCACCGCGCTCTGTGCCTTCGCCTGCGAGATCGGCATGGCGCCATCAAGCAGCGCTGTCGGGCTGAGGTGACCGAGCACCACCAGCGCGTCGGTCAGCGTCGGCTCAACTCCGCCGCGATCGTAACAAGCCGGACCGGGATCGGCACCGGCACTGTCGGGGCCGACCTTGAGGGCGCCGAGATCGACGGACGCAATGCTGCCACCGCCGGCGCCGATGGTCTCGATATCGACCGTGTGGGTGCGCAGTGGATGCCGCGCCACCGAGAATTCCGACTTGAACAGCGGCTGCCCCGGCAGCACCGCCATGTCGGAAGACGTGCCGCCGATGTCGAAGGTGATGACGTTGTCGATGCTTTTGATGTCGCCGAGATAACGGCCGCCGATCACGCCGGCCACAGGACCGGACATCACCGTTTCGATCGGCGTTCGTGCCAGCATACGCGCGCTGGCTGCCCCGCCGTCCGATTTCATCATCAGCGAGCGCGCAAGCGGAAAGCGCTGCTGCGATTGATTTTCCAGCTCGCGCAGATAGCGCGAGACCGGCGGCCCGATATAGGCGTTGGCGACTGTAGCGGCGGTGCGTTCGTATTCGCGCCATTCGGGATTGACCTCGTGCGAAAGCGAGACGTAGAGGTCCGGCGCAATCGCTCGGATGATGTTCGCGGCGGCCTTTTCGTGCGCGGGATTCGCGTAGGCGAACAGAAAGCACACTGCGACGGCTTCGACGCCTTGGGCGACGAGCCGGCGCGCAGCTTCGGCAACCTCGGCTTCATCGATCCTTTCGATCACATTGCCTGAAGCATCAAGTCGTTCGCGCACTTCGTGAATGCGATCGCGGCTGAGCAGCATTTTCGGCGCCGGCGCGAAAATATTGAAAACTTCTTCGCCGCGCCATTGACGGCCGATCTCGTAGACGTCGCGAAAGCCCCGCGTGGTGATAAGGCCGACGCGGACGCCCTTGCCTTCGAGTATGGTGTTGAGCGCCGCGGTCGAGCCGTGCAGGATCAGTGTGACCGAATCGGCGCCGAAATCGGCGGCGAGATCGCGCGTGATGTCTTCCATGACGGCGGCGGGCCGCGTCGCATCGGAGACGTACTTGCGGACCGCGACAAGCGTGCCGGCGTCCTCGTCGAAGGCGGTGACATCGGTGAATGTCCCGCCGACATCGATCCCGACACGCAACTTCATGAGGCCGCCTTGGACTGCCCCTCACCGCGCAGCCGCTCTGTCGTTTCAGCGTCGACGCTGAGATCGTCCTTGAAAGTGACGCCGTAATCGTCGCGCGCCGCGTCACGCGACACATAGCCCCGCAACACGTCCTGACGGACACGTTCGATGTCGCGTTCGCGCGGATTCCCCCAACCGCCGCCGCCGGCAAATTCCATCGACAACAGATCGTCCTTCCTGAGCCGCACGCCGGCGACTTTGGAGGTCAACGTTCGGGTTGGCGCTCCACCGGATTGCAGCGAAGCCGCCGAGGGATGCGCGGGCTTGGCGCCGAAAATTCCCGGCGATGAAAATTTGAAGCGATCGGTACGCAGATTGATGACGGACTCCTCGCCGAGAATTCGCCATTGCCGGCGCACGCCGAGTCCACCGCGATAGGTGCCGGGCCCACCCGAATCCTGAGCGAGCCCATAACTTTCGACCCGCACGGGAAACTCGGTCTCCACCGCTTCCACCGGCGTGTTCATGACGTTGACCACCAGTTCGTCCATGGCGCTGACGCCATCGCCGTCCGGCCGGGCGCCGGTGCCGCCGCTCAGAATCTCGTATTGCGAATACCAGCGGCCGGTTTGCGGATGGCGTCCGGCGCTCGAGATCGAGCCGCCGGCGGCGCTGCCGGGAGCCGGCACACGGCCGGGCACGGCGCGAGCGAGTGCGCGGATCGCCACCGAAGTGGTGACCTGGCTCGGCCGCACGTACATGTTGACTGCCGCCGGGAAGCGCGGATTAAGGAGCGAGCCCTCCGGCGGATAAGACACCTGCACTGGCCGCGACAGCCCATCGTTCACCGGCAAGCGCGGGATGAACACCATCTTGACCAGGCATTGGATGAAATTACGCGACACGCACGGCCGCAAGTTGATCGGCCCGCGCGCCTGTGCATCGCTGTCGAGGATGAAGTGCAGAACGTCGCCCCTCACCTCCAGCGTCGCCGAAATGCGGTGGGGCTTTCCGAGATCGATGCCGTCGTCGTCGAGGTAATCCGTCTCCGGGCCGTAAACGCCGTCCGGCACTTTGGCGATTTCCTCGCGCAGCTCGCGCTCACAGATGTCCATCCATTCCTGCCAGCAGCCCAGCACTTTTTCCGTGCCATACTTTTTGAAGAGCTCGGCAAACCGTGTCAGCCCGTAGGTGTTGGTATTGATCTGTGCGCTGATGTCGCCCCACGTCACTTCCGGCGTGCGCGTATTGGCACAGATGACAGTTTCAAGTTCGTCGATCAGTTCACCGCGGCGCAGAATCCGTATCGGCGGGATGAGCAGGCCTTCCTGGAACAAATCAGTGGCGTCGCCGGCATTGGTGCCGGGCACCTTGCCGCCCAGATCGGGCTTATGCGCGGTATTGCCGATGTAGCCGACCAGACGCTGGTCGACGAACATCGGCGTGATGATGCAGATGTCGGTCGAGTGGTTCTGGCAGGCCTGATAGGGGTGATTGACGATGAAAGCGTCACCGGGCGCCACATCGGGAAAGCGGCGGCGAATTTCGCCAACTTGCGCCGCCAGCGGCCCGATATGCAGCGGCTGCGGTATGCCCTGCGCCACCATCCGGCCCTGCGCATCGAAAATGGCGAAGGTGAAATCCTGACTCTCCTTGATGATGGTGGAAAAGCCGGTGCGCAACATATTGAGCGTCAGCTCGCGCGCGATCTGCAGGGTCGATTGATAGATGACTTCGAGATCGATGGGGTTCATTGTTTACCAACTGCCAAAGCAATCCAAAATACCATAGAGGCGAACACAATGTCCGTGAATGAGCGATTCGATTTTACCGGCCGCAGCGTGGTGGTCACCGGCGGCGGCAAGGGAATCGGCAAGGTCTATGTCGAGGAGTTTGCCAAGGCCGGCGCCCGCGTCGCTGCCGCCGACATCGATGTCGACGCCGCCAAAAGCGTCGCCGAGTCGCTCACAAAATCCAACCTCGAAGCGATTGGTCTCGGAGTCGATATCGCCGACGAATCGTCAACGAACGACATGATCGCGACCGTGCTCGACCGTTACGGCAGAATCGACGTACTCATCAACAACGCTTCGCTGATGAGCGCCCTGCCGCGGCGTTCGTGGCTTGAAATTCCCGTCGATGAGTGGGACCGGGTCATGGCGGTCAACCTGCGCGGCACGTTTCTCACCTGCCGCGCCGCCTTTCCCGCGATGAAGGCACAGAAGCGAGGCAAGATCGTCAATATCTCCTCCTCGCGAGTGTGGGAGGGCACGCCGAACCGCCTGCACTACACGACTTCGAAGGCCGGCGTCCTCGGCCTTACCCGCGCGCTCGCCCGCGAAGTCGGCGAGTTCGGCATCACCGTCAACGCCGTGACGCCGGGAATGACGCAAAGCGAGACGCAGGTCGCCTCCTCGTCGGAGAATTATCTCGCCGCCCGCGTAGCCGGCCGCGCCATCGAGCGCGTTCAGTACCCCGCCGATCTGGTCGGCGCGGTGATGTTTCTGTCATCGCCGGCGAGCGATTTCATGACCGGCCAGACCATCAACGTCGACGGCGGCAAGGCGATGCATTGAGGTCGTGGTCCGTCACCCTGTTCACTTCAGCCGCTTCGCCGC
>JASHRW010000398.1 GCA_030037065.1 Xanthobacteraceae bacterium
GATCACCGGTGTGATTATCGAGCGGCCGATAACAGGAAGCCTCAGCGGATTGCCTCCCCGTTGCTGTGATCAGGTCACATCAAAGCCTGGGCAACAGCGTTCCCTGCAAGTGGAAAGAGCACCGTGAGCGCAAACGTCACGAAAATTCCCACCGCCGTGAAAGCGGCGACGACGGCCAAATCAAGACTATTTGCGATGTCGCTGCGCTCAGGCGCAACGTCTATTTGGCGGAAAGTCAGCGGCAATGTTGTCGGCATATCAATCTCCGCATTGTCAGGGCTGCAACGAAGGGCGCCGCGTATCGGACGCGTCCGATCTCTTCGAGAACGGTTTGCCGCTCTCGATCACGGCATTCGTGGACGCCGCAACAGATCGAATGAAAGGTGTCACAAGGCCATATCGGCGATGTAACGGTCTTGTAACAGTTCGCTTAGAGTAAAGATCGTTGGCGGAGGAAGCCCGGCTTCGCCGGGCACCCTCGAGATCGGGGCGAGCATCCGCCCTTCGCCGACGCTCCCCTGCGACAGAGCGCCGCGCCCCGCCTGCGTCGCGCTTGTGCACTGCAATAGGCTTGTTTGAGTTAGGCTTCTTTCGCTCAAGACTTTTTCACTCAAGACTTTCGCGACCACATGAGTGAATGCATTTTGGTCTCAGTCCCGCATGTGGCGATCCGCGCAGCTTTGGCGCGCACGCTCATGCCGCTTGGTTACATTGTCGAAATTGCATCGAGCGAGAGGACGGCGCGTCAACTCACGAGTAAGAAACGATTCGCCGCGGCCATTGTGGCTGCGCGTTCAGGAAGCACAGACGACTTCGCTCTCATCCACAGACTGCGCAACGCCGCCGACAAACTTGTTCTGCTCGTTGATGATGCGGGGGCCGCCGACCGGTTGACGTCATCTTTCCCCGAGGCTCTGGTCTGTTCGTCGCAGCGGCTGGAAAATGCGAAGCTTTGCGGCTTCCTCGGCAATCCCGCCCAGAAAGCGTCCGACCCGGCTGTCGCGGGCCAATCCGAGCTTCTGCGTTTCGCGGATCGTACGCTCGATGTCGCGGGCCGAATCTTCCTTGACGCCAACGGCCGCGAGGTGGCGCTCACGCGCGGCGAGTTTGCATTGCTCGTAACGTTCGCCCGCAATGCCGGTCGAGTGCTTTCACGCGCTCACCTGCGCAACGCCGTGGATGGCGGGAGAGTGGACGCCTACGAGCGCTCGATCGACATGCTCGTCGCACGCTTGCGACGCAAGATCGAGCCGGAGCCCGCCAAGCCGCAATTCGTCATCACAGTACCGGGCGTCGGCTACAAATTCGTCGCCTGCGTTCATGGCGGCAATCCGGCGGCTAGCGAGCTGCCTGGCAAACCAGGACAGGTTTGCGACATACGCGAAGCGCCAAGTGTGGAACGTCGACAGGTTACGGTGCTGTCCTGCCAGATTCTCGGCTTCGCGGAGCTCGCCGCGAAACTGGATCCCGAGGACCTGCAACGTGCGATCAGTCCGGTGTACGCCGCATGCGCCGATGTTGTCCCGCGCTACGGCGGAACGACGCTGCATACTTTCGGCGATAGTATACTCGCTTATTTCGGCCATCCGAAGGCGCACGAGAACGATGCGCCACGGGCGGTCGAAGCGGCGCTCGAATTGTTGCGCGTCATCCGCGCGATCGAAGCGGTGCCGATCGGTAATTTCCGGGCGCGGATCGGCATCGCCACCGGTTTGGTGGTGGTGAGCGAATTACCGGATGGTGGTGCCCTAAGGCAGCCGACAGCAATCGGAGCGGCGCAAAATCTGGCATTCCACATGCAGAAGGCGGCGCCGGTCGAAAGCGTAGTGATCGCAGAGACCACCCGAAATCTCATCGGCCGCTTCTTCCTATGCCGTGAAATCGAGCCGGTTGAGTTGGAAGGAGGACGAGAACCGGTCCCGGCATGGCGTGTCGTCGAGGAGATCGCGGGCATACCGCGCTTCGAGGCGCTGCGCCGCGATGCCATGCTCGACTTCGTCGGCCGCGAGGCGGAGATCGAACGGCTGCGGCAATGCTGGTCAAAGGCGCTGCTCGGCTCAGGGCAAGTCGTGCTGCTAAGCGGCGAAGCCGGCATTGGCAAGTCGCGGCTCGTCGTTGAAACGGAGAGCCGGTTGTTTCGCAAACCGTATGTCACGCTGCGCTTTTACGGTTCCCCGCACCGCGCCGACGCGTCGATGTGGGTCCTTATTGACGAACTACAAAGGTCGGCAGGTTTTTCCGATGACGACGCCGTCCCGCAGAGGATTGAGAAACTGCAACGCGAGTTCTCGGAGCTCGGCCCCGCCGCCGCCGAGGCGACGGCGCTGAGCTGCACCCTGTTGGGGCTGCCATACGAAACGCTGCCGAACGTCAGGCAACTCTCCCCGCAAAGGCGGAAGGAACGGACCTTTGCCGCGCTCATGGCGCGCATCGAAGCGATGGCATCGCGCCAAGCCGTGTTTGCGATAGTCGAAGACGTTCACTGGGCCGATCCGACATCGCTGGAATTTGTCAGCCTGCTCGTCGAGCGAGCCAGCACGATGCGCATCTTTTTAACGATCGTCGCTCGGCCCGAATTCGTGCCGTCATGGCCGGAGCACTCCCACGTGACGACGCTAAGCCTGTCGCGCCTCAGTCATGCCGATTCGGCGGCCCTCATTCAGCAGCTGGCCGGCGAACGCCACATCTCCGGGTCGATGCACGCGGCGATCATCGCACGTGCCGACGGCGTGCCGCTGTTCGTCGAGGAATTGACAAAGTCCATTCTGGAAAACAGCGCCAACGGCGACACCAAAGATCTCCGCATACCGGCGGCGGGCTGCGCGCCGATCCCCACCACGTTGCATGGACTGCTGATTTCGCGGCTCGATCGGCTCGATCGAGGCAAAGAGGTGGCGCAGGCTGGCGCCGTTATCGGCCGGGAGTTCTCGTTCGAACTATTGCGCAGCGTTGCCGGCCTGGACGAAACCGTTCTGCGCGCGGCGCTCAACCAACTCGTGGCGTCGGGACTTGCATTTCGGCACGGTTCTCTGCCGGACGCGACGTTCGTCTTCAAGCACGCGCTGGTGCGAGACGCGGCTTACAACATGCTGGTGCGCGAGCGGCGGCAGGCGCTTCACCGCGACGTGGCGCGCGCCCACGAAGAAAGCCTGCCGGAGACGGCCCAAGCCCAGCCGGAACTGTTGGCCTACCACTGGCGCGAAGCAGGCGATCCGATCAAGGCTATCGGCTACTTGCTAATAGCCGCAGAACGCGCGCTGCAACGTTCAGCCACATCTGAAGCCTTGTCTCAATTGGCGCAGGCGCGCGAACTGATATCCGAGCTAGCCGCAGGTGATCGACCGCAATTTGAGCTGAAGCTAGAGATCACCATGGCGCGCGCGTTGCTTGCAGCGCGCGGCTATACGGCACCCGAAACGCGCGAGGCTTACCGACGCGCCCGAGCACAATGCGAGATGTTGAGCAACGAAGCTCAGTTGCCGCTGATCATACATGGTCAGTGGCTGGTCGCGTGGATGGCCGCTGATCATCACGCAGCACTTGAGCGGGCGAGAGAATTGTATTTGTGGGGAGAACGCAACCATGACCAGGTCGGGCTGGCGATGGGTCACTCGGATATGGGAATGACCTTGGTCACCCTTGGGCGATTGGTGGAGGCTCGCAACGATTTCAAACAGGCTCTGCAGATCAACAGATTCGCCCTGCCGGGGCGTCAGCCGTTCGTGGCTTCGGATGTCGACGGCAGGATCTCGGCGCTGAGTTTTATGCAGAATTGTCTATTGCTCCTCGGCTTTCCCGATGAGGCCAAAGCGGCCGCCGAGGAAGCCGCCAGTCTCGATCCGCAGAATCTATACTCACGAGCGTTGGCTGCGGTACGCACGTTGCGCATGGGCATATTTGCCCGCGATCCGGCCGCCGTCGCCGAGAACGGCCGCGCCATCGTTCGCCTATCGCAAGAGCAGGGTTACCCTCACATGGTTGCTACTGCGATGGTCTATACCGGATGGGCGCAAGCGCAGCTCGGCGACGTCGAAGCTGGCCTCGACGTCTGCCGACGCGGTTTGGCGCAGTTGCAAAGCATCGGCAGCGTATGCTGGTGGCCGTTCCTGCTCGCTTTGCTGGCCGAGTGTCATCAGCAGGCGGGCGATCTGGACCGTGCTGCCACCTGCGTTGCGCAATGCCTAGAAAGCGTCGAGGCGACCGAAGAGCGCCTGTGGGAGTCAGAAATATACCGGTTGAAAGGCAGATTGCTGGAGCACGGCGGCGATGCCGATGCGGCGACAGCATGCTTCGCCGCGGCGCTGAACAAATCCCGCGCGCGGGGAGTGAAGCTTCTAGAGCTGCGCGCGGCAAGGAGCTTGGCCGACCTGTTGGCGCGCGGCGGCCGACCGGCAGAAGCTCACGCCGTGCTGGCACCGATTTATGCATCGTTCAGCGAGGGGTTCGACTTTATCGATCTGCGTGAGGCGAAAGCGCTGCTCGACAGCCTATCGATTGACGAACCAGCGGCGCACCACTGAGCGCTGCGCCGCAGCCGGGAAACGAGTCTATTTAGCCTAGCCCGCCTCTCTGAGCTTCACTGCGCCTTCCAGATCGACCGAAACGAGCTGCGAGACGCCGCGCTCGGCCATGGTGACGCCGTAGAGGCGGTTCATCCGCGCCATGGTGATCGGGTTGTGAGTGATGATGATGAAGCGGGTCTCGGTCGCGCCTGTCATCTCGTGCAAGAGGTCGCAGAAGCGTTCGACGTTGTAATCGTCGAGTGGCGCGTCGACCTCGTCGAGCACGCAGATCGGCGCCGGGTTGGTGAGAAAGACGGCGAAGATCAGCGCCAGCGCGGTCAGTGCCTGCTCGCCGCCGGACAACAGCGACAGCGTCGCCGGCTTCTTGCCCGGTGGCTTCGCCATGATTTCGAGGCCGGCTTCGAGCGGGTCTTCGCTCTCGGTCAATTGCAGCTCGGCATTGCCGTCGCCGAATAGCTGGGTGAACAGCTTCTGGAAGTTCTGGTTGACGACCGCGAACGAGGCAAGGAGCCGCTCGCGCGCCTCATGATTGAGGCTATG
>JASHRW010000399.1 GCA_030037065.1 Xanthobacteraceae bacterium
ACCTCGCAGCTCAACGGCGCCAAGATGGCGGTCAGTCAGATCAACAAGAAGGGCGGCATCCTCGGCCGCGAGTTCCAGATTCTGGCCGAGGACAGCGCCGCCAATGTCGGGCAGGCGACCGAAAAGCTCAACAAGCTCGTCGACCAGGACAAGGTCAATTTCACCGCCGGCGGTGTGTCGTCGGCCGAGGCGGCGGCAATGAGCCACGCCGCCAATCTGAAGAGCATGCTCTATATCGCCGTGGGCGGGCATGTCGACACGATCACCGGCACCGACTGCTACTGGAACACGTTCAAGCTGTGTTCCGATACCTGGATGCTGAACAAGGCGCTGTGCGCCACGCTGCTGAAGAAGTTCGGCAAGCGCTGGTATTTCTGCACCCCCGACTACGCCTGGGGCCATTTCCTCTACAAAGGCGCCTCCGAAATCCTGGCGGAGGCCAAAGGCACCAATCTCGGCAACACGCTCATGCCGCTCGGCGCCACCGATTTCACCTCGGCGCTGATCAAGGTCCAGCAGGCCAAGCCCGACGTGTTCGTCGTGTTCCAGAGCGGCGACGATTTCGTCAACCTAATGAAGCAGGCGGCCCAGTTCGGCATGACCAAGACGATGGCCTTCGGCGTCGGGCTGGCCGAGCTCGAGCCGTTGGTCTCCTTGCCGGTCGAAGCGCGGGTCGGCTGGGGCGTCATGGAATGGTGGTGGAACCAACCCAACCAGCCCCACGTCAAGGAATTCGTGGCGGCGTACCAGAAACTCTACAAGGCCACGCCAAGCGGCCGGAGCTGGCTCGGCTATGCCGCCGCGCACAGTTTCGCGCTGGCTGCGGAGAAGGCAAAAGGCATCGAGGCGCCGAAGATGGCACGTGCGATGGAAGGCTTGGTGCTGCCGCCCGAAGTCGCGCTGGAGCCGTACAACCCGTATTACCGGGCCGGCGACCATCAGTGCATGATCACCGAGTTCGTCGGCGAGGTGAACCAGAACGGCAAGTATCCAGACCTGTTCACCGTGTCCGAGGAACTGGCGGGCGACAAGTTGGCGCGGTCGCCGGCGGAGAAGGGATGCAAGATGAGCTTTCCGGCGTGATCCTGGCGGTCTCGCGCGCGAAGGTTGCGATTGGTCGTTGACCGGACGGCGTCGGGTCGGCGGTAATAGTGAACCGGCGTCTTGAAGCGGCTGTCCGTTTCAAGGCGCCGGTTGCGTTGGCGGTCGGCGTCAGGCAGGAATGGAAGCAATGGAGCTGTTGCTGTTCGACGGGTTCAACGGGCTGATCCAGGGCGCGTTCTACGCTTTGATGGCGCTCGGCCTGTCGCTGATCATTAGCCTCAATTCGGTGATCAATTTCGCCCACGGCGGGTTCATGGTCGTGGGCGCCTACCTAGCCTATACGTTGGCCCCGTATATCGGGTTCTGGGGTGCCCTGTTGGCTGGGCCGATTCTCGCTGGCTTCATCGGCATCATCGTCGAACGCACACTCGTGCGCCACATGTACGGACGACCCGACCCGATCTACAGCCTGCTGTTGACGTTCGGGTTCGCCTTGATCATCGAGGACGTGGTGCGCACGATATGGGGCGCGCAGGGCGTGCCGTTCGAGATCCCTGCGGCGCTCGGTTCACCCGTCAGTACGACCTATTTCTTCCTGACCGGATACCGACTGTTCGTGATCGCAGCGATCGCGGTGGCGACGATCGCGCTGTTTGCATTTCTACGCCTGTCGCGCTTCGGCATCCGCATCCGGGCCGGGATTCTTGACCTGGAGACGGTATCGACGCTGGGGGTCAACGTCTACCTGCTGCGCTCGGTCAATTTCGCCATTGGCACGTTGCTTGCGGGTTTCGCCGGCGTTCTTGCTGCCGGCATCCTGCAGCTGGCGCCGACTATGGGCGACGACGTGATCATGGCGACCTTTGTTGCGGTCGTCGTCGGCGGCATAGGGAGCTTGTTGGGCAGCGTGTTGGGGGGGCTGCTGATCGGCCTCGCCGCCGGGGTGACGACGGCCTATTACCCGGCCGCCAGCGATGTGGTCATCTACATCATCATGGCCGTGGTGTTGATCGTGCGGCCGCGGGGCCTGTTAGGACAGGAAGGGCTGTTCGAATGAGCCGGCGGATCTACGTCAACGGCGCGGTGTGGCTGCTGCTGCTGACGGCGGCGCTGTGGCTGCCGCTGATCGGCGGCTACATGGCGCTGGCCTCGCGTGTCCTCGTTTACGCGCTAGCCGCCATGGGGCTTAACCTCCTGCTCGGGTTTACCGGTTGCATGTCGTTCGGGGAGGCGGCGTATTTCGGGCTTGGAGGGTACGGGACCGGATTGTTCCTGACGCATCTCACCCACAGCACCGTGCTCGCGGTCGTCGCCGGAACGATCGTCGGCGGGCTCGCGGCCTTCCTCTTCGGCCCCCTGGTGATGCGCCGGCGCGGCATTTATTTCGCGATGATCACGGTGGCGATCGGCCAGATTTTCTATTTTATCGCCGAGCGGTGGAACAGCTTTACCGGCGGCGAGGACGGGCTCGCCGGGTTTTCGCGCCAGCCGCTGCATCTCGGCTTTGCGACCGTGCCGCTCGATGCGGTGGCGTTCTATTATTTCGTATTATTCTTTTTCGCGATCGGCGCCGGGGTCATCGCGCTGTTGCTGCATTCTCCGCTCGGCCACACCTTTATCGCGATCCGTGAGAACCGCCGAAGGGCCCAGTTTCTCGGCATCCATGTTGAGCGCTACGTCTGGGCCTCCTTTGCCATCGCCGGCGTTATCGCCGGATTGGCCGGGGCGCTCAACGCACTGCAAAACAACTTTATCTCGCCGATCAATCTCTATTGGGTCGAGTCGGGAAATCTTGTGATCATGGCGGTTCTCGGCGGCATGCGCAGCTTCTGGGGACCGCTCGTCGGCGCGATCATCTTTGTCGGCATCCAGGATTATGTGAGCAGCTATTTTCCAAACAACTGGGAGACCTTTATCGGCGGCCTGTTCATCGTCGCTGTGATCTTCTTCCCGAACGGCATTCTCGGCATCGTCCGCTGGCGGATGAAAGCGGCATGAGCCTGCTGCGGCTAACCAATATATCGCGCGTCTTCGGCAAGCTCGTGGCGTTGCAGAACGTCGAGCTGGAGATGGAAGAGGGCCGCCTCTACGCGGTGATCGGCCCGAACGGCGCCGGCAAGACGACGCTGTTTAATTTGATAAGCGGCTTCTTTCCGGCGACGAGCGGCGAGATCTGGTTCGACGGCAGGCAGATCAACCGCGTCCCCGCTGCAGACCGGGTCGCGCTTGGCCTGGTGCGCACGTTCCAGATCACCGAGGTCTTCCCGGAGCTTTCAGTGTTCGAAAATGTCCGCATCGGGGTCGAGGCCGAGGCCCGGTGCAGCACGCGCCCGTGGCCGGGAGGCGCGCTCATCCGCCAGATCAACGAACGGGTCGAGGAGCTGCTTGAGACGACCGGGCTCGGCGCCCAGGCTGGTCGCATCGTCAGCGAGCTTGCCCACGGCGACCAGCGCGTCGTCGAGGTGACGATGGCGTTGAGCCGGAGGCCCAAACTGCTGCTCCTGGACGAGCCGACCGCCGGCATGGGCCAGGAAGAGACCGCGCACATGGTCAGATTGATCCGAGACCTGCATGTGCGGCAACAGCAAAGCATCCTGTTTATCGAACATGACATGGACCTGGTCTTTGGCATCGCCGACCGGATCACCGTGCTCAACTACGGCAAGGTCCTCGCCACCGGAACACCGCGCGATGTCGCGGCGGATCCTCTCGTGCAAGCGGCGTATCTGGGAGAAGCAGCCGCGTGACCGACGCCATCCTGAAAATCGAGAACCTGCATACCTATTATGGCAAAAGCCATATCCTGCACGGTGTGTCGATGGAGGTCACCGAGGGTGAGATCGTCACTCTCTTGGGCCGCAATGGCGCCGGCAAGACCACGACGCTGCGCAGCCTCAGCGGCCTGACCACGCCGCGGGAAGGTCGGATCGAGATTTTCGGCAATGACACCACTCGCTGGCCCGCCTACAGGATCGCCCGGCTCGGTGTCGGTTACGTGCCAGAGGGGCGCCGCATCTTTCCCAACCTCACGGTGCTGGAAAACCTCGCCGTGCCGATGACGCGGCCCGGCCCGTGGACGGTCGACAAGGTGCTCGAACTGTTTCCCAATCTGGGCGCGCGGCGCGACAGTTGGGGGCGTCAGCTTTCGGGAGGCGAGCAGGAGATGCTTGCGATCGCGCGGGCTTTGCTTGTCAACCCCAAACTGCTGTTGCTCGACGAGCCGTCGCAGGGACTGGCGCCGCTGCTGGTGCGCGAGGTATTCCGCGTCGTCGCCTCAATGCGCCAGCAGGGTATCTCAATCCTCCTGGTGGAGCAGAATGCCCGTTTCGGCCTTGAAGTGGCTGACCGCGTCTATGTGCTGAACGACGGCCAGATGATCCATTCCGGTCCGGCCAGCGAACTCGCCAAGGATGAGGAACGCGTACGTGCCCTCGCGGGCGTAGGTGGCAAGGAAGGTGGAAGCCGGACCGCTAACCCGAAAATGTCGGTGGCCTGATCCGGATTATTGCAACCGTTGCGCCTGACGTGACCGCCGTTCCCATCGTCCTAATCGGGAGACAGGCCGTATTTGGCGCACATTTTGGCGACGATGGCGACGTCTTTGCCACCGGCAATCAGACCCATCGTGGCGCCGACGATTTGACCGTTGGCGAGTTTGACCTCGACGATATACGCCTGCTTGCCGTTATAGGGCGGATACGGGCTCTTGGCGTTGACAGTGGCGCAGTAATTGCGCGAATCTTCGTCGGTATGCGCCGGAAATTTCGTCCAGTTATATTTGGCAGTTTGCGGATCTTTGAGGTTGAACTGGACCGCGTCCATGATGACTTTCTTTTCCGCGTCGCTCAGATCGCGTTGCGGGCCGCTTGTGGCCGCCGATACCGGCTTGTTCGTCGACGCGCCGCCCGCCGCTGACGTGCTGGTTTCCGGCGTGCTCGCGGCTGTCGGAGTGCCTGGGAGCTGCGGCCCTCCGGCGCAACCCGATAGCGCTAATCCGGCGGCCAACGCTGTGACCACTCTCAATCTGCTTGCCGGCAAGGGCTTCCTATTCCTGGCTTGAGACTGCGTATGCCCGCGAGGGTGTGCTCCGCCGTCAAGACTTGGACGATTAAGGCCTGGACGATAAGGCCTGGACGATGAGGCTTGGACGATAAGGCTTGGACGAGCCGCGAAGCGGTGTTGGCTCCTCCGTATGGAGCCGAGCGGTCGGTTGCGTCAATCCCCTTCTCGTTATCCTGTCGGCCGCCGAGGAGCCGTCGTACGGTCGATGCGGGCGTTCAAATTCGCGGCCGCTTTTTCGGGTACTTCCGGCAGGAACCGCGGCGAAATCGGTGGAACGTGAGGGTGCGACAAATTGGCAGAGCCAAATCTCCGTATTTCGCCAAAGTCAAACGGGTGTTTGATATGCACTGTGTCTTTTCAGCACTAGGCATCCGCTCTCCGGCGCGTATGGTCGCTGCGTCCAATAGCACGGGGAGATGTCAATGAAGAAGCTTGCCCTTGCAATCGTCGCCGTTCTTGCTCTGGCGACCATTGCTGGTTGCGCCGCACCTCCGCCCCCGGTGGTGACGAAGGGTTGATTGGCCGCAACGAGGAGTACTCGAGGAAAAGGGCCGGCTTCGCGCCGGCTCCTTTTCTTTTGGAATCTCAGGGGGCAGACGACGGAGGACAGACGGCAGGTCGTTTCCGAATCCAATTCGCCATCTGTCCTCTGCCGTCCGTTCTCTGTCGTCCGCCTTACTCGGCGGCGCGTTTTTGCATCAACGCGGCGGATTCCTTGTCGTAGCTTTCCTCGCGCGCCAGCATCTCTTTGAGGCCGACCAGCCTGTAGTAGTCCTCCAGCGGCAGCAGGTGGTCGAACGTGGCGGTGAGTGAGTTCTCGCGCTTGAGGATGCGCAGCACATGACGCACCGCATGCGCGGCGGCGAACAGCGCGATCGACGGAAATGTTGCGGCGACGACGCCGGCGGCTTCGAGGTCCTCGAGGTTGCGTTTCTTGTTGCCGGCCGCCTGCGACAGCGTCGCCATGTGCGGTCCGGGAATTTCGCGCTTGGCGCGCTTGATCTCCTCGATCGTATCGAAGCCCATCGGTTTCGCCATGTCGGCGCCCGCCTCCATGAATAGCTGGCAGCGCGCGATCGCCGCGTTTGGGCCTTCGACGCCGGCGGCGTCGGTGCGGCCGGCGATGAAGAAATCACCATCGCGCCGCGCATCGAGCGCGGCCTTGATCTTGGCCAGCATCTGTTCGACCGGGATCACCTGCTTACCGGGCAGATAGCCGCAACGATTGGGAAACACCTGGTCGCTGATGAACACGCCGGCGACGCCGGCGGCTTCGAACGCGCGCACCATCTGCCGCACATTGTTGACGCCGCCGAACCCGGTATCGGCGTCGACATAGACCGGCACCTCGACGGCGCTTGCGAGGCGCCCATAGTGATCGGCGTAATCGCGCATGTTGGACTGGCCCATGTCGGGCTGCGCCAGCATCGAGCCGATCGCGGCGTAGCCGCCGGCGCAGATCGCCTCGAACCCCTCGGCCTCCATGATGCGCGCCGACAGCGCGTCATAGGCGCCGGGCATGAGCACGAGGCGGCTTCCCGCCATGATCGCTCTGAATTTTTTACGCGCGTTCATCGAGTGCTCCTAAGCCGGCCACCAAAGTTGCTGACGCCTCTCAAGCGCCATTCTATGTCGCACGCCTTCGATCGCAAGCGTGCCGACAAGCGAAACCGCCGATCGTGGCCGGAGGAAAAGGCTGCAATCTGTTTCTCGAATCAGATGAGCGCAATCGGAAAATTTGTGTCTTCATTGCCCTCGGACACGGCAAGCATTAACTGACAATTTATTGCGCGGCCGTGCAAAACTTGCGCATATCCGCATTGTCGAAAGATAAGACTGCCCGGGAGACAAGACTTTCCAGAAGACAAAGACATTTCAGGAGACAAGCCTTTCCAGGAGGCAACACATGGCAAATTTTTCTCCAATCTCGGCGGCAATTGGCGGTGCATTGATCGGGCTCTCCGCGGTGCTGCTTATGCTGTTCAACGGCCGCATCGCTGGCGTCACCGGGATCATGGATGGGATTTTCAACCCGCGCGCCGATGGTCGCTTGTGGCGCGCCGCCTTCGTCGCCGGTCTCATCGCAGCGCCGCTGGCGGCAGCTTTTCTCGGCTATCCGGTGGCGATGCCGCCGATGCCGGGCAGCACAATCGTCATTGCGGTTGCCGGGCTCCTGGTCGGCTTCGGTACCCGGCTCAGCAACGGTTGCACATCCGGGCACGGCATCTGCGGCATCGCCCGGCTGTCGCCGCGCTCTATCACGGCGACGATGGTATTCATGGCCGCGGCCATCGTCGTCGTCGCGCTGACGCATCACGTTTTCGGAGGTTTTTAAGCTATGCCCGCGCTCGCCAGTCTCCTCTGCGGCTTCATCTTCGGCTTGGGTCTCGTCATCTCGCAGATGGTCTCGCCTACAAAAGTTCTCGGCTTTCTTGATTTCTTCGGCATCCCGAGCGGCGCCTGGGATCCAAGCCTTGCGGTGGTGATGGCGGCCGGGCTTGCCGTCACCGGCATCGGCTATGCCTTGGTACGGCCGCGCATGCCGATCTTCGCGCCGCAGAACCAATGGCCGACGCTGACGGCGATCGACGGGCCGCTGTTGGGTGGAGCGTTGCTGTTCGGTATCGGCTGGGGCCTGGTCGGACTTTGTCCCGGCCCGGCCATTACGAACCTTGCCACGCTGTCGCCCGGCGTCTTCGTTTTCGTCATTGCCATGGCGATCGGCATGGCCGGCTACGATCTTTGGCCGGCCCGCGCCGCGGTCTACGCCGGACACAAGCTCAGCGGCGCAACCGCGGCGGACGGCTGAAGTATGACGTGTTCCACATAGTCGGTTGCGTTGGACCGATTGCCGAGATCCGGAAACCTGCGGCACCTGATGCGGCAGAAGATGTTAGCGGCGGTTGTCCTGCGCCATTTGCAGCCACGGCTGCTCCGCCGCAACGC
The DNA here is from genome assembly GCA_030037065.1 of Xanthobacteraceae bacterium. Lineage (GTDB taxonomy): Bacteria > Pseudomonadota > Alphaproteobacteria > Rhizobiales > Xanthobacteraceae > BOG-931. Next base: position 8,053 of record JASHRW010000399.1, read on the forward strand.
GCTGCTCCCAGCTCGCGATCTCTTGCCGGTATTTGAGCGTGAGCCCGATATCGTCGAGGCCTTCCAGAAGCCGCATGCGGTCGGCAGCGGCGATGTCGAAAGCAATATCGGCGCCGCCCGGCCCGCTGATCCGTTGCGTCTTTAGATCGACCGTGAACGGCGCCGCGCCGTCGACGGCGACGACCCGCGCGGCAAAAGCGTCCGCTGCGCCGGGCACAAGAACGATCGGCAGTACGCCGTTCTGCAGGCAGTTCTCGCGATAGATGTCGGCGAAGCTCTTGGCGACGATGACGCGGATGTTGTTCGCCGTCATGCTCCAGACCGCCGATTCGCGCGAGGAGCCGGCGCCGAAATTGTTGCCGGTCACCAAAATTCCGGCGTTGCGGAATTGCGGTTTGTTGAGGACGAAATCCGGATTCTCGCTGCCGTCCTCGCGCCGGCGGGCGCGATGGAACAGCATCGGCTTATAGTCCTCCTTGAGGCTCCGCGAATGCAGGATCGGGGCGATCTGGTCGGTGTTGATGTCGTCCTTGAGCATCGGCACCGCGATTGCGGTATGCGAGGTGAACGGCTGCATCACGCCTCCCCCGCCATCAACCGCCGCACGTCGGCGATGCGTCCGGCAATCGCGCTCGCCGCCGCCGTCGCCGGCGACGCAAGATGCGTTCGCACCTTCGGTCCCTGGCGATTCTCGAAATTGCGGTTGGTGGTCGACACGCAGCGCTCGCCCGGCGCGCCGCGGTCGCCATTGCCGCCGGCGCACATCGAGCAGCCGGATTCGCCCCAGAAAAAGCCGGCATCGCGGAACACGCGATCGAGGCCCGCTTCCTCCGCCGCGCGTTTCACGCTCGACGAGCCGGGCACGACCATCGCGGTGACGCCCTCGGCAACGCGGCGTCCGTGCACCACCGCAGCGGCCACTTCAAGATCGGGGACTCTGCTGTTGGTGCATGAGCCGATGAAGACGCGGTTGATGGGTAGCCCCGCCAGCGGCGTTCCCGGCTGCAATCCCATATAGGCGAAGGCGCTCTCGGCGGCGGAGCGCCGGCCGGGATCGATGACCGCCGGGTCGGGCACGCGGCCGGAAATGCCGACCACCTGGCTCGGATCGGTGCCCCAGGTGATTTGCGGTTCGAGCGCGCTGCAATCGAGTGCGACCTCGCGGTCGAATTCCGCCTCGTCATCGCTCGCGAGCGTGCGCCAATAGGCGAGCGCGCGATCCCACAGCGCGCCCTTCGGTGCGTAGGGCCGGCCATGCAGCCAGGCGAAAGTCGCCTCGTCGGGCGCGATGAAGCCGGAGCGGCCGCCCATTTCGATATTAAGATTGCATAACGTCATGCGTTGCTCGATCGGCATGGCGGCGATCGCAGAGCCAGCATATTCGACCGCATAGCCGCGCCCGCCGGCGACGCCGAGTTCGGCAATCAGCCGCAACGCCACGTCCTTGGCGCTGACATGGGCGGCGAGCCGGCCATCAAGCTGCGCGCGCATGCGCTTTGGCCGCTTGAGCGCCATGGCCTGCGTGGCGAGGATGTGAGTCATCTCGGTCGTGCCGCAACCGAAAGCGAGCGCGCCGATGCCGCCGACCGTGCTGGCGTGGCTGTCGGGCACCGCGTGTGTTGCTCCCGGCAGCACGAGGCCGACCTCCGGCGCCACCACATGCGAGATGCCCTGCTCCGGATCATCGATATCGAACAGCCGGATGCCGTTGCGGTGCGAGCCTTCGCGCATCGCCTTGATGAAGGCGGAACCCGAGGGGTTGGTGTTGTCGTCGCGTCCGGGCCGGGTGGCGACGGTGTGATCCTGCACCGCGAAGGTCAGATCCGGTCGGCGCACGGGCCGCTGTTCTTTCTCCAATTGCGTAAAGCCGTGATGCGCGTGCAGCTCGTGCAAAACGTGCCGGTCGATATAGAGGAGATCGCGCCCGTCGGCGCGCTGCCCAACCAGATGAAAGTCCCAGATTTTATCGAACAAGGTCCGCGGCATATGGTTATCCTAACCGGGCAACGCCCGCCATCTTGGGCGCGCGTGCGGACCATGGCAAGTCATCTACCAATTGGAGGATCCAATGCCGCGCGTTGTCGGTATCGATCATCTCGTTCTTAGCGTCGGCGATTTCGCACGCTCGAAGACGTTCTACAAGAAGCTCTTGGCCTTTCTCGGCTTCAAGCTCAAACACGAGTACGCCGACATGGCCGGTTGGAGCAACGGCAAGACGCTGTTCTGGATCGCCGCCGCCGACGCGCAGGGGCGCAAGCGCAAGTACCGCAAAGGCGATATCGGCTTTCACCACTATGCGTTCGAGCTGTCGAGCCGCAACGACGTCGATGCGCTTGGCGCCTTTCTGAAAAAAAACGACATGACGATCGTCGACCCGCCCGGCGAATATTACGAAAATTATTACGCGGTGTATTTCATCGACCCGGACGGCATGAAACTGGAAGCCATGATCTGGGGGCCGCCGGAGAAGAAGTCGCGCAAGCGGAGCAAAAAGTCGTGAGCGTGATTGCCGTCAATGACGAAGCGAGCGGTTACTTTATCTGCTCCTCCCCGCGAAAGCGGGCCCCGGCACTGGATTCTCACTTTCGCGGGAATGAGCGGGATTGAATCAGGACGCCAGCCTGAACAGCGCCGCCGCGTGTGCCACCACCGTATTGCGGCCGTTGCGTTTGGCCGCATAGAGCGCATTGTCGGCGGCTTCGACCAGATCGGACGCGGTGCCGCTCTTGTCGGGGATAAGCGATTCGACGCCGATGCTGATGGAGACAAGGCCGCAGGGCGCTTCAGCGTGCGTGATGAGAAGGTCTTCGATCGATTTGCGGGCCTCTTCGGCAAGCGCCGCGGCGCGCGCCAGATCGAGACCGGGCAAGAGCAGCGCGAATTCCTCGCCGCCGTAGCGGGCGACCAGTACCGCCTCTTCGAGGGTCACGAGCGACAATGTCTCGCCCACTGCGCGCAGGCAGGTGTCGCCGGCGACGTGGCCGTAGCGATCGTTGTAGAGCTTGAAATGATCGATATCGATCATCATCAGCGCCAGCGGCTCGCGCCGGTCGCGCGCGGCCTGCCAGACGCGTTCGAGCTCGCGGTCGAAACCGCGGCGATTGGCGAGTCCGGTCAGCCCATCGAGACTCGCCAGCTCTTCAAGATGCTGATTGGCGATGCGCAACTCCTCCTCGCGCGCGGCCAGCCTGTCCGCCATGTCGTCGAAGGCGGCGGCGAGCGGCTCGAATTCCGCTGCCCAGTGCTGGCGGCTTGCACGTGCGTTGAGGTCGCCGCGGCCGAAGCGCGCCACCGTGCGTACCAGGGAGCGGATCGGCCGCACGATAAGCTGCTCGCCGCCGAACCATGTGACCAGCAGAACAAAGATGCCGATCGCGGCAAGCTGCAGATAGGCGACGCTGATAGCGTGATCGATGCCGTTGTCCACGGCCCTCTGGTCGAGGCCGACGGCGAGGCGCGCCTGTGTCCACGGTACGCGCACATAGGCGAAGATGCGGCGCACGCCGTCGAGGCCTGCGCCCGTGACGGTGCCCTGATCGTGGGCGAGTATGTCGCGCACGACGGGCAGGCCGGCAAAGCGTTGGCCGATCAAATTCTGCACGTTGGCCGAGGCGGCGACCAGCGTGCCGCCGCCGTCGAACAGCAGCACCGAGCTGCCGGGCCGCTCGGCGGCGCTCGTTGCGAGCTGGCCGATCCATTGCAGATTGACCGAAGCCAGGACGATGGCGCTGACGGCCCCATCGCTGCCGATGGCCGGAAAGGCGGCGTACATGCTCGGCGCCCGGCGGGTGACGTTGATGAAATAGTCGCTCAGCGCGAACTCGCGCTTTTGCAGCGCCCGCAGAAAGTGACCGTGGTCGGTTATATTCAATCCGATCGCCCGCGGTTCGGTCGAGCAGCGGATTTGGCCATTCGTGCCGGCAATGGACATCGACACGATCCACGGCACGTTGGACGCCAGGCTGCTCAGGTATTCGTTGCAGTCGCGCTCTTCGAATGGCATCCGCGCGTAGACGTGCGCCACGATTTGCAGGAGTGCGCGTACCGAGGAGACGACCTCCTCTTGCGCCTCAGCCCCGCGCCGCGCCAGCTCGATCACATCGGCGTGGGCGCGCGCGGCGTGCTCGATGCGTGCCGTTTCCAGGCCGTGGACGCGCTCGAACATCAGCGGCGCGATGGCCACAAGCGCAAGCACGATCAGCCGCGCGCGGATGCTCAGGATCGGCTTTCCACGCACCGACTTCTTAAGCGACTTGTCGTGTGACTTGGCCCGCTTGTCCGGCATTGCGCCCTACCCCGTTCCACAGCCTAGCCGACAAGCGTAAAGATGATATTGGCGCGGCCGATAAAATTCGAAGTTTGCAACCTATCGGTGCAGTCGGTTTGAACGTTGACGCAATGGAAACCATGACCAAACCTTGGGGCCTTGCGGCGGTGCACCAAAACATCGAGCGCGCCTGCCGCGATGCTGGCCGCGATCCGGCAACCGTTACGCTGGTGGCGATTTCGAAGACCTTCGGCGCTGACGCGATCGAGCCGGTGATCGCGGCGGGCCAGCGCGTGTTCGGCGAGAACCGCGTGCAGGAGGCCAAGGCGAAATGGCCGCGTTTACTCGATGGGCATCCCGGAATCGCGCTGCATCTGGTCGGCTCGCTGCAGTCGAACAAGGCGAAGGACGCCGTGGCCCTGTTCGATGCCGTTCACTCGCTCGATCGCGCCAGCCTCGCCGAGGCGCTTGGCAAAGAGATCGCCAAGCAGTCGCGCCGGCCGCTCCTTTTTGTCGAGATCAACACCGGCGCCGAAGCGCAAAAGTCCGGCGTTCTGCCGCAGGACGCCGACGGTTTTCTGGCGGCGTGCCGCAACCAGTACGGGCTGTCCGTGTCGGGACTGATGTGTATCCCGCCGGCTGACGAAGCGCCGGCGCCGCACTTCGCGCTTACCGCGCAGATCGCCAAACGCAATGGGCTGCAATTGCTGTCCATGGGCATGAGCGCGGATTTCGAGGTTGCCATTGCCTTCGGCGCCACCCACGTCCGCGTCGGCACCGCTATTTTCGGCGCCCGCTCGCAGCCGGGGTAGATTGACGTAGGGCGTAGGGGCGGCCCTCGTGGCCGTCCTGAGGGCAGATACAAGGCCTGCTCCTACGCTCCTTTGCCCTAAAGATGAACTAGGATTCGGGTTTTCGGCGACAGGCGGGTTACCAGAATCTTAAGGTCGCGGCGCGTGAGCGCGATGCAGCCCGCCGTGGGGCGAAGGCCCGCGCGCGCGATATGAATGAACACGGCACTGCCGCGCCGGGCGATCCGCGGTCGCGTATTGTGGTCGATTTCGACGATCAGATCGTAGAGGTCGTCGGCCCGGCGCAGCCGGTCGCCTGGTTCATTGGCCGAGCGGCGGAAGGCGCGATTGTAGCGCCGGTCCGCCGGATCCTCGCACCAGGCGTCGGCGAGACCGATGCGGCGAACCGGCAGCATAGCGCGGGGACGCGGCAGGCGGTCGGCCCGCCACCACAGCCGCACCGGGTGGAATGAGCCGGCCGGCGTGCCACCGTCGCCCTCGCGTTTGGCGGCGCGGATGCCGCCCCACCCGAGCGCAACCGGCAAGGTCAGCCCGCCGGCAAACAGCAGCCCCTGTGTCGGCCGGCCCGGCCGCGGCCGGACGCGGATACGGCGAAGGGAGGTTCGCTTGCGTTCACCGTCGCGGGTCCCCACCTGAACGTCCCATCCGGCTCGATTTCGCGGGTAACGGCGTTTTGCAAGTGCCGCTTGCGCTTTTGCCCACCCGTGTTCTACTTCGCGGTCAATGCGCGGCAAAGTCGCGACGGTCCGCAGCCGACGGGATCGCGGCGGCCGCGGCGCGGGGCGTAGCCTGTTGGGGGTTGAATGCCGAATACGCGGAAGATTCTCATCGTCGAGGACGATTCCGAGCTGCGCGACGCGCTGAGCGAGCAATTATCGCTGCATGAGGAATTCGAAGCCGTCGCGGTGGAGAACGGCAGCAAGGGCGTGCAGACCGCCAAGGCCGGTCAGATTGATCTCGTCATCATGGACGTCGGCTTGCCCGACATCGACGGCCGCGAGGCGGTGCGCATCCTGCGCAAGAACGGCTTCAAGGCGCCGGTCATCATGCTCACCGCCCACGATACCGATTCGGATACGATCCTCGGACTCGAATCCGGCGCCAACGATTACGTCACCAAACCGTTCCGCTTCGCCGTGCTGCTGGCGCGCATCCGCGCGCAGTTGCGCCAGCACGAGGCGAGCGAGGACGCGATCTTTGCCATCGGTCCCTACACCTTCCGGCCAAGCTCGAAGCTTCTGCTCAATCCGAAGGGCAACAAGGTGCGGCTCACTGAAAAGGAGACCTCGATCCTGCGGTACCTTTACCGCGCCGGGCAGCGGCCGGTATCGCGCGAGACGCTGCTGCAGGAAGTGTGGGGATACAATTCGGGGGTGACTACCCATACGCTCGAGACTCACATCTATCGCCTGCGCCAGAAGATCGAGAAGGACGCCGCCGCGCCCGCCATCCTGGTCACCGAGGCGGGCGGCTATAAGCTCGTGCCGTAGAAGCGCGGTCCCGCCGCAAAGGCGCTGCAATGACCATCGACGATGAAATCGCCCTGCTGTCACGCGTGCCGGTCTTCGCCCGGCTGGGCAACGGCGCGCTGCGCAGCCTCGCCATCGCTGCCGAGAGCTATGCGATCGAGGCGGGCGAGGTGCTGTTCACCGCTGGCGAGACTGCCGACGGCGCCTACATCATCCAGTACGGCACGGTCGGCCTGCAGCCGGATCGCGGCGATGAAATCGTCGTCGGTCCGGGCACGCTGCTCGGCGAATCGGCACTGCTGGCGGAAACCAAACGGCCGGCGACTGCTGTCGCCCGCGAAGTCTGCCGGGCGATGCGCATCTCGCGCGCGACGTTTCTCAAAGTGCTCGATTCCTATCCGGACGCCGCCTGGCGGCTGCGCGACGCGCTCGCCGCGCACACCGATCAATGGGCGCGCGAGATGGAGAATATCCGCTCGACGTTAAAGCGCGGCGAGGGGGAGTAGGCGAGACGGCTGCCATCGTCCTCGGGCCAAGCCGTGGCAAGGCGCAGCTACCGTAAACAAAGTCGCCACTCGTCCTATCGTTAGAGATAATTATGTTGACTTTTGTCCTTGTTTGAGGTACATGATTCCGCTATCTCGCTCGTCACAGGACGCCTTCGGCCGAGGGTAAATCCGAATGCGGAGCGAGTGCGGTGCCCGCGGGCGGGCTTACCACCCGCTCCCGGGCGGCTCGGGCATCACCCTGCCGGCACTATGACCGGCGCGTGAGGTGCTCACTGGACGGTGACAGGACGGCGCGGGTAACGCCCGTGGAGATGCGCATGGTACTCGCCCCGGTTGGCGGTCCATAGGATCATGCGCTCCGGCCGAGTCTCCGGAAGCGTGGCCTGACGCCGAGCCTTGGGGACTAACTGTCCCCTTGGCGAGAGCCGCGGTAGGACGCCGACAGGCGGGCGCGCTTTGCAAGGCGCGCGCCGCAACGGCGGTTGCGGCAGTTGGTTCACGTCTGTCGGCGTTCTGCCTCCTTTTTTCTTCCCTTGGCCGACAGTGAGGCGAAGGGAAACAAGAAGCTCCGAAGACCGCCGAAAGGCGGAAGCTCGCGGAGCGAATCATTCCAGTCCGCGCGCCGCGAATCGAAAAATCGCGCCACGGGAACGGGATCGTTTCCCCCTTCCCGCCCGCGCGCAGAGCGCGCGGCGGCAGGCGCTTTGTCGGAGGGCCACGCGCGAACGAATGTCGCCGCTTTCACCCCCACCCGCCGCGTGGAGCTTGTCATCGGACCGGCCACTTCGGGCTGGACCCGTTGGCGCGGCGACCTTCCCCCTGGAGGGGGGAGTTGTTTGTTCACTCCGCCGCTTGCATGTCGGTGGCGTCCAAAAAGCCGCCGGCCTGGCGGCGCCAGAGTGCGGCGTAATGGCCGTCACGGGCGAGAAGCTCACGGTGACTGCCTTGCTCGACGATGCGGCCGTGCTCAAGCACGACGAGGCGATCCATCTGGGCGATGGTCGAAAGCCGGTGCGCGATGGCTATCACGGTCTTACCCGCCATCAGCGTGCCGAGGCTCGATTGGATCGCGGCCTCCACCTCGCTGTCGAGCGCCGAGGTCGCTTCGTCGAACACCAGGATCGGCGCGTCTTTGAGAATGACGCGGGCTATGGCGATGCGCTGGCGTTGGCCGCCGGACAATTTCACGCCGCGCTCGCCGACGTGGGCGTCGTAGCCGCGCCGGCCATTCCAATCTTCCAGATCGAGGACGAATTCGTGCGCATGGGCGAGCTTGGCGGCGCGCTCGATCTCCGCGTCGCTCGCCTGCGGCCGTCCGTAGCGGACGTTTTCCCGGATCGAGCGGTGCAGAAGCGAAGTGTCCTGCGTCACCACGGAGATCTGCGCGCGCAGCGATTCGGCCGTCAGCCCGGAAATATCCTCGCCGTCGATCAGAATGGCGCCGCCTTCGAGATGGAAGAAGCGCAGCAACAGATTGACCACGGTCGATTTGCCGGCGCCGGAGCGGCCGACCAGGCCGATCTTCTCGCCGGGATGGATCGTGAGATTGAAATTCTGCAGGACACCGGCCTCGCGGCCGTAGCCGAAGCTGACGTTCTTGAAGTCGATGCGGCCGGCGCGCACGGTGAGCGGCCGCGCGTTTTCCGGATCGGGCAGTTGCAGCGGCTGCGCGATGGTCAGCATGCCCTCCTGCACCACGCCGACATCCTCGAAGATTTCGGTGATGCGCATGGCGATCTGGCGCGACATGTTGGTGAGCTGCAAGGTCAACGGCAGCACCATGGCGATGGCGCCGACCTCGATGGCGCCATAGCGCCACAGCACGACCGCCAGCGCGCCAGCGCCGGTGATGAGCAGCACGTTGAGCACGTCGAGCAACGTCACGAACGCGGTCAGCAGACGCTGCGCGGCCTTGAACAGATCGACATGGGCGTCGACCGCATCGCGCACATAGTCGTCCTCCTCTCGCGCGCGGGCGAACAGCTTGACCGTGAGGATATTGGTGTAGCTGTCGACGATGCGCCCCATCAGCGTCGAGCGCGCGATCGACGAGACTTTCGAGCGCTCGCGCATGCGCGGCACGAAATAAACGAGCAGGGCGGCGTAACCGGCGAACCACAGCACCAGTGGCAGCGCGAGCCAGCGGTCCGCCGCCGCCGCGAGTGTGATCGCCGACACACCGTACACCGAGATGTACCAGACGGTGGTGATGGTCGCGGTCAGCGTGGAGCGCACCGACGGGCCGGTTTGCATGACGCGGTTGGAAATGCGGCCGGCGAAATCGTTTTGAAAGAACGCCCAGCTCTGCCGCACCACGTGCCAGTGCGACTGCCAGCGAATCAAGCCGGTGAATGGCGCCGCGATGGCCTGGTTGGAGATCAGGTAGCGCATCAGCGTCACCGCCGGCCGCACGATGACGACGAACGCCGCGACGCCGAGAAGCCAGGGCCACTTGTCGGCGAACAGGCGGTCGGGCGGCGTCTTGGTCACCATGGTGACGATGCGACCCATGAACCAGGGCACCGCGCTGTCGGTCAGCGCCGACATGCATTCGACGACGAACAAGGCCGCAAACAGCCATTTCGCCTGCCGGGCAAAATGCCACAGGAAGGCAATAAGCTTGGCCGGCGGTTCGGGATTTTCCGGCGGGGCCGTCGGCGTCAGGATTCGTTCGAAAAATGCAAACATTTTCGGATGGGTACAGGCGCCATATGGGAGGCGTCAATCGGCCGACCAAGAGGGTTCAAGGAGCTTGGGATAAAGTCGCAAGCGCGCGGTCACGACAGCGTTGCTGACCTTTTAGACCGGGATGACCCGTGCCATCGTTGCGGTAAGTCGCGAGAAAAATTCGGCAAAGGGGAGGACAATGAGAAAAGCTGCCTTCGCGATGGCGCTGCTCGCCATCCTGTTCGCTACGCCTGCGGTTCGCGCCGATAATTATCCATCGCACCCGATCACGCTCCTGGTGGGATTCCCACCCGGCGGGCCGACCGACGCACTGGCGCGGCTGCTGGCCAAGGGGATGGAGACGCCACTCGGCCAAACCATTGTGGTGGAGACCGTGAGCGGCGCCAGCGGCACGATCGCAACCGGCCGCGTCGTTCACGCCGCACCGGACGGCTACACGATCGGCATCGGCAACTGGACGAGCCATGTGGGCTCGCCGGCGATCTACAAGCTCGATTACGACGTGCAGAAGGATTTGCAGCCGATTTCGCTGCTGGCCTATTCGCCGCTGTGGATCCTCGGCAAAAATGCGATCCCGCCGAAGACAGCGTCCGAGTTGATCGCCTGGCTGAAGACGCAGAAGACGCCGGTGACGTTCGGTACGGTCGGCACCGGCAGCGCCGCGCAGCTTGCCGCGCTCGCCTTCGCCAACGCCATCGGCGTGAAGTTCGATTACGTGCCGTATCGCGGCGCCGGACCGGCGATCCAGGATTTGCTGGCCGGCCAAATCGATCTGTCGTGCCTCGAAGCGTCGGCCACGCTGCCCTACGTGCAGGCCGGCAAGTTCAAGGCCTTTGCCGTGGTCGGCCAAAAGCGCTGGCCGAAATCACCCGATACGCCGACGTTGATCGAAGCGGGCGCGCCGGGCGTAAGCCTGCCGTTCTGGCATGGCCTGTGGACCACCAAGGGGACACCGCAGGCCGTCGTCGATCGGCTCGACAGCGCGGTGAAGACCGCGCTTGCCGACCCGGCGGTGAGGGACCGGCTCACCCAGCTCGGCATGGTCATCTTTGCGGCCGATCAGCAGAACCCGGCGGCCTTGGCAGCCTATGAGAAGGCCGAGATCGACAAATGGTGGCCGATCATCAAGGCCGCCGGCATCAAGGCGCAGTAGCGCGCCGCTGCCGCAGCAGACCCTCTTGCGCGACCGAGGCGATCAGCGTGCCGTCGCGCGAAAAAATCAGGCCGCGGGAAAATCCACGCGAGTCGAAGAGACTTGGACTGTCCTGGGCGTAGAGCAGCCACTCGTCGGCGCGGAACGAACGATGAAACCACAGCGCATGATCGAGGCTCGCCGCCATGATGTCTTCGCTGAACACGCTCTTGCCGTGGGGAATGAGCGCGGCATCGAGCAGCATCATGTCGGATGCGTAGGCCAGCACGCATTGATGGATCGCCGGCGCGTCGGGCAGCCGTCCCGTCGCGCGAATCCAGACGTTGAAGCGGCCTTCCGGATTTTTTTCGCCGAGATAACGGCCCAATTCGACCGGGCGCAGCTCGATCGGCCGCTCGCGCTCGTAATAGCGGCGCACTGGCTCGGGCATCACTGGCCAGATGCGCTCTTTCATCTGGGCTTCGGTCGGCAACGCTTCGGGCATCGGCACGTCGGGCATTTTCGCCTGATGCGAAAGACCGACTTCGGCCACGTGATACGAGACCGCCATGGTGAAGATGGCGTGGCCGTGCTGGATCGCGACCACGCGGCGGGTGGTGAAACTCTTACCGTCGCGGATGCGGTCGACCTCGTAGACGATCGGCACTTTGGGATCGCCGCCGAGCATGAAATAGGCGTGCAGCGAATGCGGCGGGCGTGTCGCCACGTCGTCGACCGTGCGGCAGGCGGCGACCAAGGCTTGGCCGATGACCTGGCCGCCGAACACACGCTGCCAGCGCGATTGCGGCGATCGCCCGCGGAACAGATTTACTTCCAGGGGCTCGAGATCGAGGATTCCAATCAATTCCTCAACGGCGGACATGACCTGTTCCTCGCGGCGACGCCATCGGCCCTTTGCATACGGGAACGCCCGCGGGGTCAAGCCCGGACCGGCGGGTCATGCTAGACTTGCAGTCATGAGGCGGAACGGTACAGACGTGCTGATCGCCGGCGGCGGTTTTGCCGGCCTGACGCTGGCGATCGCCTTGCGGCAGGCGCTCGGACCCTCGTTCGCCGTGACGGTCGCCGATCCGGCGCTGGGCAAAAGTCACGCCGGCGACGAGCGCGCCTCGGCCATCGTCGCGGCGGCGCGCCGGCTGTTCGAGGCGCTCGGCGTTTGGGCGAGCGTTGCCGACGAGGCGCAGCCGATTCTCGACATGGCCGTCACCGACAGCCGGCTCAACGACGCGGTGCGGCCGGTATTTCTCACCTTTAGTGAGGAGATCGAGCCGGGCGAGCCGTTCGCCCACATGATCGAGAACCGGCTGCTGGTCGACGCCCTGGAAACCAAGGCACGCGAGTGTGGCGTCGAGCTTCGTGCTGCGGCGGTGCAAGAAGTTTTCCCTCCCCCCGCGAGCAGAAGCGAGCGGTGGGGAGGGTCGCGAGCGCAGCGAGCGGGGTGGGGGGTCTCTTTCGACAAAGAAGATACCCCCCACCCCCGACCCCTCCCCACCGTTCCGCTTCGCTTCACGGGGGGAGGGGATGATCCTTCCGGTATCCGCGTAAAATTTTCTGACGGCGGCGCGATGGCCGCGCGGCTGCTTGTCGCCGCCGATGGCGCCCGCTCGACCATCCGCCAGAGCGCTGGCATCGCCACCCATGGCTGGAATTACGATCAGTCGGCCATCGTCATCAACGTCGCGCACGAACGCGATCATAACGGTCGCGCGGATGAGCATTTTCTGCCCGCCGGACCGTTCGCCATCCTGCCGCTCAAGGGCCGGCGTTCCTCGATCGTGTGGACCGAGCGCACGGTGGAAGCCGAGCGCATCGTGGCGCTTGCCGACGACGCCTTTCATGCCGAGCTCGAGCAGCGCTTCAAGCTGCAGCTCGGCGAGATCAAGGTGATCGGCGCGCGACGCGTGCATCCGCTCGGCTTCTTCGTCGCCCGTTCGTTCATCGCCGAGCGCATCGCGCTGGTCGGCGACGCCGCTCATATCATTCATCCGATCGCCGGCCAGGGTCTCAATATGGGACTGAAGGACGTCGCCGCGCTCGCTGAAGTGATCGTCGATGCCGCGCGGCTCGGCCTCGATCCTGGCGCGCCGGATGTGCTTGAGCGCTATCAGCGCTGGCGGCGCCTCGACACGATGGCGATGGGCATTGCGACCGACGGGCTCAATCGCCTGTTCTCCAACCGCTCGGACGTGTTGCGCCTTGCCCGCGACGTCGGGCTCGGCATGGTCGAGCGTCTGCCGGGATTGAAGCGCCTGTTCATTCGTGAAGCGGCGGGCTTGGTCGGCGAAGTGCCGAAACTGTTGCGCGGTGAAGCGCTATAGTCGCCGGCATGACCTTCGATAACTTCGCAGTCATCGGCGGCGGCGCCTGGGGAACGGCGCTGGCGCTCACTTGCGCGCGTGCCGGGCGCAAGGTGACGCTATGGGAACACGATTCCGCCAACGCGGCGAATCTCAAGAACAAGCGCGAGAGTTTGTTTCTTCCGGGCGTGCGCCTCGACGACAGCATCACTATCGCCGCCGATATTGCTGACGCCGCGGGCAAGCAGGCGATCCTGTTGGTAGTGCCGGCGCAAGCGGTGCGCGACGCGGCGCTGGTGCTGGCGCCGTTGCTCGCTTCGCCCGCGCCCGTGATCGTCTGCGCCAAGGGCATCGAGCGCGGCAGCAAAAAATTCATGACCGAAGTGATCGCCGAATGTGGACCCAACGTCGTGCCGGCGATCCTTTCCGGTCCGAGTTTTGCCGCCGACGTGGCGCGCGGCCTGCCCACCGCCGTGACGCTCGCCGCCCGCGACGGCAAGCTCGCCGCCGATCTGGCGCAGGCGATCGGCTCGGCGGGTTTCCGGCCGTATCATTCCACCGATGTCCGCGGCGTCGAGATCGGTGGTGCCGCCAAGAACGTGCTCGCGATCGCCGCAGGCATCGTTGCCGGCCGCGGGCTCGGCGCCAGCGCCGCCGCGGCTTTGACCACGCGCGGCTTCGCCGAGCTGACACGCTTCGGGCGAGCCTACGGCGCCAGGCCGGAGACGATGATGGGCCTTTCTGGACTGGGCGATTTGCTGCTGACCTGTTCGAGCCCGCAATCGCGCAATTTTTCCTTCGGCGTCGCGCTTGGCCGCGGACAAAGGCCTTCGGAGATCCATGGCGGCCTCGCCGAAGGCGTTTTCACCGCCCCTGTGCTCCTGGACATGGCGCGCGACCGCGGCGTCGACATGCCGATTTCCAGTGCCGTCGCCGCGCTGTTGTCCGAACAGATGAGCGTCGGCGCGGCGATCGAATCTTTGCTGACGCGACCGTTCAAAGCGGAGGAATAAGATGGCGTACTGGCTGTTAAAAACCGAGCCGGAAGAATTTTCCTGGGACGATCAGGTCAAGCGCGGCGCCAAAGGCGAGCCGTGGGGCGGCGTGCGCAATTTCACCGCGCGGCGGCATCTGAAGGAAATGAAGAAGGGCGAGAAGTTTTTCTTCTACCACACCGGCGCCGAGAAACAGGTGGTCGGCATCGGCGAAGTGCTTCGCGAGGCGTTTGCCGATCCGACGGCGAAGAAAGGCGAGCCGTGGGTCGCCGTACAGACCGGCGCTGTCGAGCCGGTGCCGAAGCCGGTGACGCTTGCCGCCATCAAAGCCGAACCGAAACTGAAAGACATGGCGCTGGTCAAATACGCCCGCCTGTCGGTGCAGCCGGTGACCTCCGACGAGTGGAAGCTCATCTGCAAGATGGCTGGCGTGAAGGCTTAAAGCCGTTGTTGGTGGAGCATGATCTTTTCCGAAAACCGGTGTCCACTTTTCGGGATCATGCTCAATGCCGGAAGTGCCGCGTGCCGGTGAACACCATGGCGACATTGTGATCGTCGGCGGCCTTGATCACTTCGTCGTCACGCACCGAACCGCCCGGTTGAATGACCGCGGTCGCGCCGGCTTCGATGGCGACGAGGAGGCCGTCGGCAAACGGAAAGAACGCATCGGAGGCGACCACCGAGCCTTTGGTGGCGGGCTCGGCGAGCCCGGCCGCTTGCGCTGCGTCGGCGGCCTTGTGCGCGGCGATCCGCGCGGCATCGACGCGGCTCATCTGCCCGGCGCCGATACCGACCGTGACCGAATCCTTGGCGTAGATGATCGTGTTCGATTTCACGTGCTTGGCGACACGAAAGGCAAAGCGTAGATCGCGCAGCTCAGCATTGGTCGGCGCCCGCTTGGTCACGGACTTGAGGTCCATGTCATCAATCACGGCGTTGTCGCGCGACTGGACCAGGAGGCCGCCGGCGACCGTCTTCGCCGTCAGGCCACCGGCGCGCGGATCGGGCAAGCCGCCGGCGAGCAGGAGCCGCAAGTTCCTCTTCGCGCCGACGATACCAATAGCCTCATCGGTCGCGTCCGGCGCGATGATGACCTCGGTGAAAATTTCGGTGATGGCGCGCGCCGCGTCGGCATCGAACGTGCGGTTGAGCGCGACGATGCCGCCGAACGCCGACACCGGATCGCAGGCGAGCGCCTTGCGATAGGCGTCGAGCAGGTCTTGGCCCTCGGCAACGCCGCATGGATTGGCGTGCTTGATGATCGCGCACGCCGCCGTGCGCACCGGATCGAACTCGGCGACGCATTCGTAGGCCGCATCGGTGTCGTTGATATTGTTGTAGGAGAGCTGCTTGCCCTGGACTTGGCGTGCAGTGGCGACGCCGAAGCGCTTAGCTGGCGTGCGATAGAACGCCGCCGACTGGTGCGGATTTTCGCCGTAGCGAAGCTTTTCGATCAGCCGGCCGCCGAAGGCTCGGTAGTCCGGTGCGATCTCGGCAAGTTCGCCGGCGAACCAATTCGCAATCGCCGCATCATAAGCGGCCGTGCGGGCAAACGCCTTGGCGGCGAGCCGGCGGCGCAATGCCAGCGTCGTCATGCCGCCATGCCGCGCCAACTCGTCGAGCAACGCGGCATAATCGCTCGCGTCGACCACGACGGCGACATCCTCGTGGTTCTTGGCCGCGGCGCGGATCATCGCCGGTCCGCCGATGTCGATATTCTCGATGCAGGCGGCAAACGCGGCGCCGCGTGCCACGGTTTCCTCGAACGGGTAGAGATTGACCGCGAGGATATCGATCGGCCGGATTCTTTGCGCACGCATCGCTTCGACATGCTGCGGGTTGCCGCGCACCGCAAGCAAGCCGCCATGCACGGCCGGATGCAGCGTCTTGACGCGGCCGTCCATCATCTCGGGGAATCCGGTCAGATCGCTCACGTCGAGCACCGGCAAGCCGGCATCGCTCAGTGTCTTGCGTGTGCCGCCGGTGGATACGAGTTCGACGCCGTAGGCGGAGAGCGCGCGGGCAAATTCGACGATTCCGGCCTTGTCGGAGACGGAAATGAGGGCACGGGTGGCGCGGCGCAACTGCTCTGTCATGCCGTGTTCAATCCCATTCTCCGCCGCCTGGCGCAAGCACGGCGAGCGACGTCGACGTCCTACAGCGGCAGTTTTGGTTCGTCTGCGCGCGCGCCGCGCGCGGTCGTCCGCGTGAAGGCGGGCGCGCTGGTTAGCTGCAGATTCCAGGCGACGCGCGGCATATCGCGGGCGTTGCCATACACCACGAGCTGTACCGTGCGCCGCGGGCCCTCGGCACCGGCCAAATAGACGCTGTCCTCGAGATCGACGCGGCCATCGCGGACGACGAAGGTCCATACGTCTTTGTCGGGCGCCATCAGCATCGCGCCGTGCCCATCGGAAAGCCGCGTGGCCTTGACCGAGGGGTGAACATGGAAGCGTACGGCATATTTGTTGGGCATGGTGTCCGGCGCGTGATGGTCGTCGGTCGAGAAAAACGCGTCCTCGCCTTCGAGCCGCGTGCCGTCGGCGGCGAGGAGCAGCGTGCGTTCGTGCAGGATGCCGAAACGTTTGGCGTAGCCGTCATGGGTCGCGCGCAAGACCAGGGCGTCATCGCGATCCTCGCGCCTCACCGCGACGTGGCTCGGCCCATCAAGCATGGGCGCGCCGCCGAGCACGCGGCGAACAGCCGGCGAGATGACAAAGCGCGCCGACGATGTGTCGTTGAACGTTACCGTCGAATGGGCTGGCGTTGCACGGGCGAGCTGCCGCCAGTCTTCGCGCGCGGTCGGCGGCATGCCGCAATTGACGATCAGCGGATTTTGCTTGGGCGTGGAAAACTCGAACGAAAGGCAGCCGGCATGCGCTTCGAGACTGAGTTCGATCGGCGGTGCGCGGCCGACGTCCACGATCAGCACACCGCCGCCGGCCTCAAGGCGCTGATAGCCGGAATGCGGTGCGTTCGACAGCGGCGCCCCGCCGGTTTCATCGTAAGCGAGCAGCGTCAGCAATTGATCAGCGGGCGTCGCGCCCATGCCGTTGAAACGGGCGAAGCCGCCGTCCGAATGACGGAAGAACCGCAACATCGGCATCATGCGGTCGAGGGCATTGAGAAGCGCCGGCGGCGGCGCGATGTTGCGCGATGAATAGGCGCGCCGCAGCGGCAATAATTCGAGCAGGATTTCGATGATCGCGCCGGGATCGCGGCTGGCGTGGCCGCCGTCGGGAAGGATCTGCCGCTGCAGCTCCTGGCGCAGCCGTTCGGTTGCCGTTTTGATGCGGCGGGCTTGGCTGGCGATACAGAGTGCCGAGTCGGTGAGCGCAATGATCGCCTGCAACTGCGCCACGCCGCGCCGGGCGTCGGTGTGGCGCAGGTAGCGCACCTGACGAACGATGCTGCGCAGGAAGCGTCGATAGAACGACACATCGGTATCCTGCAGTACCAGTGTCGCTTGGCTCAGCCACGAGATGATGCGCCGCGACAGCACGTCCTGCCGCCACGCCAGGGGATGCCAGGAGCCTTGCAGGGCGATCCATTCGTCGACGAGCGCGCGGCCGTTAGCGCGCGTGATGGCCGATTCGGCGGCGCGCAGGTGGCGCAGCCAGGCAAACCCGAGAAGCTCAGCCGCCCACTCCTCGGAAGGCGGTTCCATTTCGAAGATCGAACGGCCGTCGCAGATCACCACCTTGCCGGCGAAAGCAAAACGGCCGGAGTAGATTTCGCTGGCGCGGGTGGCGTCGGCGGTGCGCAAGTCTGGCGGTGCGATCAGCAGACGATCGGCGCGGAACGGTATGAGCGGCCAGAAAACGGACGGAAGGCTGGTCACGCGTCCGGCAAGCTGCCGCCATGCGCCGCGCAGCAGCAGCCAGGACAACTTCGCATGATGGCCGAGTTCAAGGCGCGCCATCGCGGCGCTCGCCCCTTTCTGCCCCCATAACGCGGGCGCCTGTTGCCGCCGGCACCATAATGAACGGCAGGTTGACGGCCAAACAGTGATCTAACACGCTGACGTTAATATAATTTTTCCAATCGGGCGGCAAAGAAGCCGTCAAGCCCGGAAAGCCGCAAGTCGCTATCGCGAAGCTGGCACGGCAGCGTGCGCAGGTCGCCTTTTTCACTGATGAACTCGGCCTGCCCGGAAATTTCGCGCGCCGCGACCGGCACCCGGCGCGCTCCGGGTTGGCGCGCCAGAAGCGCAGCAACGACGTCCTCGTTCTCCTCCGGCTCGAGCGAGCAGGTGCAATAGACCAGTGTGCCGCCGTTTC
This sequence comes from Xanthobacteraceae bacterium, assembly GCA_030037065.1. Lineage (GTDB taxonomy): Bacteria > Pseudomonadota > Alphaproteobacteria > Rhizobiales > Xanthobacteraceae > BOG-931. The sequence goes on from JASHRW010000399.1 coordinate 26,523, forward strand.
TGGTCAGCGTCAGCGCGTGTTCGATCAATTGGCTTTGCACGCGTGCCAGAGCGGCAATATCGCGCTCGCGTTTGAGCCACGGCACGTCCGGATGACGGCGGATGGTGCCGGTTGAAGAACACGGCGCATCAAGCAGCACCGCGTCGAATTTCTGTTCGACCGTCCAAGTCGCTGCATCGGCGCAAGTAAGCTCAGCCGTCAGCGAAAGCCGTTGCAGATTGTCGCGCACGCGCTCAAGCCGCGCCGGCGCCCGGTCGACGGCGGTGACGAGCGCGCCGGCGGCGGCAAGCTGCGCCGTCTTGCCGCCCGGCGCGGCGCACAGGTCGGCGACGCGCTTTCCCTTCAGCTCGCCGAACAGCCGCACCGGCAGCGCCGCCGCCGCATCCTGAACCCACCAGGTGCCTTCGGCGAAACCCGGCAATGCGGTCACCGGACCGTGAGCGATCGTGCGCACCGTGCCGGTCGGCAGTACCCGCCCGTCGAGGCGTTCGGCCCAGACGTCGGGGTCGCTCCTGACGGTGAGATCAAGCGCCGGCTCATGGCCGTGGGCGGCGGCGATGGCGCGTGCCTTTGCCTCCCCATAGGTTTTGCTCCACCGCGCCAACAGCCAGTCCGGAGTATCGAGAATGGCGGGATCGAGCCCAGCGAGGCGGTCGGTGCCCTCGCGGGCCACGCGCCGCAACACGGCATTGACCAAGCCGGCGTATCGAGCCGCGTTGCGATCCGCCTGGGTGAGACGCACCGCAAGATCGACCGCGGCGTGATCGGGGATGTGCAGAAAAAGAATCTGCGCAGCGCCAAGCAGCAGCGCCGTCTCAACAAGCGGCGCCTGCGCCGGCGGACCGCGATCGAGAAATTGCGCAATGAGATAGCGCAAGGTGCCGAGCCGGCGCAGCACCGTTGCGATGAGCGCGCGCGCGAGCGCACGGTCGCGCTCGGGCAGTGCGGCCAGTTGTTTGGAGGCCTCAAGTTGTTCGTCGAGCGCGCGGTGGCGGCGCAGCACGCCATCGATAATAGCGGCGGCGATGCGTCGTACCGCAAGGCCCGGCGCTGAGTCTGGATCAGGATCGCCAACTGGCGTCTTGTGTGCGCGCTTCATCGGAGAAATTCCTGGCGGCGGCCGGCACTTGCAGAATTGCCACGGCTACGCCAAGTCAAAGCCCATGCCAACCGACCAAACGGCGCCGCGGCAGGCCGCAATGACGCCGGCTCAGAACGCACCAGGTGAAACGCGTTCGCTGCCGCCGGCGGCCGAGCGCGCGCTTGCTGAAGCAGACGTCCGCCGCGCCGAACGCGAGCAGAGCAGTGCTGAGGCGCCGAACGAAGTCAACGGTCGCGGCGGTGCCGATCCGACCCGCTACGGGGATTGGGAAGTCAACGGAATCGCGTCGGATTTCTGACCTGCTCGGGAGGCGAGGCACACGAGGCTCACCGCGACGCAACCGCCGCCAGGGATAGGGTCGGGCCGACGCCTGTGGCGGATTACCGCGTGACTACGACCGGTGTGCCGACACTGACCCGGCTGAAGAGATCGGTGATATCGGCGTTGTACATGCGGATGCAGCCATGGGAGACAAAGCTGCCGATCAAATTCGGCTGATTGGTGCCGTGGATGGCGTATTGTCCGCCGCCCGACAGCGTCATCGCCGCCACGCCCATCGGATTGTGTGGCGAACCGCCCGGGATCACGGCCGGCAGCTTGCTGTAGTCGCGCCGGATCGAGGCCGGTGCGGTCCACGCCGGTTCGACGTACTTGCCGTCGATCCGCACCGTGCCGAACCATTGCATGCTGGGGCGGCCGACGGCGACCGGATAGCGGATGGCCTCGCCGTTGCCGAGCATGAGGTAGAGGCGCCGCTCGGCGGTACGTATCACGATGGTGCCTGCCGGATAGCTCTCCTGCACCGTTACGAGCTCCGCGCGGGCCATCGCCGGCTTCGGCGCCAAGGCAAACGTTACCGCGCAGGCCGTCAGTACGGCCGCAAGCAGAATTTTCCCTCGCATAATAATCCCCGCCATGATGCCGCCCCGCGCAGGCCGCGGGCCCCAATCGCGGTCACCAAGTGGAAACCATCATAGCCGAGATGGCGGCGCCGCTCAGCAGCGGCGCCGAGTTATGGTGAAATTTTTACAAACGACGTTCGGCAGTCCGCGCAATCCGCGTCGCTACGCGCTCTGCTTGCTGCGGTTCTGCCGGTTATTGACCAGATCGTCGACCACCGCCGGATCGGCGAGCGTCGAGACATCGCCGAGATTGCCGGATTCGTCCTCGGCGATCTTGCGCAGGATGCGGCGCATGATCTTGCCCGAGCGCGTCTTCGGCAGGCTGGGCGCGAACTGAATGAGATCGGGCGAGGCGATCGGGCTGATCTCCTTGCGCACCCAGCCGACCAGCTCCTTGCGCAAATCCTCGGTCGGCTGCTCGCCGGCCATCAGCGTTACATAGGCGTAGATGCCCTGACCCTTGATGTTGTGCGGATAGCCGACGACGGCGGCCTCCGACACTTTGGGATGCGCCACCAGTGCCGATTCCACTTCGGCCGTGCCCAGCCGATGGCCGGCGACATTGATCACGTCGTCGACGCGGCCGGTGATCCAGTAATAGCCGTCCTCGTCGCGGCGGCAGCCGTCGCCGGTAAAATATTTGCCCGGGTAAGTGCTGAAATAGGTTTCGATGAAGCGCTGATGGTCGCCATAGACCGTGCGCATCTGGCCGGGCCAGGAATCGGCGATGCAAAGATTGCCGCTCGTGGGGCCGTCCTGCACCTTGCCTTCGGCGTCGACGATCTGCGGCACGATGCCGAAAAACGGCCGTGTCGCCGAACCGGGCTTGAGCCGCGTTGCGCCCGGCAGCGGCGTGATGAGAATGCCTCCGGTCTCGGTCTGCCACCAGGTATCGACGATCGGGCAACGGCCGTCGCCGACGACGCGGTGATACCATTCCCAGGCTTCCGGATTGATCGGCTCGCCGACGGTGCCGAGGAGCCGCACCGAGGCGCGCGAGGTTTTCTTCACCGGCGCGTCGCCGGCCTGCATCAAGGCGCGGATCGCGGTCGGCGCGGTGTAGAGAATGTTGACCTTGTGCTTGTCACAGACCTCCCAGAACCGCGACACCGACGGATAATTCGGCACACCCTCGAACATCAGCGTGATGGCGCCGTTCGAAAGCGGACCGTAGACAATGTAGCTGTGGCCGGTGACCCAGCCGACGTCGGCGGTGCACCAATAGATGTCGCCGTCGTGATAATCGAACACGTACTGGTGCGTCATCGCCGTATAGATCAAATAGCCGGCGGTGGTGTGCAGCACCCCCTTCGGCTTTCCGGTCGAGCCCGATGTGTAGAGAATGAACAGCGGATCTTCCGCGTTCATTTCCTCGCAGGGACAGTCCGCGGTGACCACTTGCTTGGCCTCATGGTACCAGACGTCGCGCACCGGATCCATGTTGACCGGTGCGCCCGTGCGTTTGACGACGATGACGTAATCGACGCCGCCGACTTTGGCGATCGCCGCGTCGGTATTGGCTTTCAGTGGAATTTTGCGGCCGGCGCGAATGCCTTCATCGGCAGTGATGACGATGTTGGACTTGCAGTCATCGATGCGGCCGGCGAGCGAGTCCGGCGAAAAGCCGCCAAATACCACGGAATGGATGGCGCCGATGCGCGCACAGGCGAGCATCGCATACGCGGCTTCCGGGATCATCGGCATGTAGATGGTGACGCGGTCGCCCTTCTTGACGTTGCGGTTGCGCAAAATGTTGGCGAAGCGGCACACCTCGTCGTGCAGCTCCTTATAGGTAATGTGCTTGCTGTCCTTCGGATCGTCGCCTTCCCAGATGATCGCGGTTTGATTGCCGCGCGTATGGAGATGGCGGTCGACGCAATTGTAGGCGGCGTTGGTGACGCCATCCTCAAACCATTTGATGCGGACATCAGGCTTGGCGAATGAGGCATTCTTGACCTTGCTGAAATGCTTGAACCAATGGATGCGCTTGGCTTGCTCGGCCCAGAATGCGCTCGGGTCCTTGAGCGAAGCCGCGTACATTTCCTGATATTTGGCGTCGTCGATGAGGGCGCGCTTTTTCCACTCTGCCGGAACGTCATAAAATTTATCGCTCATCGCGTTCCTCCGTCATACCGCGGCTCGAGGCCTTCATGGCGCAGGGCCAATGCTGCCGCGGAGCAGCTTGTAATGGACCATTATGCGCTGGCCGCGCGGAAGGCGACAAGGCCGTCCAAGTTATCGGTTTGTCGCAGTGCCGCAGTTCACAGAGCCACGGGCTGCGCGGGCAGCCTCGCAGTTCGGCCAAACGCCCGTCAAGGAGCCTGCGGGCATGCATTTATGATCGGTGGAGGAGGGAGAGGATCACACTGAGCCGGTGATCCATTGTTCAAGCTTCTGCTTGGGGGCGGCGCCGACCTGGCGGGAGGCGAGCTGGCCGTCCTTGAACAGCATCAGCGTCGGGATCGACATGATGCCGTACTTCGCCGCTACGCCGGGGTTCTCGTCGACATTGAGTTTGACGATCTTCACCTTGCCGTTGAGCGATTTGGAAATCTCTTCGAGCGCAGGCGCGATCATCCGGCAAGGGCCGCACCACTCAGCCCAGAAATCGACGACGACCGGTCCGCTCGCTTTGAGCACGTCCTGATCGAATGATGCGTCGGTGACTTTGTCGACCATGGAAGACCTCGCCGTTCTTAAAAAATCTCTGCGCCCTCGGGTGCCGAACCTATGAACCGCCTTGGGAGGCGTCAAGGGACCTTCACCGGAGAGTGACCGTCATCCATTAGCACTTTGGCAACGGCTGTTTCCATCACTACGTCCGGCAACTCGATCAGGTGCGGGCCCTCGGTAAAAATGAGCGCGGCGCGGACCTTTCTGCCTGGATAGAGCGGCGACAGGACTGCGCGGTAGAGCCCAAGCTGGGCGACATAAGGTTCGACTTCGCCAAGTCCGTCGGGAACGCGGCGATCGGTCTTGTAATCGGCTATCAGGACAGCGTCGGCGGAAACGGCCAATCGATCCACCTGACCCGAAACCAGGATCGGATCGCCTCCGGCGCGCAGGATTCGGCCGACGATCGGAACCTCGGGCCGGCTTCCGCCCGCAAACAGGGCGGCGAATTTTTCGTCATCCAGAATTTTCAGAGTTTGGCTAGCAAGTCGCGCTTGCTCTTGCGCGTGAAGAATTGTGCCAGCTTTCGCGAGATAGCGTTCTGCTTCGGCTCGGCGGCGCTCCCGCGGAATATCGGGCAATGATTGCAGTAGCCGGTGTACAAGACGCCCGCGCGCAAGGGCGCTTTGCCGGTCGGCGGCGGACGCGGCGCCAGGTCGATCGACGCGGCTCTCCTCGTCAAAGGCGGCAGACGGCGACAGCGGCGCGCGGCGCAGATTCGTCTGCGCTGACGGCTGCCGCAGCCACGCCGGCAACACAGCCGGAATCGCCGGGCTGGATGCCGTGTCGGCGATTGCGGCCTCAGGCTCCGTCGTGTCAGGCGTTTTTTGATAATGCCAGACTTTCTCACCGCCGCGGTCCTGCTCGACGAGCAGCGGCGCCAGCGCATCATGCACCAGGCCATACCAGCAGCCCTTCGGCCGTCCACGCAGGCCATCGGCGCCGCAGATAATCAGCCGCTCGGCGGCGCGTGTCATGGCGACGTAGAGAAGCCGGCGATATTCGTTCTCGGCTTCGGTGAGCGCTGCGGCGCGCGCCGTGGCGACGCTGCCCGGATCGTCGTCCTTGCGACCGGCCCAGACGAGCGCGCCACCATCGAGCCGCAACAGCCGTGGCGGCCGCGGCCCGGCGGGCGGCGTCGTGGTATCGGCAAGGATGACGATCGGCGCTTCCAGACCCTTGGCGCCGTGCACGGTCATGACCCGGACTTCGTCGCGCGCGATCTCCATATCGCGTTTGACTTCGGCCCGGGCGTCGCGCAGCCAAGCCAAAAAGCCCTGCAGCGA
>JASHRW010000400.1 GCA_030037065.1 Xanthobacteraceae bacterium
CGCTTCGTCGGTACGGTCAATCTCGTCGATCAGCAGCACCGGGGAGCCCGCGGTATCGGGCTCCAGCGCCTGCAACAGCGGCCGCTTGATGAGAAACCGCTCCGAGAACACGTCGTGCTCGAGCCGGGCGCGGTCGTGCTCGCCCTCGGCTTCGGCGACACGAATGGCGATCATCTGTGCGGCGTAATTCCACTCGTAGACCGCCGCGGCAACGTCGAGCCCCTCGTAGCACTGCAGCCGGATCAAATGGCGGCCGAGCGTCGACGACAAAACCTTGGCGATCTCGGTCTTGCCGACCCCGGCCTCGCCTTCGAGAAAGATCGGCCGGCCCATTTTGAGCGCGAGAAACAGCACGGTACCGAGCGATCGGTCGGCGAGGTAATCGGCTTCGGCCAACAGATCGACGGTAGCGTTGATGGAAGCGGGCAGCGGGCGGGGAAAAGGTTTGTCCATAAGGCTCAGTCTAAACCGTCATGGCCGGGTCTGTCCCGCCTGCGGGCCGGAGCGCAAAAAGATTATGCAAATCCATATGGACCCTTCGGCGGGCGACGGCCCGGCCATCCACGACTTCCTTCAGGCTGGATGTAAAGACGTCGATGCCCGGCAACAAGCTTGCACCCGGGCGTGCGCAAGCGCGGCCCGGGTGGCCCGGGCATGACGATTGGTGAGTCATCAAAGCGGGGCGGTCAGGCCGCCGACTTGCCGATCGCCTCGGCAACCGCCCGCCGCGCGAGCACGCCGACGAGATGGGCACGGTACTCGGCGCTGCCGTGGATATCGCTGTTCATGCCATCGGCCGGAATGCTCATGCCTTCGAGCGATTTCGGCGAGAATCGTTTCTTCAGCGCCTCCTCGAATGACGTCACGCGGAAGACGCCATTGGAACCGGCGCCGGTCACCGCGACGCGGATTTCACTGCCGCGCTTAGACACGAACACGCCGACCAACGCAAAGCGCGAGGCCTGATTGCGGAATTTCTGATAGGCCGCTTTCTTCGGGATTGGGAAGCTCACCTTGGTGATGATTTCCGCCGGCTCGAGCGCAGTGGAGAACATGCCGGTGAAGAAATCGTCGGCCTTGATGCGGCGCTTATTGGTGATGATGGTCGCGCCGAGCCCGAGGCACACCGCCGGATAGTCGGCATTCGGATCATTGTTGGCGATCGAGCCGCCGATCGTGCCCATGTGGCGTACCGCCGGATCGCCGATCATGCCGGCAACCTTGGCGAGGGCCGGAATGGCCTGCTGCGCAACCGGCGAGGTGTTGACGTCGTTGTGCCGCGTCATGGCGCCGATCGTCAACGAGCGTCCGCTTTGCTCGATGCCGGCGAGCCCTTCGACCAGCGACAGGTCGATGAGCTGCGGCGGCCCGGCGAGACGCAGTTTCATGGTCGGCAAGAGCGAGTGCCCGCCCGCCAGCAACTTGGCTTCTTCGTTCTTGGCGAGGAGGCTCGCCGCTTGCCGCAGCGTCTGCGGACGGTGGAAGGTAAAGGCGTACATCGTAGTCCTCCGTTTAGCTCTGTCTCACCTCAAGCCGCGCGCGGCATTTTGTTGGCCTTGTGCAGCACCGCCCAGATCGCGGGGGCCGTCGCCGGCATGTCGATCAGTTCGGTGCCGAGCGCATTGGTGATTGCGTTCATTACCGCGGCCGGCGCAGCGATCGCGCCGGCCTCGCCGCAACCCTTGATGCCGAGCGGATTCGACGGGCATTTGGTGACCGTGGTGTCGACGTGGAACGACGGCAGATTGTCGGCGCGCGGCATGGCGTAATCCATGTACGAGCCGCTCACCAGCTGACCCTTGTCGTCATAAACGGTGTGCTCGAGCAGCGCCTGGCCGACGCCTTGAGCGACCCCGCCATGGACCTGGCCCTCGACGATCATCGGGTTGATGACGGTGCCGAAATCGTCGACGGCAGTCCAACTGACGACCGTGGCTTCGCCGGTTTCTGGATCGATCTCCACTTCGCAGATGTGACAACCGGCCGGGAAGGTGAAATTCGTGGGATCGTAGAAGGCGCCTTCCTTGAGGCCCGGCTCGATTTCGCTGGTTGGGAATTTGTGCGCGACGTAGGCGCCGAGCGCCACCTCGCCCCAGGCTGCCGATTTATCGGTTCCAGCGACGGTGAATTTTCCGTCCTTGAAGACAATATCGCCCTCGGCGGCCTCGAGCAGATGGGCGGCGATCTTCTTCGCCTTGGCCTCGACTTTGTCGAGCGCCTTGACGATGGCCGACATGCCGACGGCGCCGGAGCGCGAGCCGTAGGTGCCCATGCCGAATTGCACCGTGTCGGTGTCGCCGTGCAGGACATTGACCTGGTCGATGGAGAGGCCGAGCCGGTCCGCCACGAGTTGCGCAAACGTCGTCTCGTGGCCTTGGCCGTGCTGATGACAGCCGGTCAACACCTCGACCGAGCCCGTTGGGTTAACCCGCACCTCGGCCGACTCCCAAAGCCCGACGCCGGCACCGAGTTGACCGACGAGCGCGGACGGCGCAACGCCGCAGGCTTCGATGTAAGTGGCAAAGCCGATGCCGCGCAGCTTGCCATTGCGTTCGGATTCGCGCTTGCGCTTGGCGAAGCCTTTGTAGTCGTGGATCTCCAGCGCCTTCGCCAGCGAGGCATGATAATCGCCGGCGTCATAAAGCGAGGCGACTGATGTCTGATAGGGGAATTTCTTGACGAAGTTCTTTTGCCGCAGCACGGCGGGATCGACGCCCAGTTCGCGGGCGCCCGCCTCGACCAGCCGCTCCACTACAAAGGTCGCTTCCGGTCGGCCGGCGCCGCGATAGGCGTCGACCGGCACGGTATTGGTGTAGACCGCGTCGACCTCGCAATAGATATGCGGAATCTCGTACTGGCCTGACAGCAGCGTTGCATAGAGGAATGTCGGTACCGCCGAGGAGAAGGTCGACATATAGGCGCCGAGATTGGCGGTGGTGTGCACCTTCAGTCCGGTGATCTTGCCCTCGCCGTCGAACGCCATTTGCGCCTTGGTGACGTGATCGCGGCCGTGTGCATCGGTGATGAAGCTCTCCGAGCGCTCGGCGGTCCACTTCACCGGGCGGCCGACCTTGCGCGCCGCCCACAGGCAAACGACTTCCTCCGGATAGATGAAAATCTTCGAGCCGAAGCCGCCACCAACATCCGGGGCGATGACGCGCAACTTGTTCTCGGGCGCCATGCCGACGAAGGCCGCGATCACAAGCCGCGCCACGTGCGGATTCTGCGTCGCGTTCCATAGCGTCAGGCTGCCGCTCGCCGCGTCGTATTCGGCGAGCGCCGCCCGCGGCTCCATGGCGTTGGGCACCAGCCGGTTATTGATGAATTCGAGCGTGGTGACATGCTTGGCGTTCTTGAGCGCCGCATTGGTCGCGTCCGCGTCGCCGAGGTGCCAATTGTAGATGGTGTTGTTCGGCGCCGATTCATGGATGAGCGGTGCGCCCTTGGCGGCGGCTTTGGCCGGATCGACCACTGCAGGCAGTGGCTCGTAATCGACGACGACCTTCTCGGCCGCATCCTTGGCCTGCGCCAAGGTATCGGCGATCACCACCGCAACGGCGTCGCCGACGTGGTTGGCTTTGCCGGCGGCAAGCGCCGCGTGCGGCGCCATTTTCATCGGCGAGCCGTCCTTCGACAGCACGGTCCAACCGCAGATCAGGTTGCCGAGCTTGTCCTGCGCGAACTGCTCGCCGGTGAATACGCCGGCGACGCCCGGCATGCGGGCCGCTTCGTGCGTGTCGATCTTTTTGATCTTGGCATGGGCGTGCGGCGATCGGATGAAGTAGATCGAGGCCTGACCCGGCCGATTGATGTCGTCGGTGTAGTGGCCCGTGCCGGTGATGAAGCGGCGATCTTCCTTGCGGCGCACCGCTGCGCCGATACCGGTGACGCTCATGGCAGTACCTCCCGGGCGGTTTCCTACTTCCCCGTCAGCTCTTGTCAGCTTTTCATTTTTATTCGGCGGCGCGGCTCGTTGCGCCGGACCCGCGCATGGCACGCGCGCCGGCGGCAATCGCCTTGACGATATTGTGATAGCCGGTGCAACGGCAGATGTTGCCTTCGAGCTCCTCGCGAATGGTGTGGTCGTCGAGGTCGTTGCCCTTGCGCCGCACGATATCCACCGCGGTCATGATCATGCCCGGCGTACAATAGCCGCATTGCAGCCCATGGTTCTCGCGGAAGGCCTCCTGCATCGGATGCAACGGGCCGTCTGCTGCGGCGAGGCCTTCGATAGTCAGTACGTTGGCGCCTTCCAGCTGCAGCGCCAATACGGTGCAGGACTTTGTGGCCTTGCCGTTGACGTGGACCACACAGGCGCCGCACTGCGAGGTGTCGCAGCCAACGTGGGTGCCGGTAAGCCGCAGATGCTCGCGCAGCAACTGCACCAACAAAGTGCGCGGATCGACATCGGCGGTGACGGGTTTGCCATTCACCGTCAGGGAAACGGCTGCCATGGGCACTCCTCCTCAAAATCCAAGTTGGCGGTCAAATGTCCCGATTTGCGCGCCGGCTTAGGCCGCCGGCTCCATCTGAGGGGAAATCGTGGCGATTTTGCCGGATTTTGTCCCCTGAACTTGGAATTACTCTGAACCGCGGCCTAGGCGGCGGTCAAGAGAGTTCCGCGGACGAAAGGCCTCGCGGGCGCGGAGTGGGACGGGCTTGCAGGGGCCGCGTCATGGGCTCCTCGGACTGACCGCGTTGGCGAAATTGGCAAAAAAATCGTCGGCGATCTTCTTGGAGGCGCCGTTGATCAGACGTTGGCCGAGCTGCGCAAGCTTGCCGCCGATCTGCGCCTCAACCGTGTAGCTCAACAGCGTGCCGCCGTCCTTCGGCACCAGCTTGACCGTCGCGCCGCCCTTGGCGAAGCCGGCAACGCCGCCTTCGCCCTGGCCGGAAATCTTATAGCCGTTGGGCGGATCGAGATCGGACAAGCTGACGTTGCCTTTGAACTTCGCCTTGACCGGTCCGATCTTGATCGTCGCCACGGCCGCAAAGCCGGTGTCCGAAGTCTTATCGAGCGACTCGCATCCGGGGATGCAGGCCTTCAATACCGCCGGATCATTGAGCTTGTCCCAGACCGTCTGTTGCGACGCCGGCAGCTGATATTCGCCCGTCATCGTCATAGCCATGTTGCGTCACTCCCTAACCGCGCGCCAAAAAGGGTGCTAGAAACTTGCTAATTCAGGGAGGAAATAGCAATGCCCGACATCAAAGTCGATGACGGCTGCACCATCCATGCTGAACTCGAAGGTCCGGACCGCGCGCCGGTGTTGATGCTCTCGAACTCGCTCGGCACCAACCTGCATATATGGGACGGACAGGTCGGCCCGTTCACGCGCCACTTCCGGCTCGTTCGCTACGACCGGCGCGGCCACGGCAAATCCGGCGCGCCCAAGGGGCCGTACACCATGGAGCGGCTCGGCCGCGACGTGCTCGGCGTGCTCGATTCCCTCAGCATCGGTAAGATCAATTGGTGCGGCCTATCGATGGGCGGCATGGTCGGCATGTGGCTCGGTGCCAATGCCGCGAACCGCGTCGACAAACTCATTCTCTCCAATACGGCGGCCTACTTCCCCGACAAGACGATGTGGGACGCCCGCATCAAGGCGATCCGCGAAAAGGGCCTGCAAGGACTTATCGACGCCAATATGGAGCGCTGGTTCACAAAGGGCTTTCGCGAACGTGCTCCGGCGGCGATGGCCAAGATGCGAGAGATGTTTGTGGCCACCAATGTCGAGGGTTATATCGGCTGCGGTGAGGCCATCCGCGACATGGATCACCGGCCGCTGTTGTCAAAGATCACCGCGCCGACACTGGTTATCGCCGGCAAATACGATCCGGCGACGACACTCGAAGCCGGCGAGTTCATCAAGGAGCATGTTCCGGGCGCACAGATAGCCGTACTCGACGCTGCTCACATTTCGAACCTGGAGCAGCCGCAGTTCTATGCGGACACTGTGCTGGGGTTTTTGCAGAATCGATAACGCATCTGTCGTTCCGGATTGCCGCGAAACGGCAAGTTGGACATCCCTAATCACGGACAGTGATGATGGATTGGGTGCTCACGGCCGTGCCCCGGCACGACATGTCACCCGCCCCGCTCGTCGCGAAACTCGTGCGGCGTCGTTCCGGTCGCTTTGCGAAAAAAACGGGCGAAGTGGGAAGGGTCGGCGAAGGCAAGTTCTTCGGCGATATCGTGTATCGGTTGGGTGGTAAAGACGAGTTGGCGTTTGGCTTCGGTAAGCACACGTTGGCGAATGAGGTGACCGGCGGTCACGCCGGTTGCGCGCTTAACATGGTCGTTGAGCCGGTCGACGGTCATGCCGAGTTTGTCGGCGTAGAATCCGAGCAGGCGCTCGGTGCGGAAGAACTCGTCGACCAGATTGCGCAGTTGCGCTACGGTGGCGTCCGCCGGACGCAGCGTCACGGCGCCGGTGCGGGCGCGGCTTGCCGCCAGGCGCGCCACGGCGACCGCGATCAAAACGAGGAGCCCGCGCATCGCCAGCCGATAGCCCTCGCGCGCCAGACTATGCTCCTCATTGAGTTCGCGACACAGCGTCGACAGGCGCGCGTATTCGGCTTCGTCGCCGATCGGAATGACCGGTTCCGCGGCGAGCGCGCGCAGCCGCGTGAGCGCCTCGCCGGCACGGCCCGCGAGTGCACCCGCGGCATCTTCAGTAAAACTCATTACCCATCCGTCGGTCGCCTTCGGCTCGAAGCGGAAGCCATGGGCGATGGTCGCCGGAACGAGAATTGCGGCGGGCGCGGTAAACGACAGCGTCGCCGCGTCGAACGTCATCGCACCACCCCCGCGCTCGATCAGCAAGATTTGAAAAAGATTGCGATGGCGGTGGCCGCGAATGGTCCAGTCATGAATCGACGAGCGCGAGACGATCGTCTCGATATGGATGAAATCGAAGGCCTGCTCGTCCGGCGGATCGCCGTAGAGGTGGAACAGGGGTAGCGCGGTGGCGAGGGAGGTGGGCATGGCGCAGGCACACGAACAGAGGACGGAGGACAGACGCCAGGAATTATCCTCCCTTTTCCGTTCCCTGTCCCGTGTCCTTCGTCGTCCGATTCACACCTTCTTATAGAGCCGGTCGTGGTAGACCAGCGCTTGGCCGGCCGGCCCTAGGCGCACCGCCTCGACGGCGCCGAAAAACACGTTATGCGAGGCGACCGCCTTGACCTCGATGGTGCGGCAATCGAAGGCGACGACGGCCGAAGCAAGGACCGGCGCGCCGGTCCTTAACGTGATCCATTCGCCGACCGCAAAGCGTTCTTCCAGATGCACGCCACTCCGCCCGGCGAAAATATCGGCGAGCTTTTCTTCGCCGGCACCGAGCGTGTTGACGCAAAATACGCCATTCTGTGCCAGAATCGGCGCGCTGTTACTGCGGCGATTGAGGCAGACAAGCAGCGTCGCCGGCGCATCAGTCACCGAACAAACCGCCGTGGCCGTAAAGCCCGTCCTGCCGCCCGCGCCGGCCGACGTGACCACGTGCACGGCGGCGCCTAGCTTGGCCATCGCCTCGCGAAATATCATTGGTTCCACAGACGAGATCGGCTCCGGTGCCACCGCGGTGAAGGCGCCGTCCATCGCATCGTCTGGGCGTTGGTCAATCCAGCTCATGTCGACATTTTAGCATGTCGGACCACAGAGGACAGACGACAGAGGACGGATCAGCAATGCGCCAAGTCCGTCGTCCGTCTTCCGTCGTCCACTTCACTCCGCCGCCCGCCTCGCCTCCGGCAGGCCCGGATAAGCCACGTCGTCAGGGTTGAGCCAGGCCGGATCGGTCCAGCCGTTTTCGTCGTACTCCGACATGCATTGCTCGGCGAGCGCCGTCATTTGCTCCATCAAGCCCGTGGCGCGCGCATTCCACAAGGCCTGGATGCGGATATCCTCATGATTGCCGGCATAATTGCGCTCGTAGAGTTCGTGGCGACCGCCGAATTCGGTACCGATGGCGTCCCACAAAAGCTTCATCACCTTGATGCGCGCACGGTAATCGATGCCGTGCGATCCACGCACGTAGCGCTCAAGATAGCGGTCGATCGCCGGATTCTGGAAATCTTTGGCCGAGGACGGCAGATAGATCAGCGAGGACGCGACGATTTTCTCCACGATCTCCTTGACGCGGCCGTAAGCATCGCCGGCGAACACCCGATAGCTCGAACCCGATTGCAGGTTGGGCAGCACGGCGCCGTTCACCCACTGCGTCGGATGCATCGCCATGGCGTCGGTGAGTGCCCAGAACAGATGACGCCAGGCAATGATCTCGCCGAGCATCGCCTGATTGCCGCGAAACTCATCGGAGCCGGCTGCGCGCAACGCCTTGGCAATGACCCCAACCAAAAAGTCGAGCTTGACCGCGAGCCGCGTGCAACCCTGGAACTGGTGGCCGGCCAAGAAGCCCGATTGCGGGAAGAAGATCTTCAGCTTTTCCAGATCGCGATGCAGCAGCACGTCTTCCCACGGAATGAACACGTTGTCGAATACGAAGATGGCGTCGTTTTCGTCGAAACGCGAGGACAGCGGATAATCGAACGGCGTGCCCATCACGCTTGCAGTCATTTCGTAGGAGGTCCGGCAAAAGAGCTTGACGCCCGGCGCATTCATTGGCGCGATGAACATGACCGCAAGGTCGGTATCGTGCAACGGCACGGCGGCATTCTGGCCGAGGAAATTGTAGTGGGTGAGCGCCGACGCCGTAGCGACAACCTTGGCGCCGGAGACGTAGATTCCCGCGTCAGTATCCTTCTGAATGGTGATGTAGATGTCCTTGACTTGGTCCACCGCCTTGGCGCGATCGACCGGCGGATTGACGATGGCGTGATTCATAAACAGCACGTTTTCCTGGGCGCGCCGGTACCAAGTCTTCGCGTTGTCGGCGAACTGGCCGTAGAAATCGTAGTTGGCGCCGAGCGTGTTCATCAGCGACGCCTTGTAATCGGGCGAGCGCCCCATCCAGCCATAGGACATGCGCGCCCAATGGACGATGGCATCGCGCTGGGCGAGCAGCTCCTCGCGCGAGCGCGCAGCGCGAAAGAATTTGTGGGTGAAGCCGCCGGAGCCTGTGTCGGTGGGCGCTGTCAATACCGGCTTGGTTTTGGCATCGTGCAGCGAGTCGTAAAGCCGCGCGATCGAGCGGGCGGCGTTGCGGAATGCCGGATGGGTGGTGACGTCCTTGACTCGCTCCCCGTAGACATAGACTTCGCGGCCGTCGCGCAGGCTTTCGAGGTACTCGGCGCCGGTGAAGGGGCGCCCTTTCTCGGCGATGGCGTCCTCGCTTCTGACCCGATCCATGCGGGTTTCTCCCCTGATCTTGCCGATACGGCGTAACCCGCGGCGGCTGCGACGACAAGTAACGTCGCTGCGGCGCGATTATTGCACATTCCGTGGCCATGATTCGCGGCCGAGACCCGGCCGGTCCGGCGATGACAGAATGCCGCGCGTTGCCGCTCCGGGACGCGCCTGTTAAGACTTTGTGCGGATTCGGGAAAGGCTTGGACGCATGGAATACTTCGTCCAGCAGCTCATCAACGGCATCACGCTCGGTTCCATCTACGGCCTGATCGCCATCGGCTACACGATGGTGTTCGGCATCATCGGCATGGTCAATTTTGCCCATGGCGACGTGTTCATGGTCTCGGCGTTTATCGCGCTGATCACCTTCCTGATCCTCACCGCCTGGCTCGGCATCAGTTCGATCGTGCTTGCGCTCGCGATCGTCCTGATCGTCGCCATGCTGTTCACATCGCTGGTCAATTGGGTGATCGAGCGCGTGGCCTATCGCCCGTTGCGCGGTTCGTTTCGGCTGGCGCCGCTGATTTCGGCGATCGGCATGTCGATCTTTCTCTCGAATTTCGTGCAGGTGACGCAAGGTCCGCGCAACAAATCGATTCCGCCCATGGTGTCCGGCGAGTTCGTGCTGGCCAACCACAACAATTTTCCGGTCACGCTGTCCTACAAGCAGCTCATCATCTGGGGCCTGACGGCCGTGCTGCTGCTGGCGTTCTGGTACCTCGTCGCCAAAACGCCGCTCGGCCGCGCGCAACGGGCCTGCGAGCAGGATCAAAAGATGGCTGCGCTGCTCGGCATCGACGTCGATCGCACCATTTCGATGACGTTCATCATCGCCGCCGCGCTCGCCGCCGTCGCCGGCACCATGTACCTGATGTATTACGGCGTCGTCACCTTCTCGGACGGCTTCGTGCCGGGCGTGAAGGCATTTACCGCCGCAGTCCTCGGCGGCATCGGTTCGCTGCCCGGCGCCGTCGTCGGCGGTCTTATCATCGGTCTGATCGAGACCTTGTGGTCGGCGTATTTTTCCATCGACTACAAGGACGTCGCCGCCTTTTCCATTCTCGCGATCACGTTGATCTTCCTGCCGCAGGGCCTGTTCGGTCGGCCGGACGTCGAAAAGGTTTGAGCTGATGGCGGTGCTGGCAAATTCCGCCAGCGAAGGCGGCCGCGCCGAGAAGCCGATACTCTCTCGCGAGCCGAATCGGTTCGCCGCCGCGCTCCGCGAAGCGGCTTTCACGGGGCTTGTCAGCTTCGGTTTGTTCCTGCCGCTGATCGGCTTTGAAACCGTCACTAATATCCGCGACGAGTTGATCCTGAGGACACGCTGGCCGCTGTTGGCTGCGTTCGTCTTCATCGCGGCGGGCGGCCGTTTTTTTTACTCCTTTGCGCTGGCGCCCTGGCTCGCCCGCCGCGCACAAAAGCCGGTTAAGCCCGCGGCGGCCTGGCGCGGCCACTTCAAGAAATGGTTCGTGCCGTTCGCCATCGGCTTTGTCATCGCCTATCCGGTGATTGTGATTCTCGTCACAGGCTGGGGCGGCGCGCTGAAATGGATCGATAACTTCGGCATCCAGATTCTGATCTACATGATGCTTGGCTGGGGTCTCAACATCGTGGTCGGACTCGCCGGCCTGCTCGATCTCGGCTACGTCGCCTTTTACGCGGTCGGCGCCTATTCCTACGCGCTTCTCGCCAAAAATTTCGGGTTGTCGTTCTGGGTGCTGCTGCCGCTTGCCGGCATCCTGTCCTCGTTCTGGGGCATTCTGCTTGGCTTTCCGGTGTTGCGGCTACGCGGCGATTATCTGGCGATCGTCACGCTCGCTTTCGGCGAAATCATCCGCCTCATCATCATCAATTGGACCGCGCTGACCAACGGTTATGCCGGCATCATCAGCATTCCGCGGCCGAGTTTCTTCGGAATTCCTTTCAATGCCAACGATAACGGCTTCGCCGCGCGGTTCGGACTGGAATTCTCGCCGCTCTATCGCGTGATCTTCCTCTACTACATTATTCTGGCGCTAGGCCTGCTCACGTGCTTCGTCACGGTGCGGCTGCGCCGCCTCCCGGTCGGCCGCGCCTGGGAGGCCTTGCGCGAGGACCAGATCGCCTGCCGCTCGCTCGGCATCAACACCACCAACACCAAGCTGACCGCGTTCGCCATGGGCGCGATGTTCGCAGGCTTCGCCGGTTCGTTCTTCGCCGCGCGCGAGGCGTTCATTTCGCCGGAATCCTTCACCTTCATCGAATCGGCAACCGTGCTCTCGATCGTCGTTCTCGGCGGCATGGGCAGCCAGATCGGCGTGGCCATCGCCGCCATCGTGATGATCGGCGGCACCGAAATCCTGCGCCAGCTCAATTTCCTTAAAGAGATCTTCGGCGCCACCTTCGATCCGACCCAGTACCGCATGCTGCTGTTCGGGCTAGCCCTGGTGCTGATCATGATCTGGCGGCCGCGCGGACTGATTGCGACCCGCGAGCCCTCGGTCTTTCTGAAGAAGCGCAAGGCCATTTCCGTCGATCTGGTCCAGGAGGGCCGTGGCTGATGGCGCGCGAGGGCTCTCCGGTCTTGCGTGTCGAGCACTTGACCATGCGCTTCGGCGGGCTCGTCGCCGTCGACGATTTGTCCTTCGAGGTCCAAAGCGGCGCCATCACCGCGCTGATCGGCCCGAACGGCGCCGGCAAGACGACGGTGTTCAACTGCATCACCGGCTTTTACAAGCCGACCGAGGGACGCATTGCGCTGCGGCGCGGCGCGCCGGCGGTTTGGAGCGCGCTCGAAGGCCTTACCGACAGCGGCAAGCGCGGCCTAGTGCGGCCCGATGGTGCACTGTTTCTGCTCGAGCGCATGCCCGACTATCTGGTGGCCCAACAGGCGCGCGTCGCCCGCACCTTCCAGAACATTCGCCTGTTCTCCGGCATGACGGTGCTGGAAAACCTCCTGGTCGCCCAGCACAACCCTCTGATGCTGGCCTCGGGCTATACGTTGCTCGGCATCCTCGGCTTTCCCTCCTATGCGTCCGCTGAGCGCGCGGCGCTCGACAAGGCGCGCTCCTGGCTCGACCGCTTCGGCCTGATCGACCGCGCCGACGATCCGGCCGGCGAATTGCCCTACGGCGCGCAGCGGCGGCTCGAAGTCGCGCGCGCCATGTGCACCGATCCGGTGCTCTTATGCCTCGACGAGCCGGCGGCCGGCCTCAATCCGCGCGAAAGCGCCGAACTCAACGAAATCCTGCTGCGCATTTGCGACGAGTGCGACATCTCGATCCTGTTGATCGAGCATGACATGAGCGTGGTGATGAATATTTCCGATCACATCGTGGTGCTCGATTACGGCGTCAAGATCGCCGGCGGCGCTCCGGACGAGGTGCGCAACGATGCGAAAGTGATCGCGGCCTATCTGGGCGTCGCCGATGAGGAGGTGGCGCAGGTCGAAGCGTCGGTAGGCCTATGAGCGCGCCGCTTCTCTCCGTGCGCGGTGTCACCGCGTTCTACGGCCATGTGCGGGCGCTCAAGGGCGTCGACCTCGACGTCAATGCCGGCGAGATCGTCGCGCTGATCGGCGCCAACGGCGCCGGCAAGTCCACCTTGATGATGACCGTGTGCGGCGATCCGCGCGCGCGCGATGGCCACATCCTGTTCGACGGCCGCGACATTACGCGGCTGCCGACGCATGAGATTGCCCGGCTGAAGCTTGCGCAAGCGCCGGAGGGCCGGCGTATTTTCCCGCGCATGACGGTTCTGGAAAATCTGCAAATGGGCGCGACGGTCGCCGCGCCCGCCGAATTCGCAACCGATCTCGAACGCGTGCTGACGCTGTTCCCGCGGCTCAAGCAGCGCCTCATTCAGCGCGGCGGCACGCTGTCAGGCGGCGAGCAGCAGATGCTGGCGATTGCGCGGGCGTTGATGAGCCGGCCGCGGTTGCTCCTTCTCGACGAGCCGTCGCTTGGCCTTGCGCCGCTGATCGTGCGGCAAATTTTTGAAGCCATTAAAAAGCTCAATACCGATGACGGTCTGACCGTGTTCCTGGTCGAGCAGAATGCGTTCCACGCACTGAGACTTGCCCATCGCGGCTATGTCATGGTCAACGGGCTGATCACTTTGTCGGGCAGCGGCCGCGAGTTGCTCGAGCGGCCCGAGGTGAAATCCGCCTACCTGGAAGGCGGGCGGCAGCAAGCGACATGACCGGTCTCGCTACTTTCTTCTACGAGGAGGACGCGTTCGGCGTTTTTCTGTTGGTCACCGTCGTTCTTGGCGGTGGCGCGGCCTGGCTCGCCGGCCGCGCCGTCGCGGCGACGTGGCGGCCGTGGTGGCAGGTGGTGTTCTACTCGCTCCTGCTCGGGGGCGCTGTGCGCTTTTTTCATTTTGCCTTGTTCGGCGGCACGCTGTTGTCGCCGCATTACTATGCCATCGACAGCGCGATCTGTTTGGGGTGCGGCTTTCTCGGCTTCCGCACCGCGCGCGCCTCACAAATGGTCAGCCGATATCGCTGGATCAACGCGCCGGATGGTCCGTTGGGCTGGCGCCGAAAAGGGCCTTGACGTAACATCACTGCAAGGTTGAACAACCCGATCTAAGCTCAAGGGGAGCAGCATGAACAGGATCGCCACAATCGGCTTCGCACTTGGCACTGCGTGCGCGCTGATCGCTTCCGCCGCGGCGCAAGGAAGCGGAAACGTCAAGTTCGGTGTCGGCGGCCCGATCACCGGCCCCAACGCCGCGACCGGCCTGCAGATGAAGAACGGTGTGCAGCAGGCGGTCGACGACATCAACGCCGCAGGCGGCATTCTCGGCAAGAAGATCACGGTCGAATTCGGCGACGACGTATCCGATCCCAAGCAGGGCGTCTCGGTGGCCAACAATT
Organism: Xanthobacteraceae bacterium; assembly: GCA_030037065.1. Taxonomy (GTDB): domain Bacteria; phylum Pseudomonadota; class Alphaproteobacteria; order Rhizobiales; family Xanthobacteraceae; genus BOG-931. Next base: position 14,169 of record JASHRW010000400.1, read on the forward strand.
TTGTCGCCGATGGCGTCAAATTCGTCATCGGCCATTACAATTCCGGCGTCACCATCCCGGCCTCGGAAGTCTATTACGAGAACGGCATCCTGGAGATCACGCCCGCTTCGACCAACCCGCAGGTTACCGAGCGCGGCCTGTGGAATATCTTCCGCACCTGCGGCCGCGACGACCAGCAAGGCAAAGTCGCCGGCAGCTACATCCTCGCCCATTTCAAGGGCAAGAGGATTGCCTTCGTCAACGACAAGACCACCTACGGCAAGGGACTCGCCGACGAGACTTTGAAGACGATCAAAGCCGGCGGCATGCACGAAGTGCTCTACGAAGGCATCAATACCGGCGAGAAGGACTATTCGGCGCTGATCTCCAAGATCAAGCAATCCGACGCCGACCTCGTCTATTTCGGTGGCCTTTACACCGAAGCCGGCCTGATCGTGCGGCAGATGCGCGACCAGGGCGTCAAGGCGCCGTTGATGGGCGGCGACGGCATCACCTCGGACGAATACGCAACCGTCGGCGGCCCCGGCGTGATCGGCACGCTGATGACCTACGGTCCCGATCCGCGCAACCGGCCGGAGGCCAAGGCCGTGGTGGCAAAATTCCGTGCCAAGGGGTTCGAGCCCGAAGCCTACACGCTCTACAGCTATGCCGGCGTTCAGATCATCAAACAGGCGGCGGAAGCGGCCAAATCGCTCGACCCGAAAAAGGTCGCCGAGATGATGCATTCCGGCATGCCCTTTCACACTGTGATCGGCGACATTTCCTATGACAAGAAGGGTGATATCACCCGGCTCGACTATGTGATGTACATCTGGAAGAGGGACGCGAGCGGCAAAATCACCTACGTGCAATGTCCGAACTCGGGCTGCACGATGTAAGAGCTTCGCTCCGGCAAGTTCAAGAAGCCCGCTACAAGGCGGGCTTTTTGCTACCCGATCTTGCCGAGCGAGGGAAACGTGCTCAACAGCCAATTGCTGGCCTCGCCGACCGTGCCGGTGAGGAACGCTATGCCGGTGAGCACGAGCAGGCCGCCCATCGCCTTCTCCACCAAGCCGAGATGCGCGCGGAAGCGGGCAAGAAAAGCGGCAAACGGCTCAACCGCCAAAGCGGCGATGATGAACGGAACGCCGAGACCCAGCGAGTAGACGGCGAGCAGACCGGCGCCCTTCGAGACCGTCTCCTCCGACGCCGCGACTGCTAGAATCGCCGCTAGGATCGGGCCAATGCACGGAGTCCAGCCGAGCGCGAACGCGAGCCCCATCAGATAGGCGCCCCAAAGTCCAACCGGCTTGGCAACGTCGAGCCGCTTCTCGCGCATCAGCCAAGCGATCGGCGTGAGCCCGAGAAAGTGCAGACCCATGACGATAATCGCGATGCCGGCCAAAATCGCCAGATCGCCCGAATAGGCGCGCAACACCGCACCGATGGCGCTGGCGCTGGCGCCGAGCGCCACGAACACGGTAGAGAAGCCGAGAACGAACAGCAGCGCGGCGGCGACAGCGTCACGCCGCACCCGCAGCTCGGCTTCGGTGTCGGCAAGCCGTTCGAGGGAGGCCCCGGTCAGATACACGAGATACGGCGGCACCAGCGGCAGCACGCAAGGCGACAGGAAGCTCAGCATGCCGGCAAAGAGCGCCGCGGCAATGGTTACGTTCATGACGCCCAGATGCACCGGGCGCCATGGCATTGGCAAGGCATGCACGTCGTTGCGGAAGGCCGCAAAGCGGTAAACGGGGATACCCCTGCCATCAGGAGAGATTTCAGTGCAAGTTCCGCCGGTCGTGATCCATGAATCCCGGGCTGGCTCGCGCCTGAGCCGGTCATCGGGCCGGCATTTCGGGCCGGATCCGTTGGGCGCACCCTGGAATGACGAGAAATATGCGCAACCTCATCACCGATGTCCCCGGGCTTAAGATTGGCCACGCCGAGGATAGGCGGCTCGGCTCTGGCGCCACGGCGGTAATCTTTGACCGGCCGGCAATCGGCTCAATCGACGTGCGCGGCGGAGGCCCGGGTACGCGCGAAACCGCCCTGCTTGATCCGGCACAAACGATCGAGGGCATAGACGCTATTACCCTGTCTGGCGGCTCAGCATTCGGCCTCGACGCCGCTTCAGGCGTACAGGCTTGGTTGAAGGAACAGGGCCGCGGCTTCGCTGTCGGAGCGGCCCGGGTGCCGATCGTGCCGGCGGCGATCCTGTTTGATCTCAACAATGGCGGCGATAAGAACTGGGGGCGCTTTCCCCCCTATCGGGAGCTCGGTTACGCGGCGGCGGCGAGCGCCGCCAGCGAATTCGGTCTCGGCAGCGTCGGGGCCGGCACCGGCGCCGCCACAGTCAATTGCAAGGGCGGGATCGGCTCCGCTTCGGCGGAGACAGAGGACGGCGCCGTTATCGGCGCGCTCGCTGCAGTCAATACCGCCGGCAGTGTGCTGGTCGATCGCGGCCCCTGGTTCTGGGCGGCGCCGTACGAAGTTAACGGCGAATTCGGCGGGCGCGGATTGCCCACTTCATTCCCGCCGTCCGCGCTGGAGCCGCGCACCAAAGGCGGCGCCCGCGCCAGCACGACGCTGGTGGTGGTATCGACCGACGTCGTCCTCAGCAAAGCCCAAGCCAAGCGGCTGGCCATCATGGCGCAATCGGGTATGTCGCGCGCGATCTATCCGGTGCATACGCCGCTCGACGGCGACATCGTGTTCGCCGTCTCGACCAGCCGGCGGCCGCTCGCCGACCCGCTCTTCGCCTTGAGCAAACTCGGCGCGCTGGCCGCTAATGTGACGGCGCGCGCAATCGCGCGCGGCGTTTTTGAAGCGTCCACGCTCCCCTTCCCCGGCGCTTTGCCGAGCTGGAAGGATCAATTCGGCGGCTGAATAGCGCGAGAGCGTGGCGGTTTACCATTGCGTGCCGCGGAAACCACAATCCGAATCTTTCTTTTGCAGAAGCCTGCCATTCTTGTCGTTTCCATTGACTCGCTTACAGATTGCGCCTTCACTTGCGTCGCGTGGCGTCTGTGGGGCGGAGGTTGCGGTGAGGGTGCTGGTAATCGTCGTCGCCGCGTTGGCGACCCTGGGTCTTGCGGCATTTGGAGTCGTTGCCGCGCAAAAAGTGAGCGGCCAGGGCAGCCCGCTCTCAATTGCTCAGCGCACGAATAGCACGGCACCTGCCGCCGCTGATGAGGTCGCAGCAGCTCCGGCCGCCGCACCATTGCAGGCACCGATCGCCGCATCATCGATCGCTGAGCCGGCGCCCGCGGCGGTGCCTGCGCCAATCCATCTTGCGGCAGCGCAAAACGTTCCCGGCCAGAATACGCCGGGGGCATCCCTCGCCAACGCGACTCCGTCCGGTAAGGCGGACAACGGCATCCCGGCTTGCGACAAGCCCGGCGGCATGGGGCTGTCGCGCATCGTCCAGATCGACACGACGGGAGGCCCGGCGTTCGGCTTCGAGCATTTCAAGCAATACGACTTCCTGAGCGACCACGAAGTCGTGCTGACATTCGATGACGGCCCGTGGCCGCAAAACACGCCCGCCGTCATCAAGGCGCTGACCGATCAGTGCCTGAAGGCGACCTTCTTTGAGATCGGTGAGCACGCGACCTGGCATCCCGAGCTCTCGAAGATCGTGGCCGCGGCCGGCATGACGATCGGCAGTCACACATGGTCGCACAAGGATTTGGCGCGGAATCCCTATGCCAGCGACATCGAGCAGGCCAAACAAGAAATCGAGCTGGGCGTAAGCGCCGTGCACCGCGCCGTCGGCGGGCCAATCGCGCCGTTCTTTCGCTTTCCCGACCTGCAGCAGCCGCCCGTACTGCTCGCTTATCTCGCGTCGCGCAATATTGCGACGTTCTCGACCGATATCGATTCCTTCGACTTCAAGATGCACCGGCCCGAGCAGGTCATCGAGTCGGTGATGAGCAAGCTGAAAAAGCGCGGCAAGGGCATTGTGCTGATGCACGACTTCAAGCCGGCGACCGCGGCCGCTTTGCCGGAATTGCTCCGGCAGTTGAAGGCAAACGGTTTCAAGATCGTGCACATGGTGCCGAAGGCCCCGGTGACGACGCTGGCCAAGTACGACGACATGCTGCGGCAAGAGGACAAGATGGACGCCACCAATACGCGCCCGGAGAGCAGCGTGGTGAAGACCATCAGCGGCAATTAGGCGGCCGAGTCCTCAGTGCAGGAAGCGATCCGCGCTGTATGGCTTGGGGTCGCAGAACGGCGTTGCGCCGGTCATCATTTCGGCGATCAGCCGACCGGTCGCCGGCCCGAGCGTCAAGCCCCAATGGCCGTGGCCGTAGGCGAGCCACAACCCGCGGCTCCGCGGCGCACGCCCAATCACTGGGCGAGAATCGGCAAAGCAGGGCCGCGCGCCGAGCCATGGCGCCGGCTCTGCAGGCTCGCCGAGCGGAAACAAGTCGTGCGCAGCCGGCAGCAGACGGCCGAACTGCCCAGGCGTGGGCGGCGCATCGCGCGCGGCGAATTCGGTGCCGGTGGTCAGACGGATTCCTTGCTCCATGGGGGTGAGGCAATAGCCGTTTTCGGCGTCGAGGATCGGCCGGCTCAGTCCGGCGTTGCCTTGCGCGCGAAAATGCCGGTGATAGCCACGCTTGACGGCGAGCGGCAGCTTGACGCCGAGCGGATCGAGCACGTCGGGCGCCCACGGACCGAGGGCGATCACGACATCGCCGGCATCGACCGGCCCGGCCGAACTGTCGACGCGCCAATGCGGCTCGGAGCGATGCAAGGACCGCGCGTCGCCGGACAGCATAATTCCGCCGAGCGCGGCCAAGCGCGCCGCGTACGCGCGCGTCAGCGCCAGCGGATTACTCACGCTCACCGCGCCGGTCCAATGCACGGCATGACGAAACACCGGATGAAGCGAAGGCTCGAGCGCGCGCGCCGCTTCGCCATCGAGCGGCACGTTGGTGATGCCGAGCGTTGCCGCCAGTTCCAATTCGCGCGCCTGCGCGGCGAACGAGCGGTCGCCGCGATAGAGCTTGAGCCAGCCGTTGCGGCGTAGATAACGGCCGGCGCCGGCTTCGGCGGAGAGCGTGTCATGCTCGGCGATTGCCCGCGCGAACAGCGGCCGCATCAGTTGCACGGTCTCAAGCAATCGTTCGGGCCGTGACGCGGCACGGAACGCCAAAAGCCACGGCGCGATCTTCGGCAGAAACGTCAGATGATAATTGGCCTCCGGCGCGCGCTTTAGCGCGATGCGGATGAGCGTCGCCCAATCGGACGGAAAGGCCTGCGGAAAGATGGTGTTGCCTTCGATGATGCCGGTATTGCCGTAAGAGGTCCCCTCCCCCGGCCCGGCGCGGTCGACCAGCGCGACCGACAGCCCACGCTTGGCGAGATGGAGCGCGATCGAAGTTCCGACGGTCCCGGCTCCCAAGACGATGACATCGGCGCGCGCCACAGCAAAAGCCTCCGCTGCTGGCACGCGGTATCGCGGCTAGGTAGGCAAGTCCAGCGCAGTGCTGGTCGGCAATCGCCGCTAGGCGGCGATGCTCTGCGTCGGCGCCGGCGCGACCAGTTGCGCCTGCATCTGCAGCAATTGTTCGATAAGATTGTTGCCAGTCCCACTGGAGCCGCTGGACGACCCGGAGGTGCCGGAAGCCGAGCCGCTTGAGGCAGTGTCGGTCGTGGCGGAGCCGCCGGCACCCGTCTGATGATGGCGATGATGGTGCTGGTCTTGGCTCTGCTGAGTCTGCAGCGCCGACAGCGGGTCGCTGTCGTTCGCGGCATTCTCGAATTGCGACGCCAGCGTTTGCTGATTGCCGCCGTTGGCTTGCAGCGCCAACAGCGTCTGGAGTGTCTGCGGGCCGAATGGCGTCGCGGCATTGGCCAAGACGGGATTGGTGCCGCCCGGCGAGGTCTCGCCCGTTGACGACGCGCCGCCTTGCGGGTCGAGCTCCGCCAACAGCGCCGACAGCGGACTGGATTGCCCCGACGCGCCGCTTGCCGACGACGCCTGCTGCCAAAGCGACTGCAAGGCAGCGAAGGGATTGTTGGCGTTCGTTCCACCGACGGATAGCGACATGGCGCGCGCTCCTCGAAGCGACGGATGGTCGTCCGCCGCAGGTTGCCCCCGCAATGTCGATGCAAAACCGGGGCCGCGCACCAAGCATCGGAAAACATGGAGCTTTCGCCGCAGCCGCCGGACCGAAGCGAGGTCAAACCTGCCGCGGCCGCAAGCGCGCGGGCAAATCTTGCCGCCCGCGGTGGCCGCGTTGCCGCTTCGCTTTCGACGTGTTAGGCGAGCGGATCGTTCCGGAGAACGCCGTGCAACGCCCGCTCGTCATCGCCCCTTCGATTCTGTCCGCCGATTTCGCCAAGCTGGGCGAGGAGGTGGGCGCGGTCGACGAGGCCGGTGCCGACTGGATCCATGTCGATGTCATGGACGGCCATTTCGTACCGAACATCTCGATCGGGCCGAACGTGGTGCAAGCGATCCGGCCGTACACCAAAAAGCCGCTCGATGTGCATCTGATGATCGCGCCATGCGATCCGTATCTCGAAGCCTTCGCCAAGGCCGGCGCCGACACCATCACCGTGCACGTCGAGGCCGGCCCGCATATCCATCGCTCGCTGCAGCACATTCGCGCGCTCGGAAAGCGCGCCGGCGTGACGCTCAATCCTGGCACGCCGGAAAGCACGATCGAGAACGTCATCGACATTGTCGATCTGATCCTCGTCATGTCGGTCAATCCCGGCTTCGGCGGGCAAAAATTCATTCCCGGCGCGCTCGACAAGGTGCGCAATCTGCGCGCCATGGCCGGCGGCCGGCCGATCGACATCGAGATCGACGGCGGCATCACGCCCGAGATAGCGTCGCAGGCGGCACGCGCCGGCGCCAACGCCTTCGTCGCCGGCTCGGCGGTGTTCAAGGACCGCAATGCCGCTTCGTACCGCGGCAATATCGTGGCGATCCGCAATGCGGCGGCATTGGCGCGCGGGGAAGCCGCCTGATCGCCATCGTTGTCGACGGCAAATGGCGCGACGAGGATCTCCTGGGCAAGAGCGGCAAGCCAATCCGAACGGCATCATTTTCAAGGGAACGCCGGTCGATTACGGCCGGCCATACGACCGCGCGCACTTTCGGCTTAAAACTACTGATACTGAATACTCACCGACGCAATCTGCGTGCCGAAATGGCGGTCGATCCAGCCAAGGAACGAGGAAAGGAGCCGCGCTTCGTCGCCGCGGTCCGGAGACTTGATGCGGGCGCTCACAGCATCCGCGTCCGCCGATTTTAGCTCGATCGATCCTTTGTAGCGGACATGAGTCCAGCGTGCGGCCTTGCTCCGCCGTGCCCCCGTACGGGAAAAAGTCCCGCGCCCGGCTTTGCGGATTTCCGCCTGCTTCCTGATCATTGCGCCATAGAGGCTATGCCCGTCACGCGGCACGATCTGGAGGGATTTCATAATTACCCCCGTGATTCGCTGACTGCCCAGCATCGCACAGTACCGCGCAATTGTTGAGCATCGCCCGATCTGCTACAGCGCGGACTTGGCTTGCGAGGTGGCGATGATCCCCCGTTACACACGTCCGGAAATGGCGGCGATCTGGTCGGCGGAGACGCGCTTTCGCATCTGGTTCGAGATCGAGGCGCACGCTGCCGACGCCATGGCCGAACTCGGCATGATTCCCAGGGCGGCGGCAAAAAAGATCTGGGCCAAGGGCAAGGTGGCCAAGTTCGATATCGCACGGATCGAGGAGATCGAGCGCGAAACCAAGCATGATGTCGTCGCCTTCCTCACGCACTTGGCTGAAATTGTCGGGCCCGAGGCGCGGTTCGTGCATCAGGGCATGACCTCCTCGGACGTGCTCGACACCTGCTTCAACGTTCAACTCGTGCGCGCGGCCGACATGCTCATTGCCGACGTGGAAAAGCTCAACGCCGCGATCGAAAACCGCGCCCACGAGCACAAATACACGCCGACCATCGGGCGCTCGCACGGCATTCATGCGGAGCCGACGACGTTCGGCCTCAAGCTCGCCGTTGCCTACGCCGAATTCGCGCGGGCAAAAAAACGGTTAGAGGCGGCGCGCACGGAGGTCGCGACCTGCGCGATCTCCGGCGCTGTCGGCACATTTGCGCAAATCGATCCGCGGGTCGAAGCGCATGTGGCCGAGAAAATGGGACTTTCCGTCGAGCCGATTTCCACTCAGGTCATCCCGCGCGACCGTCATGCCATGTATTTCGCGGCGCTCGGCGTTGTCGCCGCCTCGATCGAGCGATTGGCTAACGAAATACGCCACTTGCAGCGCACCGAAGTTTTGGAGGCCGAGGAGTATTTCTCACCCGGACAGAAGGGCTCCTCCGCCATGCCCCACAAGCGCAACCCGGTGCTGTCCGAGAATCTGGTGGGACTTGCCCGCATGGTGCGCGCCTATGTGACGCCGGCGCTGGAAAACGTCGCGCTCTGGCACGAGCGCGACATTTCCCATTCCTCGGTCGAGCGCATGATCGGCCCGGATTCGACGACGACGCTCGATTTCGCCCTGGCGCGCCTCGCCGGTGTAATCGACAAGCTGATCGTCTATCCGCAGAGCATGCGCAAGAATCTCGATCGGCTCGGCGGTCTGATCCATTCGCAGCGCGTGCTCCTTGCACTGACGCAAAAGGGCGTCGCGCGCGAGGATGCCTATCGGCTGGTTCAGCGCAACGCCATGAAAGCCTGGGCTGGCGAAGGCAGTTTCTTGACGCTGATCGAGGCCGACAAGGAAGTGCGTAAGCACTTAAGCGAGGCGGAGCTTAAAGCGAACTTCAATCTCGACTTTCATTTTGCCCACGTCGACGAGATTTTCCGCCGGGTGTTCGGGCGACCCTGAGCGAAGGCCTGTTTCCGGTACTTGACGGCCAAATTCATCGCTCGGCCGCCTGGGCCATTGCCCTACTCTGGCCGTATCACCGACTTCGCGGCGAGACTAGGCCATTGGCTGGACGCCTTCCTTACCCGGATCTGGCGGCGCTTCACTCGCATTTGCTGGTTTGCCCGACTCACCGCAACTGACGTAAAAAGTCCTACGCTTCTGGGGGAGAAAACCATGAGCCGATTGGTACGCAAGCCGCAGGTGCCGGATGAGCATCTTTCCGATCTCGAGCGCGTACTTCGCTCGGACCTCGATGGAGTAGCGATACCGAATAGCGATCCAGGCGACACCTATCTGGTGCGCCTGGTGAAATATGTTCCAGGCGAAGTCCTCGCCTTCTTCATGGTGATCAATGCCATCCTTGGACAGGCCATCAAGGCCGGCGGCAATGACGCCGCCATGGCGGGCGTCCCGGTCAGTGTCGTCGCGGTTGGCGCGCTGATCGTAAGCTGTCTCGTCTTGACACCGCTGTTCTGCTGGTACGTTCGGGAGGACGGTGACGCCTGGATCGTCAACGCCATCGTATCGACAATCGCCTTCCCGTTCTGGGCCTATCTGATGGGCGCAGTGGCCTTTGCCGATCACCGCGACGGCAATCTGGCGGCAATTCTGGTTCTAACCTTCACCGCCGTGAGCGGCGTGATTTCGCCATCCGCTCGCAAGCTCAAGCTGCGCGAAGAACTGGCCGCCACCCCCAAGGAAGGGCCTCGCCTTGTTGGCGCCCTAGGCGGCTGATATTGCCGCCAAGCGAGGATCAGCGGGCATAGGCCAGCGCAATTGCCGGCGTTTAGCTCTGTGCGAGTGTCGCGTTATGGCGCATCCGACCATTCTGGTGTTTGATTCCGGCCTCGGCGGAC
>JASHRW010000056.1 GCA_030037065.1 Xanthobacteraceae bacterium
TGAAGATGAGTGACACAATGCAAACCTATGAGGGCGGCTGTCACTGCGGCCGGCTGCGCTTTCGCGTGACGGCCTCGTTGTTGCGTGTCACCTATTGCAATTGTTCGATGTGCAGCAAAAAGGGTTTTATGCATTTGATCGTGCCGCCCGAGCAGTTCGAATTGCTCAGTGGCAAGGATGCGCTCACCACCTATCGCTTCAACACCGGCGTCGCGCAACATACTTTCTGTGCAACGTGCGGCATACACCCGTTTTACGTCCCGCGCTCGGATCCCGATAAGATCGACGTCAACGTCCGTTGTCTCGACGGTGTTGATTTGTCGACCATCGAGGTGAAACAGTTCGACGGCAAGAACTGGGAACAGGCGATGGCGGGACGGGTGCCGTGGAGACTAGGGGTGTGACTGCGATTCCGCTCGACGGTGAAATCCGCGATGGGCGACACGTGTTAACCGTGCGCGTCTATTACGAGGACACCGACTTCACCGGCATCGTCTATCACGCCAATTATCTCCGCTACATGGAGCGCGGGCGCACCAACTATCTGCGCCTCCTCGGAGCTGATCACCGCGCACTGTTCGAGGAGACGGAAAAGGAGGCGCCGGGATTTGCCTTCGTGGTGCGCGCTATGAGCATCGATTTTCTCAAGCCTGCGAAAATGGACGACGTGCTCGAAATCCTGACCGAGCCGCAAGAGGTCAGGGGTGCCTCGATCACGCTGCACCAGCGGGTTATGCGGAACAAGGAGGTGTTGGTCGAGGCCGACGTGCGCGTGGCTTTCATCAGCGGCGGGCGGGCGCGCCCGATTCCCAAGCCGTTGCGCCTGGCCATGAAGGCGGACCAGGACGCGGTCCAATCCTGAAATCGGGTGTTACGCCATTATGGCGTTCGCTATATTTGCGGCATGACCGACGCCCTTCAATTTGCTTTCTTCGACACGGCAATCGGCCAGTGCGGCATCGTCTGGAGCGCGCGCGGCATTGCTGGCGTGCAGCTTCCGGAAAAGAGCGCGCACGCGACGCACGGTCGTCTGCTTCGCCGTTTCGCACAGGCACGCGAGGCGGCACCTCCGCCCGAGGTGCAGCGCGCTATTGACGGCATTGTCGGATTGCTGTGCGGCGAGCCTGTGGAATTGAGTGGCGTCACGCTCGATGAGGACCGCGTGCCGGAATTCAATCGGCGTGTTTATGATGTGGCGCGCAGCATCCGGCCCGGTGCGACGCTTTCGTATGGAGAAATCGCGGAGCGCTTGGGCGACCGCACGTTGGCGCGCGACGTCGCGAAGGCGCTCTCGGAGAACCCGTTTCCGCTTGTCGTGCCGTGTCATCGCGTCTTGGCGGCCGGCGGTAAAATGGGCGGATTCTCCGCGCCGGGCGGCGTGCGCACGAAACTGCGCCTGCTGACCATCGAAGGCGCCCAAACCGACGCGCCTGTGCTGTTCGATCGCCTGCCGTGGGTGGCGCCGCCAGCCCGTCGCGTTTGAGGGCTTTGCTTTGCCTGGTGACGTCGACGTCGCGCGGCGCCTGATGTAAAAGCTATTTACATGAGCTGGTCGAAAGACGAGAAGGACGGCCCGCGCGGCTATCACCACGGCAATCTCAAGGAGGCGCTCGTTCGCGCGGCGCTTGAATTGATTGCGCAGAAGGGCTCGGCGGGATTTACCTTTGCCGAGGCGGCACGATGGGCCGGAGTGAGCCCGGCGGCGCCGTACCGGCACTTCCGCGATCGCGATGATCTGCTTGCCAACGTGGCGCTGCGCGGCTTCGAGCAGTTCGAGATCGCTCTTGCGCGCGCGTGGGATGATGGGCGGCCGGATGCGCTGACAGCACTTGAGCGGATGGGCAAGGCTTATCTAGCCTTCGCGCGCGCCGAGCCTGCCTATTATTCAGCGATGTTTGAGTCGGGCGTTCCACCGGCTTCCACTCCCGAACTCCGCGCTGCCGGCGAGCGCGCCTTTGCAGTCTTGCGCGAAGCTGCGGAAAAGGTTTGCAGTCAGATGCCGCCGAAAGGCAGGCCGCCGGCGCTCATGGTCGCGCTGCACATCTGGGCAACCTCGCATGGTATCGCTTCGCTATTCGGGAGAGGCGATGCCGCTCAGCGTACATTGCCGATGTCAGCCGAAGAACTACTTGAGGCCGGTGTGCTCGTTTATCTCCGCGGTCTGGGCGTGACGGCTGGCTCGGGCTCATGATTCTCACGAACGCGTGAGCGTCTTGACAGCGCGGTGGCTTGATGTAAATGTTATTTACATTCACTTGGCGAGGTGCCCCATGCCAATCGCAGCAGGCCTGCTCATGTTTCTGGGTTTTTGGGCTTGGTGGCCATTGGGGCTTCTCGTCCTCATGATCCTCGGTTTTTGGACCTGGTGGCCGCTTGGACTTGCGGTTCTCGCCTTCATGATTGGGAGTGGACGAATGGGATGCTGTAATCGCAACAATGACGGCCGGTGGGAGCATCACATGAACCGCTGGCAATCGAAGATGGAGCGTATGCAGGAGAAGATGGACCGCTTACGTCACAGGATGGAGGGCGCGCGTGCCGGCGGCACCGGCCAGTGGTGGGGCCAGCCGCGCTCGAGTGGCAATCGCGCCTTCGACGAGTATCGCGCGGAAACGCTGCGGCGACTCGAGGACGAGCAGCGCGAGTTCAAGGAATTTCTGGAGCGCCTGCGTTTTGCCAAGGATCGAGCAGAGTTCGACCAGTTCATGGCCGAGCGGCGCAATCGGCCCGACGATGAGAGACCGCAACCGCAGGCAAGCTGATCGGCGGGGCGAAACCAACAAAGATTGTGGGCCGCCCGTCATTATGTGGGCGGCCCGTCTGTCTTCGGCGACAACCACGTGTTCCTGCCGCACTACAAATCGGCCTTAACTTCCCGTTAAGGACAGTCGCGCTTCGTTACGTCCGGAGGACGGGTGACACGCCCTAGTTTGGACAAGTTTCGCGACTGATTCCGGTCTCGCCGGTGACGGGCCGGGCTTGGGTTCCGTGAAATTTCGGGTCGTGGTCGGCACGCGTATTGCGTTTGGCTGGCTTCGCCAATTGGTCCCTACATAGCGCGCGCCACGCCGGTCACGGCCAGTATTGAGTTCCGGTGGCGGCCGCTGCGGCAGGACCGCTCGAAGCATGCCCAAAAGGACGAGCCATGTCGTCGTCAGGCCTTCAGCTTTTCACCCTGTTCTGGAATTCGCTGTGGATCGTGAAGCTGGTGATGGGCGGGCTCGTGGTGTGCTCGGTCTGGGTGTGGGCGATCGCCATCGACAAGACATTTCTGTTCTCGCGCATCCGCAAGGCCGGCGACCGCTTCGAAGAGGCCTTTTGGTCCGGGCAGTCGCTTGAGGAACTCTACAAATCGCTGGCGCCGGCGCCGGGCCATTCGACCGGCGCGCTTTTCGTGGCCGCCATGAACGAATGGAAGCGGAGCTTCGAGGGTAATATCCGCTCCTTCGCCGGGCTGCAGATGCGGATCGAGAAGGTGATGAATGTCACCATTGCGCGCGAGATTGAGCACATGGAGCGCCGGCTCTTGGTTCTGGCGACGGTGGGCTCGGCGGGCCCGTTCATCGGCCTGTTCGGCACGGTGACGGGCATCATGACGAGCTTCCAGTCGATCGCCGCGACGCAGAACACCTCATTGGCGGTGGTCGCGCCCGGCATCGCGGAGGCGCTGTTCGCGACCGCAATCGGCCTCGTTGCCGCCATCCCGGCGACGATTTTCTATAATAAGTTCACCGTCGAGGTGAACCGGCAGGCGCAGCGGCTCGAGGGTTTTGCCGACGAATTCACCGCGATCTTGTCGCGGCAGATCGACGAAAGGGCGTGAGGGGGAAATGACGGCAGGTGTCATAAACGCGCCGTCGACCGGCAAGCGCAGCCGCCGCCGGCGCGCGGTGATGGCCGACATCAACGTGACGCCGTTCGTCGACGTCATGCTGGTGTTGCTGATCGTATTCATGGTGACGGCGCCGCTGATGACGTTGTCGATCCGCGTCGATCTTCCCGATACGCGCGGAGGCACCGTCCTTAATTCTCAGAAAGCGCCGCTCAGCGTGACGCTCAAAAAGAGCGGTGGCGACTGCTCCAGTCATGCCGACCTGTTTCTCGACAAGACGCCGATCACAATGGACCAGATCGAGGCCAAATTCCAAGCGATCAAGAGCGCTAACGCCGCCCCGGGGCAACCCGCTCCCACAGTGTGGGTCAACGCCGACAAGCAGCTCTGCTATAATGAGGTCGCGCTGGTCCTCGGCAGGCTCCATGACGCCGGTTTCGGCACCGTTCTGAACATAACGAACGAGAAAACAGCGGGAGAATAGGATTGCGATCCGATTGGGTCATATCCGGATCCACCCACGCGGCGCTTATCCTGTTCGCGCTGGTCAGTCTTGCCAACTCGAAGCCGAGCGACGATCTGGCGAATTACGTGCCGGTACAGATCGTGACCGATAACGATCTTTCGCGCGCGGCCTTGGGTCAAAAGAATGCTCCTCACACGGAGAAGCCGAAACCGCTTGCCGACAAAATCGATCCGCTCAAGCAGGTTGATCAGGTTGCTCCCAAGGTCGCAGACAAGCCGGCGATCACCACCAACTCGCCGGTGCCCGAGCCGCAGCCGAAGCCGCATCCTCAACAAAAGCCGCAGCCCAAGCCGGATCCGAAAACAGCGCAAAGGCAGGAGAAGAAGAAAGATGACTTCAAGGCAGATAAGATAGCTGAGCTGTTGAAGAAAACCGAATCGTCTAAGGCAGAGGACAAGCCGAAACCGAAAACCCCGCAATATGATCCCAATCAGATCGCCCAACTGCTCGATCACCGCGATCCGCAGCGCCAGGTGGCGACAGCCGATGCGCTCAACAACCAGGCGGGGCTCGGAGCGCCGAATGCCGCGCCGAACGCACAACTATCGCAATCCGAGATCGACGCTTTGCGCGAGCGTATCAGGGACTGTTGGAGCCCGCCGCCCGGCATCGACTCCAACAGCAATATCTACGTCTCGTTGCGCGTTCTGTTCAAACCCGACGGGTCGTTGGCGCAAATGCCTGTCGTGGTCGCGGGTACCGCGTCCCCGCTCGGTCCTGCCCTTGCGGAGAGCGGTACGCGCGCGTTGCTGATGTGTCAGCCTTTCAAGATGCTCAAACCCGAGCATTACGCGCAATGGAAAGATATTACAGTCGATTTCAATCCCCGCGACCTCTCCAATTAACCAAGCGATATAAAACGATGACGCGTCTGTCCAACTCGAGTCTTCACGTGACCCGCCGGCATGTGTTTGCTTTGGGTGCGTTCGGTGCGGCGATGACGCTCAGGGCGCGCTA